>DASSDW010000253.1:0-14180 GCA_035696925.1 Actinomycetota bacterium
GGCTCGGCGCCCGCCCGCAAGGGGCCGACGGGCAGGAGCCTGACCCCGGGTCGCGGACCGACCGCGACGACGACCGCCACCGCCAAGAAGTCGACCTCCAAGAAGTCGACGGCCCGCAAGTCCACGAAGCGTGTGGCCGCCGGGAAGAAGGCGGCCGCCACGCGGAAGCGGAAGACCGCCCCGGCCCGCAAGGCCACAGCCCGGAAGTCAACGGCCAAGAAGCCGACGGCCCGCAAGTCCACGAAGCGTGTGGCCGCCGGGAAGAAGGCCGCGGCCACCCGGAAGCGGAAGGCCGCACCGGCCAGGAAGTCGACGCGGAGGACCACGGCCCGCAGGTCCGCCGCCAAGAAGTCGACGGCCCGCAAGTCCACCAAGCGTGTGGCCGCCGGGAAGAAGGCAGCCGCCACGAGGAACCGGAAGACCGCCACGGCTCGCAAGGCCACGGCTCGCAAGGCCACGGCTCGCAAGTCCACCGCTCGCAAGTCCACCGCTCGCAAGTCCACCAAGCGCGTGGCCGCCGGCAAGAAGGCGGCTGCGACGAGGAAGCGGAGAACGGCGGCGGCGCGCCGTGCCCGCGGTCGGAGCACGCGTTGAGGGACGGGGAGAGCGGATCGGGCGCGGACGCCGTCGGTGACTCTCCCGGCGAGCCGTTCGAGAGCCCGGATGCGCCCGTCGCCGTCGAGGAGTCGGGGACCACGGCCGAGGAGCAGCGCGAGCGGTCCCTCGAACGCCGCCTCGCGATGGACGAGCCCGACGCATCACCGACGGACCCTCCCGCGGCCGAAGGCGCGCGGCCACATCCGATCCTGGACGACGACGTGGCCACCGAGGACGCCGTCGCGGAGGACAGCGATGGCCCGGCGGACGAGGCGGACCTCGATCGCACCCGGGAGGAGGTCGGGGAGCTCTCCTCCGATCCGGCGGAGAGCGCGGAAGAGTCCGCGATGCACATCGAGCGTGAGTAGGCGAGCGCGTCCGATCGCCTCGCCCCCATGACGGGGACGCGGCTCGCGATCGTCTTCTCGCTTGCGGCCGGGATCGCCGGCGCCGCGCAGGCGTCGATCTCGGGCGCGCTCGGGCGGCGCGTGGGCACGATCGGCGCGGCGGGCTTGGGTGTCGTCCTCGCCGCGATCCTCGTCGTCGCGCTCGCCGTGGCGCTCGGCCGCGGGGGGTCGATCGTTTCGGCGCTCCACGAGCCGCTCTGGCTGTGGCTCGGCGGACTCTTCGGCGCGGTGATCGTCCTGGCGATCGCGTACGCCCCTCCGAGGATCGGCACGTTCGCGACCGTGGCATTGCTGATCGCGGGACAGCTCGCCTCGGGGGCGCTGATCGATGCCTACGGATGGCTCGGTTCGCCGCGGATCCCCGTCACGCTCGCGCGCGTCGCCGGTCTCGTCCTCGTGACCGTCGGTGCCGCGCTGACGCTGAAGCGCTGATCCGACCCAGGCCTCGCCCGCTACGGGCGACGCACCGACACGACCATATTCGCGACGCGCGTCGCGAGGATGCGATCGCCCTTCTGCAGGCCGTCCGGGACGCTCTCGGCACCGAGTCGTGCCTGGATCACGGACCGGTCCGGGAACCCCACCGCGAGGTCGTAGTACCGGACGCCGTGCAGGTCGAAGGGAGCCACCTCCAGGACCACGGCCTCCTCCTCACCGAGCATCGCGCCAGCCTACCCATGGCCTGTGGGCCCCGGCGGCTATGGTGGATGCATGGAGGCGATGCGCGTGGGTGCACGACGTCCTGCATCGGGGCGAGCTGCGCGCACGACTGTCGCACGCACTATCTCCCTGCTCGCTGCGATGCTGATTGCGATCCCGGCGACACTGATCGTGATCCCTGCGACGCCCGCGTTCGCTGCGGAACGGGTTCCCGGGATCGACGTGTCGAAGTGGCAGGGCGATGTCGACTGGGACCAGGTGGCGACGACGCCCGTTCGCTACGTGATCATGCGGGCGACGATCGGCAACACGGCGTCCACGGTTCGCTCCGTCGATCCGAAGTATCTCGAGTACCTCGCGGAGGCCACAGCGAACGGGCTCGTCGTAGGCGCGTACCACCGTGCGAACGTCGGGCGAGCGGTCGATGACGCGACCCGTGAGGCCGACTTCTTCGTGCACAACGCGCAGATCGCGGGGGGAGACGTATTGCCGGTCCTCGACATCGAGGAGACCCACGGGCTCTCGATCGCGGAGATGCAGGACTGGGTGCGCGAGTGGGTCCAGCGGGTGTTCGCGCGAACGGGCGTGAAGCCGTTGCTCTACACGAGCCCGCACTTCTGGCTCGCGAACATGGGCAACACCCGGTGGTTCGCCGATCACGGCTATCCACTGTGGATCGCCCACTGGGGCGTGTCGGCGCCGAGCGTGCCGGCCGACGAATGGGGCGGGAACGGCTGGACGTTCTGGCAATGGACCTCCACCGGTCACGTCGCCGGGATCGCGGGGAACGTCGACCGGGACCGGTTCGATGGCTCGAGCCTCGGTCGCGGCAGGATCGCCTCCTTGGAGGTCACCCCGCCGACCGGGGGCGCGATCGATGGCGCGCGGATCCACTGCGGCGGGGGCTCCACGACGTGCGATCGGCTCGCGAACCCCGGCACCGTGGTCGCGCTCGCGGCCACGCCGGGTCCGGGCGCGACGCTGCTCCGGTGGACCGGCGCGTGTCGCGCGGCCGGCGCGTCCCCCACCTGTGACGTTCCGATGCTGAGGGCGAAGGAGGTGTCGGCGGTGTTCGGCTATCCCGTCCGGGTCGAACGCCAGGGGACCGGCGACGGGACCGTCACGTCGATACCCGTCCGCCTCGACTGTGGGACGACCTGCACGGCCGCGTTCGCCGCGGGGTCCACGGTGACGCTCACGGCGACCGCGGACTCCGCGTCGACGTTCACGGGCTGGACCGGTCCCTCGTGTGGGTCGGGGCCGGTCTGCTCGTTCCCGGTGTCCGCTGCCACCGACGTCGCGGCGACGTTCACGTCCGTCGTGAGCGTGGAGGAGGACGGAGCCGGCACCCGTTACGCGTGGGGGCGTACGACCGATCCGCATGCGATCGGCGGCTCCTACCGGTGGGAGCGGCGGGCCGGTGCATCGGCGACGTACGAGTTCTCGGGCGGGACGGCGACGCTCTTCACCGTGTCCGGCCCCGCGATGGGGAAGGCCAGGGTTCGGATCGATGGAACGGTGACCGGCACGTTCGACGGATTCGCCCGAAGGTGGACGGGGGTGAAGCGCCGCTTCGAAGGGCTCGGTCCCGGGGCGCACGTGCTCTCCCTCGAGGTGTTGGGCACGAAGCGCCCGGCGGCCGTCGGCACCCGCGTCGCGGTCGACGCGCTGAGGTGGGGCGGCCAGACGCGATCGGACCCTCCCGCCTCGTCCGTGCACTGGGCGACCGCGGTCGACGCCGGGGCGAGCGGCGGGGCGTCGGCGATCAGCGATGCCCGTGGAGCGTCCGCGAAGCTCGCGTTCACCGGGACCGGCGTCGCGCTCCGCACCCAGCGCGGACCTGGGATGGGGAAGGCCGAGGTGTGGGTGGACGGTGTGCTTCGCACGGTCGTCGACCTCTACGCGCCCGCGAAGGCGTTCGCGACGGTGCCGCTCGCGTCGGGGCTCGCCGACCGTCCTCACACGGTCCGCATAGTGGTCCTGGGTTCGCACCGAGCGGCCGGCTCCGGCAGCGCGATCGTCATCGATCGCTGGCTCGTGATCTAGAGAGCGCCCCGCCCGCGGTCGATCGCGCGCACGCGCCACGCGGCCGGCGCCTCCTCGGCGGTGGAGTGACAGGTGAGCCGCATCGGGGCTCCGGACACCCGCTCCAGATCGATGTCGAAGGGCCCGAGCGGCGTATCGCATCCGACCTCGGCGCGGTCGCCGCGACGGGTGTCGCGCACCCGCGCCACGTCGTCGATCCGATCGAGCCCGAGGTGATCGCGGACGCCCAGATCGGCCGCCTGGACGTGGAAGGCGTCCGACGAGCGCCCGCGGTACCGGTGAAGCGGTGCGATCGTCCCCTCGCCGTACGCGCGCATCAGGTCGGCGACCTCCTCCGGCTCCACCCGTCCGAAGTACAGCCCGTGCGGGAACGCGACGACGTTGCCGGCGAACCGGTCCCCGCCGACGTGCGTGCTCTCCCAGACGGCCTCGCGACCGGCCGCGGCGGCGGCCTCTGCGAGCGGACGGCCCCGCTCGGCGCAGCAGGGATCGCGACGGCCGTGGGTGCAGACGACGAACAGCGGTGCTCCCGCCCGATCGTCCGCGAACGACGCTCGCTCGCGCGGGTCCAGGTGGGCGGCATCCTCGATCCGATCGAGCACCGAGGACCCGAGCCAGGCCTCGCGCGTGTCCACGGCGAAGCAGATCGGCGTGTCGTCCCCGTACTCGGGGAAGCGGTCGGGTTTCCGGATCAGCAGCACACGCGCGCCGGTCCTTCGTTCGAGGCCCCGGAGTTCCCGGCCCAGCCCCGCCGGCAGCCGGGCGTCGAGGAGCCCGTCCCGGCCCCACGGGCCCGGGTGCTCGATCAGCAACCAGTGACGGATCGTGGAGGCCGTCCCGGCGAGCGATTCCCCGGCCGCGAGACTCCGCAGTGAGCAGCGATCGTCGAGCGCGGGCACGCGGCGGTTAGTACCCGTCGACGATCGTGAGCACGCCCTCCCGGACGAGACGCCGGACGAGGACCGCGCGGCTCGCGGCATCGGGGAGGTGGTGCGCGAGGTCGCGAACGGCGAGCATCCCATCGTCGCCGAGCCCGGCGATCTGGCGCATCGCCGGCTCCAGCCGGACGGGCATCTGGAGGGATCGATCCCCGAGGAGGGCCACCAGGCGATCGCGCTTCACGACCAGCTCGCAGATCGAGTCCGGGCGCCGGGTCACCACCGAGCCATCGTCCACCGTGATCGGCGTCGCCCGCTCCGCGATCGTGCCGCGTGCGAGGGTCGCCCGCGTCGAGAGGAACCGCTCGCGGCGCTCGCCGATCACCGCGTGCACGTCTACCTCACCGATGGCGGAGGCGAGCGCCGCGAGACGCCCGCCGAGCTCCTCGGCGAACGCGCTCGGATCTTCGAGCCACCCCGCCGGCACCGGCCCGTCGAGCGCGTCCGCGCCGCGATCGGCGATGCCGGCGAGCACGTCCCGCCAGCGCGCCACGTGGATGCCGACCGTGAGGTGTCCCGAGAGCTCGTCCTGGGCGCGCGCGGCATGGGGGGTGCCGGCCGGCAGGTAGATCGTGTCCCCGGGCGTCACCTCGACGTCGAGCGGGGCCCTGGCCGCTTCGCCGGGGGCCTCGTGGAGCTCCCAGCGCTTCCGGCCGAACGCCTGCAGCACGAAGACGTCGTGGGCGTCGGTGTGCAGATCCAGGCCCTGCGCACCGGCCGGGGTGATGTAGGCGTTCACCTGGCACGGATGTCCGAGCTCGAGCTCGAGCCCTCGACAGAAGCGGGTGACGGGCTGGGACCATCGATGCAGTCCCTGGAGCACGATCGTCGCGCCATCTCCGAACAGGGAAGCGAGCCGCGCCGGATCCACGATCCCGGGCACGGGTCGCGAACCTGCCCGGCCGCTGCGCGTGTACGCGGATTCCGGGATCCGCTCGCCCGACTTCACGAGGCGGAAGAACGGCGACCGGAGCGCCGTCGTCGTGAGGAACCGATCGACGTCGTCCAGGGACAGCAGGTCCTCGAACCCGTCGGGCGAGGCCCCGCCGAGGCGGACCGACGCCCGCGTCCCCCAATCGCTCTCCAGGAACGACCGGGGGTTGCCGGCGCAGCGCTCGAGCGGCGGGCGCTCCGCCCCGACGCGTTCGAGCGTGCCCTGGCTCACGACGTGCCGTCGGTTCCGTCTGTGTCGCCGGTGTCGGTGCCGTCGGCGTCCGTGCCGTCGGTTCCGTCCTGGTCCGCGGCGTCGCCGTCCTTCCCGTCGGTCGTGTCGCCGTCCGTGCCGTCCTGGTCCATCGTGTCGGGGTCCGTCTCGGCTCTCGGGCCGTCGGTCACCCCGGGCATCACCGTCCGGATGTCCTCGTCGGTGAGCTCCGTGGTCGTGGTCTCGTCCATGGCAGACCTCCTCTCCGCCCCGGTATACCCGAACGACGCGAGGGCCGCACATCCGGGCTGGGGCGAACGGCACCCGTGGCTACACTGCCGCCCGGTCGAGGGAGGAACGTGATCGCATGACGGACGACGATGTGACGACCGCCGACCACGTGCTCGCCAACCGGGCATCGTGGGACGCGGACGCCGACGAGTGGGTCGAGCGGGGCCGGATCCTCTGGGAGAACGAGGAGCCCCGCTGGGGCGTCTGGCACGTCCCGGAGTCCGAGCTGCAGCTGCTCCCGGACGTGCGAGACCTGGACAGCGTCGAGCTCGGCTGCGGGACGGCCTACGTGTCGTCTTGGCTCTCGCGTCGCGGGGCCCGCCCGGTCGGGCTCGACAACTCGAGCCGCCAGCTCGTCACCGCGCAACGGTTCCAGGACGAGTTCGGGATCCGGTTCCCGCTGGTCCACGGCGACGCCGAGCGGACGCCGTTCCGCGACGCCAGCTTCGACCTCGCGATCTCGGAGTACGGCGCCGCGATCTGGTGCGATCCGTACCGATGGATCCCGGAGGCTGCGCGGATCCTCCGCCCCGGCGGGCAGCTGGTGTTCCTCGGGCATTCGTACCTCGCGATGCTCACGTTCCCGCCGGCCGACCTGCCGGCGACGGAGCAGCTCCAACGCGACCACTTCGGGATGCACCGGTTCGACTGGCCGGACGCCGACGGTGCGGTCGAGTTCGCGATCACGCACGGCGACATGATCCGGCTCCTCCGGGTCTCGGGGTTCGAGGTCGAGGCACTCGTGGAGGTCCGGGCCCCCGAGGGAGCCGTGAACCCGACCGATCCGCTCGCCACGGCCGAATGGTCCCGGCGGTGGCCCATCGAGGAGGGCTGGAGGGCTCGCCGGCGCCGCTGAACCGCCGGGCCTCAACCCTCCGAATCGGCCGCGGCGAGCAGCTTCGCGGCGGTCCGCTCCCACGTCCAGTGATTCCCGACGAAGGAGCTGACCGCGCGCCGGAGCTCGTCCCGCTCCCCGTGGGGCAGCGAGAGGAGCCGGTCCACCCCGTCCACCAGCCGGTGCACGGAGCCCTCGCCCGGTTCGAACGAGAAGAGTCCCGGCCTGCCGACGTCGTCCTCGAGCGCGGCCGCCACCTCGGCCAATCCCGAGTGCCGGGCCACAATCGGGAGGGCCCCCGCGGCCGCTCCCTCGGCCGCCACCATCCCGAACGCCTCCTGCAGGATCGACGGGACGACCTGCACGTCCATCGCCGCGAGCGCGCCCGGCGCGTACCGGTGATCGAGCAGCCCGGTGAACGTCAGGTCCGGTACGCGTCCGGCCGCATCGGGGGTCGTGGCCGGATCGACCGGGAGGCCACCCGCTTCGCGGAGCCACGCGATCGCAGCCCGATCGCCGCGCTGCAGGGCGATCGCCAGCGCCGCCAACCAGTCGCGATCGGATCCGAATCCCACGACGAGTGCCGCGGGCTCATGACGCATCGCCGGGAGCGCCTCGAGGAAGACCTCCACCCCCTTCTGCGGGATCAGCTTGCCGAGGTAGCCGACGATCGGGCCGTCCCGATCTGCCAGCCGCCGGATCCGCGCGGCCGCCTCGAGCTCGGGCACGTCCTCCTCGTAGCGTTCGAAGAGGGCGTCGATCGCCTCCGCGTCCCTCGCGTCGAGCGCGCGCTCGACCTCGGCGTCGAGGGCAGAGGGGCGTCCGTTCCGCGTCGACTCGTCCCGCTCGAGCCGGTCCGCCACCTCTCGCAGGGCCTCCGCCCTCGGCCGCGGTCGGAACGTCGCCACGTTGACCCCCGGTGGGACCACCCGGACGTTCGGCGTGGTCTCCGGCACCAGCTCCGCGCATCGCCGGAGTGCCTCCGCGCTCGGGCCGACGACGGCGAGGGCCGCCTCGAGTCCTTCGCGAGCGAGCGTCCGGTACCGGGCTTGGGGCCGGATCGCGTACTCGAGATCGCTGCCGTGGATCTTCGCGACGTAGGAACCCGCTCCCAAGGAGCGCCGCCCGATCGCGGCCCCCGGGATCCCGTGGCCGACGAACGTGACGTCGGGGCGATGCTCGGCAGCGGCGGCCCGGAGCGCCTCGACGTTCGCGCGGAGGTAGGTCTGCAGCTCGTCCTCGGCCAGATCGACGAAGGGGCGAACGTCCTCGAAGCCTTCGTAGTGGTCGACCACGAACACGGGGAGGAGCGACCCGATCTCCGGGCGGAGCAGGACACATCGGCCGGGAGCATCGGACGCGTTCGGGTTCGGATCGAGCGCCGAGATCTCGTCACGGTCCAGGACGCCCCAGGCGTCGATCCACGGATACCGCTCCGGATGGCGCTCCTGGCAGACGAGCAGCACGTCGTGTCCTCGCGCCCGCCAGACCTCGACGATCCGGGCCGTCGCGACGTTGGAGCCCGACCCCTCCAAGAGCCATCCGTGCCACACGAGGATCCGCACGTGCGCATGCTAGGGGTGGATCAGCGGGGGGCGCGCACCCAGCGCCGGCGGATATGGTGCCTGCCCCCCGACGGCCAAACCCCAGAGGAAGGAGCCACCCAGAGATGCGCGCGTTCAATCCGGCCGGCGTTCCCGGTCCCTTCGGAAGCTATTCCCATGGGATGGAGATCGAGTCCCCGATGCGGCTCGTCTTCGGTGCCGGGCAGACCGGCGTCGATACGGACGGACGGATCGGGGCGGACATCGAGGAGCAGTCGCGGCTGCTTTGGCGCAACATCGAAGGGGTGCTCGCCGGCGCCGACATGAAGATCTCGGACATCGCGCAGCTCACGATGCTCCTCGTGCGACGGGAGGACCTCCCCACGGCACGAGCGGTCCGGGAGGAGTACCTCGACGGGCATCGCCCGGCGTCGACGCTGCTGTTCGTAGCCGGCCTCGCCCATCCCGACTGGCTGATCGAGGTCGACTTCGTCGCGGCCCGGTCATCGACCTGATCTTGAGGCTCAGGGGGACGATCACTCGGGTCCCTCATCGTTCGCGCGCCGTGCCTGGTCCGGGGATGAACGTCCCGGTGCGCTCATCGCGTGGGACGCCGTCGGCTGCGATCTCCTCGCCGCCGAGGAACACGCGGACGACGTCGCCGGTCGTCGTGCGACCGGCGTACGGGGTCCAGCCGGCCTTGGAGATCACGTCCTCGTCACGGATAGACACCGCCGCGGACGGATCGACCAGCGCGACGTCCGCGGCCGCTCCTCCGTCGAGAGATCCCTTCGCCGGCCACAGGCCGTACCGCTTGGCGGGTTCCTCCGAATAGCGCTTGACGACGTCGGACCATGTCAGCCAGCCCGTCGAGGCAGCATCCAGGAGCAGACGCGTCGTCGTGTCGAGACCGGGCAGGCCGAACGGGGCCTCCCAGAAGTCCCCCGCGCGCTTCTGCGTCAGCGTCGACGGCGCGTGGTCGCTCGCCACGTGCGTGAGCGTCCCTTCCCGCAGGAGGTTCCACATCGCGTCCATCTCCACACCTGAGCGGTTCCGTGCGGGCGGTGTGAACTTCCTGAGCGGGCCGTGCGCCTCGACCTCATCCTCCTTGAGGAGCAGGTACTGAGGGCAGGCCTCTGCCGCGAGGTCCGCGCCCCGGCGGCGCGCGTCCACGATCACCTCCGCGACCTCGGGGCAGGAGACGTGCGCGATGGTGAGCCGCGCGCCGGTCTCCACCGCCAGCTCGGCGATAGCGCGCACGGCCACGAGCTCGGCGTCGCGGGAACGCCACTCGGAGAGGATCCCCGGATCCACTCGCTCCTGCTCACGCAACGCCCGCTCGGCATCCGCGGTCCGCGTCTCATCCTCCGCGTGGACCAGACACGTGCCGCCGAACTCCGCGACCTCGCGGACGGTCCGTCGCAGGTCATCGCCTTCCACGGCCGGCACGCCGTGCGTCGCGCACGTGAAGACCTTGAAGAACGACACCCCGGCACGCCACGTGTCCCGGAGGGTTCCGATCCGGTCGGGCCACACGTGCGCCGCGAGCCCGAACGAGACGTTCGACCTCCCGCGCAGCGCCGCGCGCTTGTCGGCGAGCTCGTCCGGATCGCGGACGGGATGCGCGTGGGTGTGCTCGATGATCGTCGTCACGCCGCGCGCCGCGGCCGCGGAGGTCCCGGTGGGGAAGTCCTCACGCTCGGTCGGTCCCGGGTCCATGAGGTGCACGTGGGTGTCGACCATCCCGGGCATCACGAGCAGACCACCGGCATCGATCACGGTCACTGCCTCGACGTCGTCGCCAGGGACGATCGTATCCGCGACATGCCCGTCGTGGATCACGAGATCGGCGCGTCGCGATCCCGCGCCCGACACGACGGTACCTCCCACGATCGCGAGATCCGCCCGCACGCTCCTCCTTCGATCGCCGAACCGGGTGCAGCAGCGCGTCCGGCGCTCTCCACCAAGTTGTATTTTATGTACGAGTGTGCTGATGGGGGCTGGGATGGACGGCGGCGCGGCGATCGGTGAGGAGCGAGGGACCTTCTCGCTCGACGACTTCGCGCAGGAGCTGGCCGAGGCGGAGAGCAATCGCCAGCTCGGGACAGCTCTCTTGCTCGAGAACGACCACGTCCGGATCTTCGAGGTGCGCCTCGGACCGGGCGAGCGTGGACCGTTCCACGTGCACGACGCCACCTACTTCTGGACCGTCGTCGAGCCCGGGCGCGGGCTCCAGCGGTTCGTCGACGGCTCGTTCGTCGTTCGGGACTATGCCCTCGGCGAGACGAAGTACCTCACACATTCGCCCGATGACCCGCTCGTGCACGATCTCGAGAACGTAGGTGAGACCAGGCTCCGTTTCGTCACCGTCGAGCTGAAGCACTGAGGGCCGTGCCCCCCGGGAGGCCGCGCGTCGCCGTCGTCGGAGGCTCGCTCGGCGGACTGATCACCGGGCTGCAGCTGCGCGACGTCGGGTGCGAGGTGGACATCTTCGAACGGTCGCCCGTGCCGCTGGAGGGTCGGGGGGCGGGGATCGTGCTCCACCCCGTCACGACCCGCTACTTCGAGGAGCACGGACTGCTCGACCTCGGCCGGGTGAGCTCGTCGGCGCGGACGCTCCGGTACCTCTCGGCGACGGGAGACGTGCTCCTCGAGGAACCGATCGTGTATCGGTTCACGTCCTACGCGACTCTGTATGCAGCGCTCGTCGACTTCTTCGACCCGTCGCGCTATCACCTGGGGAAAGATCTCGTGGACGTCTCGGACCGCGCCGGTGAGGTCCGCGCCCGCTTCGCCGACGGGAGCGTCCGGTCCTTCGACCTGCTCGTGGGAGCGGACGGCATCCGATCGACCGTGCGCAGCCTGCTGTTCCCCGATCTGTCTCCCACCTACGCCGGCTACGTCGGGTGGCGAGGGACGCTTCCCGAACGCGAGCTGCCGACCCGGGCCCGCGAGGAGCTCAGGCACCTCCTCACCTACCACGTCGGCGATCGGACGCACGTGCTGTCCTACGAGATCCCCGCGCCCGGCGGCGGATCGATGAACTGGGTGTGGTACCGGAACGTCCCGGACGGGAGTGCGCTGGCGTCGCTGCTCACGGACCGGTCCGGCGTGCATCACGATCTGTCGCTTCCGGCGGGCGGTGTGCGCGACGATCACCTCGACGAGCTCCGCGGGTCGGCGGCGCAGCTGCCACCGGCGTTCACGGATCTGATCCGGGCGACCCCGGAGCCGTTCGTCCAGGTGATCGTGGATCTCGAGGTGCCCGCGATGGTGCGCGGGAGGATCTGTCTCGTCGGCGATGCCGCGTTCGCGCTCCGGCCGCACATCGCCGCCGGCACGGCGAAGGCGGCCGCGGATGCTCGCTCCCTCGCGGAGGCGATCGACGCGGCCGGCGACGATGTGCCGGCGGCGCTCGCGGGGTGGGAGCCGGCGCAGCTCGCGCTGGGTCGCGCCACCACGGCTCGAACGAGGGAGGTGGGGGAGCGCGCGCAGGTCACCGGCACCTTCCGTCCCGGCGACCCGGAGGTGGCGTTCGGCCTCTACCGACCGAAGGACGGGAACTACGGCGCGCACTAGACGGGCCTCCAGGCAAGTTGTATATAATGTCAGACCTGCACGGCGTCCCGACCCCCGGACGACGCCCGTAACGACGGAGGATGGGGATGACGAACGGCAACGGCGTGGTGATCGACATCCACGCGCACGTGATGACCCCTGAAGCCGAAGAGATCGCAGCCCCGCTGTTCACTCCGGACAAGGACCCGTTCATCGGCTTCTCTGGACCCGTCAGCGAGGCGTACAACCGCACGCACTTCGCTGAGATCGTGCCCAAGCTCACCCAACCGGAGCAGCGGCTGCGTGACATGGATCGCATGGGGGTCGACGTGCAGGCGATCTCGGTGGTGCCGCCCCAATACTTCTACTGGCCCGAGCCGCAGATCGGGGAGAAGCTCGCCGGGATGGTGAACGACCGCTTGTACGAGATCGTCGAGAGCCACCCGGATCGCTTCGTCGGCCTCGGCACGCTTCCTCTTCAGGACGTCGACCTGGCCCTCGGTGAGCTCGATCGGGTCGTCCGCGACCTCCGGTTCGGCGGCCTTGAGATCTGCACGAACGTCAACGGCGTCGACTTCGACGATCCGCGCTTCGTGCCGTTCTTCGAGAAGGTCGTGGAGCACGATCTCCTCCTCGTCGTCCATCCGAACGGCTTCACGCAGGGGCAGCGCCTGACGGACTACTACCTGATCAACACCCTCGGGATGCCGATGGACTCGACGGTGTTCATCGCGCGGATGATCTTCGGCGGGGTTCTGGAGCGGTTCCCCACGCTAAAGGTCTGTGTGATGCACGGCGGCGGATACCTGCCGTTCTACCCGGCGCGCTTCGATCACGCGTACGAAGCGCGCGACGATTGTCGCGAGCACATCAGCCGGCCGCCGACCACCTATCTCGCGCAGATGTATTTCGACACCATGGTGTTCGACCCCGTGATGCTGTCGACGCTCGTGCAGCGATGGGGGGCCGATCACGTCTTGCTGGGCACCGACTATCCGTTCGACATGGGGGAGGACGACCCTTTGGGGTTGCTCGACCGGGTCGAGGGTCTCGGACATGCAGAGCGCTCGATGATCTCGGGGGGGAACGCTGCGCAACTCCTGGGTCTGGACCGGTCGCCGTAGCGACGGGAAGGGCGGACGGCCGATCCGACTCCCGCGATCAGCCCACCGGGTCGATCGGAGGAGACCCGGAGAGAACGAGTCGCACGTTCTCCCGCATCCTCGCCAACGCTTCGGTCTGGGACTCGATCGTCCGTCCGGCGTTGTGCGGAGAGATCAGGACGTGGGGCAGGGAACGGAGCCCGTGGTCCTCCGGAAGGGGCTCCGGGTCGGTCACGTCGAGACCCGCACCGGCGAGGTGGCCGGCGCGCATCACCTCGAGGAGGTCCTCCGTCGAGACGAGCGGGCCGCGAGCCACGTTGATCAGGTACGCGTCCTCCTTCATCAACCGGAGCGCCCTCCCGTCGATCATATTTCGCGTGGTATCGGTCAGCGGGGCGCAGAGGATGACGGCGTCGGCCTCGCGCAGCAGCGTGCCGAGATCCACGAAACGCACCGGGACGCCCGGCGCTCGATCGGGGTCGGGAGTCCGCGTGTGGGCGATGACCTGCATCCCGAGACCTTGACCGAAGCGAGCGACGTGAGCGCCGATCTCGCCGAGTCCCACGATCCCGAGGGACTTCCCGCCGAGCTGCGTTGCCAGTGTGTCGCGCCAGGCGGGGTCGTCGCGCAGCCACCCCCGTCGCGAAAGGTGGAGCAGGAGGAACAGGGCGTGCTCGGCGACCGCCCGACCACGCGCGCCGGGGACGTTCGTGACCGTCACGCCGCGCCGGGCGGCCGCGGCGACGTCGATGTTGTCCACGCCGGCGCCCGGCTTCGCCACGAGCCGGAGTGCCGGAGCCAGTTCGATCATCGCCTCCGTCACGGGAGCGTGAGCCGTGAGGAGGGCTGCGGCCTCCGGGAGCAGTGAGCGCAGTTGCTCGAGATCGAACCCCTCCGGGACCAGCACCTCGTGCTCCGGGCCGGCCCAATCGGCACCGATCCGGAAGCCCTCGCTGATCAGGAGGGGATCGACGACGAGGATCCGGGCGATGCTCACCAGCTCCTCTCGACGGCCGGCCGATACACTACGCGCGCGTCCTCGGGGCGGGCCGCCACC
>DASSDW010000254.1:0-3379 GCA_035696925.1 Actinomycetota bacterium
ACCGTCCCGGTCGGGACGGATCTCGCCGAGGTGAGCGAGGACGGCGCCGGCGGAGGGGAGAGCGCCGGCGGCCAGGCCTCGTCGGAGTCCGCCCCGCAACCGCAGGACGAGTCAACGCCGGAGCCAGAGCCCGAGCCGGCGCCTGAGCCGGCGGCTGAGGCAGCGAAGGAAGGGTCGTCGTCGGAGAGCGCCGAGGCGGTGGCCGAGGGCTCGGCCGCCGAGATGCCCGCGGTGGAGCCGGCGACCGCGCAGGGTGCCGAGGCCACGGCGGCGAGCGGAACGGCGCCGGCACAGGCGGCCACCGCTCCCGCACCCCCGGACGGCGGGTCCGGCGAGCTTCCCGACCGAGGGCCGCGGTCGCGGATCCTGTCACCCCTCGTACGGCGGCTCGCCGATGAACACGGCCTCGATCTCTCGCGGGTCGAGGGGTCCGGGACGGGGGGACGCATCACGAAGAAGGACGTCCTGGCGGCGATCGAGGGCGGTGGCGCCACAGCTGCACCCGCGACCGCCGAGGTGCCGGCCGCCGCGCCCGCACCTGCACCCGCGGCAGCGACGGCTCCCGCCCCGCAGGCGGTCGCGGGGCCCGACGAGGAGGTCACCCCCGTCTCGCACATCCGGAAGCTGATCGGCCAGCACATGGTGGCCTCCCTCCAGACCTCGGCCCGTGCGTGGACGATGGTCGAGGTGAACGTCGACCACCTGGTGAAGCTCCGCGAACGGGCGAAGGAGTCCTTCAAGGCGAAGCACGGCGTCAACCTCACGTATCTCCCCTTCGTGATCCGCGCGACGTGCGACGCCCTGATGACGCACCCGGAGGTGAACTCCTCGCTCCGGGGCGACGAGATCGTGCGGCATCGCGCGGTCCACATGGGGATCGCCGTCTCCTACGACGAAGGACTCATCGTCCCGGTGATCAAGGGAGCGGACTCGATGAACACCGTGGGCCTCGCCCGGGCGATCGCCGACCTCGCCGGTCGGGCACGCGCCCATCAGCTCAAGCCGGACGAGATCCAGGGATCGACCTTCACGATCACCAACCCCGGTCCCTACGGGTCGATCGCGAGTGTCCCGATCATCAACCAGCCCAACACGGGCATCCTGTCCTTCGACGCGATCCAGAAGCGAGCCGTGGTGATCGACGACACGATCGCGATCCGTTCGATGGTGAACATCTCGATGTCGTGGGACCACCGGACGATCGACGGCGAGATCGCCACCCGGTTCCTCGCCCGGGTGAAGCAGAACCTCGAGAGCTGGGACTTCGCCGAGGACGTCACGGTCTGACGGCCACACGATGAGGCGGGAAGCCCTGCTCGTCCGGCCCGAGGGGCCGATCCCGTACGGCCTCGCGAACGAGGCGATGCACCGGCTCGCGGAACGCCGTCTCGCCGGCGAGATCCCGGACGTCGTCATCCTGCTGGAACATCCCCCGGTCTTCACGGGCGGGCGCCGCGCGCGGCCCGACGAGCTCCTGTGGTCGCCGGACGAGCTGGCCGCGCGCGGCGCGGAGGTCCATCGGATCGACCGCGGCGGCGCCTTCACGTTCCACGGACCCGGACAGCTCGTCGGCTACCCGATCCTCGACCTCGGCCCGAAGCCGGACGCGGCGGCGCACCTGCGCCGGATGGAGGAAGCCGTGATCCGTGCCGGCGAGGACCTGGGCCTGGCCCTCCAGCGGCGCGAGGACGTCCAGACCGGCGTATGGCACGGCAACGACAAGGTCTGCGCGATCGGCGTCCGGCTGCTCCGCGCCCGGGTCACCGTCCACGGCTTCGCGGTGAACTGCGACCCCGATCTCTCCTGGTTCGATGGGATCGTCGCGTGCGGGCTGCCGGGACACGGCGTGACCTCGCTCAGCCGGCTGGCGGGGCGCAACGTGCCGGTCGCGGAGGTCGCACCGCTCCTCGAGCGTCATCTCGCCGACGTCTTCGACATCGAGCTCGTCTCCGCACCCGACGGGATCGCGACCGCGCTCCGTCCCGTCGCGGTCTAGGCGAGCTCCCCCGTGGAAGGCCGGGAGCCCGCGGCCCTTCGCCACACCGCCCACGACGCTCCACACACCGTGAGGAGGCCGAAGAGCGAGGCGAGGAAGAACGTCAGCTCCGACGGTTCGTTCCTCTCGTCCAGCAGCGCACCCAGCCCGATGACCACCAGCCCCACTCCGGCGCCGGCGATCAGCGCGAACAGCGCACCGAGCCGCCGGCCCTCGGGGAGCACCACTCCGACGAGCCCCGCGACGACACCGCCGAGCCCCATGCACATCACTCCGAGCGTGACCCATGTCTCATCCATGCGCCGATGATGGAACGCCGGCTCACCGGCGACCAGCCTCGTCACCGAGATGCGACCGGAACGTCATGAGATCGGTACCCCGATACTCTCAGCCCGGATGACGGGCCGTATCACGCTGCGTGAGGTCACCGACACGGACCTCCCGATCTTCTTCGGACACCAGAGGGACCCCGAAGCCTGCCGGATGGCGAACTTCCACGCTCGCGATCGGGACGCGTTCATGGCGCACTGGGCCAAGATCCTTCGGGACGGGTCGGCGGTGGTCCGAACCGTGGAGCTGGAGGGCGCCGTCGCCGGGAACGTGGTGAGCTGGGTCCACGACGAGGAGCGCGACGTCGGCTACTGGATCGGGCGGGAGCACTGGAGCCAGGGCGTCGCCACCGCGGCGCTCGCCTCGTTCCTCACCCAGCTCCAGGAACGGCCGCTCTCCGCACACGTCGCCGAGCAGAACGTCGGATCGATCCGCGTCCTGGAGAAGTGCGGGTTCGTCAACGTCGATCGGGTCGAGATCGCCGGCGAGCCGGTGTTCGAACTGCTGTTCCGGCTGCAGGGGTCCTAGGACTCCGCGACGATCGCGTAGCGTGGACGTCGGCGGAGCCGCCCGAGCGGCCACGGTGCCCGTCGCTCGATCGACCACTCGACGTCACGCAACCGGACCAGGCGGATCCGGGACCAGCCGGCCCTCCGGACCGCCTCCACGAACGGAGCCGGGGAGCTCGCGCCCTGCAACGGCAACCGCTCGACGACTTCACTCGGGTAGGGAGCGTGATGGTCGTCGCGGACGCCCATCAGCCGTTCCGCCGAGGAGGCGATCGCGTCCATCGCCCGTGCCCACGGCCCTTCGCCCGCCCACGACCCCTCGAAGAGGACCAGCCGTCCGCCATCGCGCACCGCCCGTCCCCATGCCGTGAGTGCCTCGGCGGGCTTCGGCAGCGTCCACAGGAGGTGACGGGCCATCACGACGTCGAATGACCCCAGCGGCGGCTCCTCGGCCAGCCCCGCCACGAAGTCGATCACGAGTCCGCGCTCGGAGGCCTTCCGTCCCGCGCGCTCGAGCATGCCCTCCGACAGGTCGAGGCCGGTC
>DASSDW010000255.1:0-3053 GCA_035696925.1 Actinomycetota bacterium
CCCCCTCTCAGGGAAGGGGCCACGGGCGAGCCTCTCGGCTCGGCCCGCGGCCCCTCCGCCGTGGTTCGTGGATCGCTAGAGGACTTCGTCCAGCGACTTGGTGTCGGTGTACACGGCAGGATCGTCCGTGCCGCCCTCGACCGGCCAGCCGGGAGCGAGGAACAGGCCGATCGTGACGTCCGTCGCGCAGTCTCCCGTATCGAGGCACGTGATCGTCCCCGTGACGCCCTCGTAGCCTTCCGTGGCGAAGATCGCGTCACGCAGGGCCTGGCGAGGGATGGAGAGCGATCCGTCGCCGTTGTCGATCGCGACCTCCTCGATCGCTGCGAACACGACGTTCGCGGCATCGAAGGAGTGTGCGTGGAACACCGCGAGCGGCTCGGTCCCGAACGCCTCCTGATACGCAGGGATGAACTCATTCGAGTAGAACTCGTTCGTCTGGAACGCCGAGAGGTCCGGCGACGATGCCCAGACGCCGTCGGCGGCAGGTCCCGCGTTCTTCAGGGTGTCGCTTGACAGGCATCCGTCAGCCACGATCAGCTCGGCGTCGGGCATGATGTCCTGCGCCTGCCTGATGATCAGCGTGCACGCTGCCACGAAGATCGGGAAGTACAGGACCTCTGGATCCTGTTCGGCCAGCGACCTGAGGACCGGTTTGAAGTCGGTGTCTTCCGAGTTGACCTGCTCGGATCCGGTGATGGTGCCGCCCCCGGCCTCGAAGTTCGCCTCGAAGGCGCCGACGAGTCCCTGGGTGTAGGGGCTCTCGTCCGCGATCGTCGCCGCGGTGGTCGCGCCGAGGTCGTCGCCGAGCGCGAACTCGGCGCCGATCGCACCCTGGATCCGGTCGTTGTGTGCGGTCCGTGCGTAGAACGGGTTGTGCAGCTCGGGATCGGTCAGCGCCGGGCTCGTGTTGGAACCCGAGATGAGCGTGATGCCCTTGTCGCCGAGGATCGTGTCCGCGACGCCGAGCGCCGCGCTCGAGCAGCTGGTTCCGACCACCGCGACGATGGAATCGTCGGCGGCGAGCGCCGTGCCCGCCGTCTGACCGCCTTCGGCCGAGCACAGCTCGTCCTCGACCGTGAGCTCGACCGGGTGCTCGAGCAGCGTCCCCGGGGTCTGGTCGAACGACTCGTCCAGATAGTCGATCGCGAGTTCGAGCGCGTTCACCTGGTCCTGACCGAGCGAGGCATCCGCCCCACTGATCACCTGCGCGGCGCCCAGGTTGATCGGCTCGTCCGCGCCTACCTCGACGCATCCGAACTCGACGGTGGCACAGTCGACCTCACCGGCGCCCGGCCCTCCGTCGTCGCCGCCGTCGTCGGCACACGCCGTCGCGACGATCGTGAGCACTGCCACCAGGGCGAGCGCTTTGAACCATATGCGGTGCTTCATGGAGCCCCCCTTCTCCTCGGTCTCCCGAGATTGGATGTGACTATCACATCGCGGCCACGGTTGGCCAATCGCGGCCGTGTCCGCAATGGCATACGTCCGCACCGGGAGGCGGAGATGCCTCAGGAGGGGATCGCCGTGCGGAACGCGGTCGCCAGTTGGATCGCCCCGTCGACGTCCCCACCCACGATCCTGTGCATCAACGCGCTCCCCACGACCACGCCGTCGGCGAACGCGCACACCTCCGCGGCCTGGGCGGGGGTAGTGATCCCCACACCCACGAGCAACGGGAGGTCCGTGTGGGGGCGGAGCGCGGCGACGACCGCCCCCGCGGTCTCCTCCAGGCGGTCGCGGGCGCCGGTCACGCCGTACGTGGCCACGCAGTAGACGAAGCCACGCGACCTCCGCCCGATCTCCGCCAGGCGCTCCTCGTGGGTTCCCGGCGCCGCCAGGAGCACGGCGTCGACACCGCGAGCGGCGGACTCCTGCCCGAGCTCGCTCGACTCGTCGACGGGTAGGTCCGGAACGATCACGCCGGCCACCCCGGCGGCCACGGCCTCGTCGAGGAAGGACGAGATCCCGTGGCGCACCACGGGGTTCACGTACGTCATGACCGCGACGGGCACCTCGATCGCCGCCTCGCGGATCGTGGCGAGCACGTCGCCGGGCCGGGCGCCCGCGCGGAGGGCCTCCGCCGAGGCCTCCTGGATCACGCCGCCGTCCATCACGGGATCGGAGAAGGGGATGCCGACCTCGATCGCATCCGCTCCGGCCGCGAGCCGGCGGAGGAGGCCGGCCTCCACGCCCGGGTACCCGCCGGTCACGTACGGGACGAACGCGTGTCCCCCGGCGTCGCGCCGGGCCCGCAGCGCCTCCTCGAGCCTGCCCATCTACGAGATCCCGAGGTTCGCACGCACCGTGTCGAGGTCCTTGTCGCCGCGGCCGGAGAGGCACACGAGGACCGACGTGCCCGGCTCCAGCGGACGGTGCAGCAGCCACCCGATCACGTGCGCCGGCTCGAGCGCCGGGATGATGCCTTCGCTCCCGGAGAGCGCCTGGAACCCGTCCAGCGCGTCTCCGTCGGAGGCGCTCACGTACTCGGCGAGTCCGGCGTCGCGGAGGTAGGCGTGCTCCGGTCCCACCCCCGGGTAATCGAGCCCGGCCGAGATCGAATGGGTCCGCGCGACCTGGCCGTCGTCGTCTTGGAGCAGGTAGCTCATCGCGCCGTGCAGGATCCCGGGCTGTCCCTGCGTCAGCGACGAGCAATGCTCGCCGAGCCCGGAGCCACGGCCGCCGGCCTCCACCCCGATCAGCCGGATCCCCGGAGCGCCCACGAACGCGGTGAACATCCCGATCGCGTTGCTGCCGCCACCCACGCAGGCCGCGACCACGTCGGGTTCGGCGCCTCCGGTCGCGTCGCTGAACTGGGGGCGCGCCTCGTCGCCGATCACGCGCTGGAGATCGCGTACGAGCACCGGGAACGGGTGCGGTCCCACGACGGAGCCGATGATGTAGTGGGTCGTCCGGACCGATGCCGCCCAGTCCCGGAGCGCCTCGTTCACCGCCTCCTTGAGGGTTCTCGAGCCCGCCGTGACCGGGACGACCTCGGCGCCGAGGAGCTTCATCCGCGACACGTTCGGCGCCTGCCGGCGCGTGTCCTCCTC
>DASSDW010000256.1:0-7042 GCA_035696925.1 Actinomycetota bacterium
TTCTCCGTGTCCGAAGCTCTCGCTCTAGACTCGCCCGCGTGCTCGAGCCAGGAACGCCCTGGGATCTCGCCCACACGGCGGCCCGGGCCGCGAACGTGGAGTTGCGCCCCCTGACCTCGCTTGATCAGTTCGACGATGCGCTCGGCGTCATGGTGGCCACGTGGGGCGCGTTCCAGCTCCCGCCCCGCGAGATGATGACCGCGCTGGCGCACAGCGGGAACGTTCCGTTCGGGGCCTACGACAGGGATCGGCTGGTGGGATTCGTCCTCGGATGGGCAGGCGTGGATGACGGCGGGCTCCACGTCCATTCCCACATGCTGGCCGCGCTGCCCGATCGGCGGCATCGAGGCGTCGGCTACGCGTTGAAGCTCGGGCAACGCGCCCAGGCGCTCGAGCAGGACATCCACGTGGCGCGCTGGACCTTCGACCCGCTGGTGGCGCGCAACGCGTGGTTCAACCTCGGCAAGCTCGGCGCGGTGGCGGACGGGTTCGGCCGTGCGTTCTACGGCGAGATGACCGACGAGATCAACGCCGGCGATCGTTCCGACCGCCTCGTGGTCCGTTGGGATCTGGACCCCGACCCGGCGCCGCGCCCCTGGCCTGAGGGCCTCCCGACTGTGCTCGCCGCTGAAGGCGACCCCGACGGGCCCGTCCCGGTCCGGGGCGAGGCATCCGGCGACGACGGTGGGGTCGTCGAGGTGCCGCGCGACCACGCGGAGCTCCGCCGTCGGGATCCGGCGCTCGCGGCCCGCTGGCGCGAGGCAACCGCCGAGACGCTGGAGGCGTGCTTCCGTGCCGGATCGATCGCCGCCTCGTTCGACAAGACCCGGTCCGCATACGCGCTCGTACCCGGGGCGAACGAGTGAACAGGGTCCGCGCCGTCGAGCTGCTCCTCGTGGAATTGCCGCTCGTTCGCCCGTTCCGGACCAGCTTCGGGGAGATGCGCGAGAAGCGCTGCATCGTCGTGCGGGTGGAGACCGACGACGCCGAGGGCTGGGGCGAGTGCGTCGCCGACGTGCGGCCGGACTTCAGCGAAGAGTTCAACGACGGCGCCTGGATCGTGCTCCGGGACTTCCTCGCGCCCGCGCTATTCGGTGCGGACACGACCGACGTCGAGGGCGCCGAGCGGGCGTTCGCCGGGGTCCGTGGACATCCGATGGCCAAGGCGGCCCTGCTGAACGCGATCCTCGACGCCGAGCTCCGGGCGGACGGGACGTCGCTCGCGTCATGGCTGGGCGCGGACAAGACCCGGGTGGAGTGCGGCGTCAGCATCGGGATCGCCCCGTCGATCGAAGCCTTGCTGGCCCAGGTCGAGGGCCATCTGGCGGAGGGCTACCGGCGGATCAAGCTCAAGATCCAGCCCGGGACGGACCTGGAGCGCGTGCGCGCCGTGCGGGCGGCGCATCCGGACACCCTGCTCTCGGTGGATGCCAACGCCGCGTACACGCTCGCCGACGCTGATGTGTTCCGGTCGATGGACGAACTCGGCCTCTTGATGATCGAACAGCCCCTCCACCACGAAGACCTCCTCCGCCACGCCGAGCTCCAGGCGATGCTCGGGACGGCCCTGTGTCTCGACGAATCGATCCGATCGGCCGCCGCCGCCGCTGCCGCGCTCGATCTCGGCGCGTGCAGGATCGTGAACATCAAGCAGGGACGGGTGGGCGGCGTGCTGGAGGCGAGGCGGATCCACGACCACTGCAGGGAGAAGGAGGCACCGGTGTGGTGTGGCGGGATGCTCGAGACCGGCGTCGGCAGGGCCCTCAACCTCGCTCTGGCGGCGATGCCCGGCTTCACCCTCCCGGGCGACACGAGCGCCTCGGCGCGATACTTCGAGGAGGACCTGACGCATCCGTTCGAGCTCGCATCCGATGGGACGATGGCCGTCCCCTCGGAGCCCGGTATCGGCGTCACGCCGCTGCCCGAGAGGCTCCGGGCCTGCGTCGCGCGGCGTGAGGTCATCCTCCCCCGAAAAAGTGACAAAATCGGCGGGCCGGGTTGACGGTGAGCCCCTCCCGCTCCTATGGTTCGAAGTGAGAGACCGCTGGAGCCCTCGGGTTCCGGCGGTTTCTCACTTTCCGGGCCCTTCGGGCCTACCCCCCGGTGCACCTCGGAACAGAGCTCCTGCTCAGCCCCACTGTCGTCATGCTTGTGTCGTGCCGTCCAGGGGACGACGATAGCCGGACGTCCGGTGCGTGATCGGGCGCTCAGCCGATGAAGAAGCGGGTCATCAGAGCCGAGGAGTTCGAGGTCCTGGATGCGGCGGGCCATGTTCGGCTGCGGATCGGTCTGTCGAACGACGACTCGCCGTTCTTCTCGATGCTGGATCCAGGTGGGCAGGTTCGCGCGCGGTTCGGCCTCTCGTCCGACGGGTCCGCGGGACTCGCGATCGGCGACGACAACGGGAAGGTCCGGGCGACCCTCGGGCTGTCGAGCGACGGTTCCGCCAGCCTGGCGTTCGGGGATAGGAACGGGAAGATCCGCGCCAAGTTCGGGCTGGCCTCGGACGCCTCGCCGACCCTGGGAGCACACGTGGAGGGCGAAGAGGTCAGCCACCGGTACACGCTGGCCGATCAGGGGTCGCCGACCCTGGGCTTGTACGATCGGTTGGGACGGGTACGGATCCGGCTGGGGCTCGCGGCCGAAGGATTCCCGATCCTCCGGCTGCTCGACGCGGAGGGTGAGCTGCGTGCACTGGTGGGACTGGCCGACGATGGGAGCCCATTGATCCAGTTCATGGACGAGCGCAAACATCCGACCTGGACGATGCGATGAGCGGCTGGTGGACCGCAGCCTTCGTCGGGCAATGGGTGCTCCTCGTCGTCCTGTGCGTCGTCGTGGTGGCGCTCGCCCGGCAGGTGGGGACGCTGCACCTCCGGCTGGGACCTCGTGGCGCGTTGGAGATCGATACGGAGGGGCCGATGCTCGGCGAGCCGCTGCCTCCGGTCGATGCGCGGGCCACGGACGGGACGTCGATCGTGCTCGGCGGCCCGGGGTCGAGGCGACTGGTGCTCTTCTCCTCCCCCACGTGCATCGTCTGCCGGGAGGTAGCGCCCGCACTGCCGGCGGCCGCACGGGCCGGGGGCCTCCTCGCTCAGGTCGTGCACGACGAGAAGGTGGAGCGCGTGTTCGATGTTCCGGGCACTCCCTACCTCCTCGTCCTGGACGAGATGGGGGTCGTCCGGGGGAAGGGCACGGTCAACAACCTCGAACAGGTGGAGGGGTTGGTCGATACCGCTCGGCGCCGGATGCGAGAGGACGGTGCGCGACGGGCGAGCTGACCGGTCTGGAGCGGGCGCAGCGGGCGCTCGCGCAACGGACGAGCCGACGAGGGTTCCTCGGGCGCGTGGGCCGGGGAGTGGTCGCGCTGGCGGGAGGATCCCTGGTGGCGACGGCCCTCGCGCCGGATCGCGCCGAGGCCCTGCACATCTGCGGGCACACGTTCACGACGGGCTCGTGTCCCCATCCGTATGCGCCCTCGTCGCGGACCGACCGGTATGGGTTCCCGGTCCACCCGACCTACGGGTACCCGGTGGACGACCGAGGGAAGCTCTACCGCGATCCGGCGACGCAGGTGCGCTCGAAGACCTGTGAGCAGCGCGTCCCGAAGGTGTACACCTTCGTGAACAACCCGCGGTACGGGGGAGGCTGGACCCGGTGTTGCTTCGGGCGGCTCAGGCACATCCAGGACTGCTGCTCCCGCTCCTCGATCCGGATCAACGGCGACTACGCGGTGCGTGGCTACTGTCCCGCCGGGCTCAAGGTGTTCTGCATCACGTACCGAGAGCTCGCGAAGACGTGCTGAGCGACGTCGGGCTCGTCTCGCTCGCCGCCGCCGCGGCGGTCGCCGGTTGGTCCGCGCTGTGGGGTCCCTGAGGTCTCTCGATGGTGGAGACCATCAGCCCCGTCGTGTACGGGACGCGGACCCGCTGGGCGGGGGCCCTGGCGCTCCACGCCGTTGGCGCGACGACGACCGCGGCAGGCTTCGGTGCCCTGGTCGCCGCGGCCGCCGCGATGCTCGGCGCCCCCTGGGGGAGGGCGGGCAGCGCGATCGTGGCAGGGGTCGCCGTCCTGTATCTCGTCAGAGAGCTGACCGGGATCCGCGTGCCGGTGCCGCAGCTGCGCCGACAGGTGCCGGACTGGTGGCGGACGTACTTCGGCCGACCGCTGGCGGCGTTCCTCTACGGCGCCGGCCTCGGCGTCGGCTTCTTCACCTTCCTCGGCCACGGGACGCTCGTCGTCGTCACGGCGGGGGTGGCGTCGACCGGCCGGCCGCTGTGGGGCGCGCTCGCGATGGCGCCGTTCGGGCTCGCGCGGGGGCTCGGGCCGCTCGTCGCTGCCGGATCGCGCGAGCCGGAGGACGGCCGCCGACTCGTCGACCGTCTGAGCTCGACGTCGGACCGACTCCGGAGGGGGCTGAACGGCCTCGCCCTCACGGGGATCCTGGCCGCCGTCGCGGCCGCGGCGTGGCGTTCGCGCGACGGGTGGGCCGCGGCGGGCGCCGCCGTCCTCGCGGTGACGTTCGCGTGGTCCTCGATCGACAAGGTCGGCGGATGGAGCCGATGGCGACAGGCCCTCGCCGGCCATGCGCTCCCTCCGAGCGTGGCACGCGTCGCCGCGTGGGCGGTGCCGGGGACCGAAGCCCTCGTCCCGACCCTCGCGCTCCTCGGGCGCCCTCGAGCCGCGGCCGCTGTCGCGCTCGCCGCGATCGTGGTCTTCTCCGCCTCCCTAGTGCGCCTCGCCCTGCGCGACGGCGTCCGCGTGTCCTGCGGCTGCTTCGGCCGAGGGTTGATGGACGTGCGGGTGGCGCTCGGGCGGAACGCGGCGCTCGCGGCCGCGGCCGTCGCCTCGTGGACCACCGCGTCCCCGGACCGGCACCTCCAGCTCCCGCGCGCCGGCGACTCGCTGCCGGCCCTGCTCCTGGCGGGCGCGGTCGCGGCTGCCGTGATCACGGGATGGCGCGCCGCGATCTGGCTGCGGAAGGGGAGCGTGTGAAGGCGCGGCGACTGCCGTCGGCGCTCGCACCGTTCGGTGCTGCTCTCATCACGGTGGCGTTGGTCACCGCGATCGCCAGCGCACACGACACGGACCTGACCGATCCCAACGACACCCCAGGCAGCCTCGACGTGCGACAGGTGCGTCTCGCCCACAAGTCGGGGCCGCACGCGTGGACGATCGTGACCTTCGGCCAATGGCGAACGGGAAAGATCTGGGATCGCGGCTACCTGATGGTCTTGCTCGACACCCAGGGGAAAGAGGACGCCGAGTACTACCTGCTCGTGCGGTCCGCGGGGACCGGTCTTCTTGGGTCGCTCTGGCGGGTCCGCAACGTCGGGCCCGACTCCTTCCTCGGCTCGGTGCCCGTCCAGCGGTTCTCGCGGCTGAGCGCGACGGTGCGGGTCGGTCTGTCTCGGCTCACGTTCGGAGCGCACCGGCTCTTCTATCGATGGTGGGTGCAGACGCTCTTCACGGGCGAGGTCTGCAAGCGGACGTGCCACGATCGCGCTCCCAACCGCGATCCCGTCCTCCAGTGGAGGCCGGGGATGTCACCGACGCCGTCGCCGTCTCCGAGCGAGTCCCCGTCCCCATGATCGCCCTGGCCGGCGGCTCCGGGGAAGTGGAGCCTCGACCGGCGGGCGGTTGTGGTTAGCTCATGCAGCGAAGCTCCAGCGTCGAGAGAAGGGGGCCCAGGATGCGGACTGGTCGGGGGGTCGGCGTCGTCATCGTCGCCGGATCCCTCATCTCGATCCTCGTGGCCGGCACCTCCCCGGGCGTGCCGGCCGGCTGCACGATCACCGGAACCCCCGACCGCGACCATCTGTCCGGTACTGACGGTCGCGACGTGATCTGCGGCCTCGGGGGGAGGGATGAGATCCACGGCAAGGGCGGGAACGACGTCCTCATCGGCGGCGATGGCGGTGACACCGTTCGGGGCGGCGCAGGCAAGGACATGCTTCGAGGAGGGGGCGGTGTGGACTTCCTCATCGGTGGCGGAGGCCGCGACGTGGCGCGCGGCGGGAGGGGTCAGGACTTCGTCATCGGGGGACCGAAGGCCGACAGGCTCTTCGGCGGTCCCGGCAACGATCCCCAGGTCTGGGGTCAGTCCGGCACCGGGGACTTCGTCAGCGGTGGCAACGGGAACGATTTCTGCTTGATCACCCAGGACGGCGACGCCGACGACGTCGTGGTGGGTGGCCCGGGTCACGACACCGCCGAAGCCGATCCAGGAGACGCTCGGCGGAGCGTCGAGACGTTCGAGATCTGCCTCGGCGGGTAGGTCCGTCGCACGGTCGTGAAGGCTCGGCCGTCGGTGGAGCGTTGCGCCCATGGTCTCCTCTCCCGGAGGGTGGTCCGTCCCTATGGCGGGTGTCCTGCGGCGCCCCTCGAGGCACTTCCGCCGGGTCGAGCAACCATGACGAAGGAGCGAATAGGTGCTACGTACGTCGATCTACGGAAGGACTCAAGGAGGCTTATTCCTCATCTGTCAGTCCGATGTTGTGTCGGCGCAGTTGCAATCGAAGAAGCTGATTGCTGGGTCATCTACACTCGTCCCAGTCACCTGTGGGGAGCGTTCCGTGACTCACCAGGTCGCTCGGGGACGTAGCTCAGTTGGTAGACACCTGCTTTGCAAGCCGATGGGCTTGGACGGTGTGCTGACCTGCGAAAGCTCTGGTGGGGGCGGAGCGAAACGCCCCAAGTTATACGCTGTCGCTCCAGTACCGACTAGTTCCCTACGCCCGTCTTTCGCGGGCCTTGGGCTTGGTTTGCGCTAGAGGCGAACGGCGGGCGGGACTCCGTCGACGATCGTGACGGCGTTGCCGAACATCGTGTGCACTTGCTCGATCGAGGATGGGGGGAAGGACCCGCTGAGCAGCACGGAGCAGCTGCGGGGATCGACGCCCCATCCAGCCCCTGTGCTCTCGATCTCCCCGGACTCGATCAAGGGGAGGAACCCTCGGTAGATCGTCCGCAGTTCCGTCACGGTCCTATCGCATTGGACGAGGCGGAAGATGCGTCCTTCGGAGGCCGCTTGGAGCACCCG
>DASSDW010000257.1:0-21359 GCA_035696925.1 Actinomycetota bacterium
TCGCGAAGGCGTCGTCCGCCGGATCCGCGAGGTCAGGGCCGAGACGGTCGTCGCCTGCGATCCGACCACCGTGTTCTTCGAGAACCGGTACTACAACCACTCGGACCATCGTGTCTCGGGCTTCGTCGCGCTCGATGCCTCGTACCCCGGAAGCGGCAACCCGCACTTCTTCCCGGACCAGCTGCAGGACCTCCAGGTGCAGGACGTGTTCGACATCTGGCTCGGTTGGTCGCACGAACCGAACCACGTGGAGGACATCACCGGCTTCCTCGCGACGAAGGTGGACGCCCTGGCGAAGCACGCCAGTCAGCTCGAGGAAGGGATCCGCTTCTTCGAGGAGTTCCTGGGGAAGGACGCCGTCGAGGCGGGGGAGAAGATCGGCGTCGAGCATGCCGAGGAGTTCCGGGTCCTTGACCTCAGCTGAGCTCAGCCCGGGAGGCCACCGACGGCGACGATCACGTCTCGGAAGTCGTTCAGCGGATCCGGGAAACGATCCGCGAACACCGCACGGGTGCGATCCATGAGTGATGCCCAGCCGCCCTCGCCGAGCATCTGACGGACGAAGCGGCCCACGGTCCATGTGCCGAGCCCTTCCACGAGTTCGTCCCGCGCGTAGGTCCACTGGTACCGCCTCCGCTCGGCTCTGACGCGGCGGAACCCCGCCTGGCGGAGGGTCTCCACGACCGCCTCGGAATGCTTGAGCCGCTCGTGGCCGGGGGCGGCCGCCGCGTAGGCCGGTGCCAGCATGTCCCGCGGCACCACGTTCTCCACGAGCTCGAGCCACGCGTCCTGGAACGCGTCCTTCCCGTCGGCCCACGCCGTGAAGCCCACCCTCCCCTCCGGTCGCAGCACGCGCCGGACGTCGAACAACGCCGTCTCCACTTTCACGAAGTGCGCCAGGACGAAGTTGCCCATCACGACGTCGAACGTTCGATCGCGGAAGGGGAGGTCCACCACCTGTGCGGCGAGCAACGGGAGCGACGGATGTGCACGATGCCCGACGGCGAGCATCGCGGCCGATCGGTCGACGCCGACGGCGGTGGCCGCGACGTTCGTGGCGGCCGCGACGCCGACGCCGGTCCCGGTGCCCACGTCCAGCACGCGGTCGCCCTCGGCGACCTCGAGAGCCCGTACGAGGTCCTGCGCCGCCTCCGCGAAACGTGGTGCGTGCACGCGGCCGTAGATCTCCGCCACGCTGTCGTATGTACGCCAGTCGTCCATCGACGTGGGAGCCTACCCGCGAGCGGTCGAACGCAGGGGCGCCGCTAGACTCCGCGCGATGCGGACGGGCGGATCGTGACCGGGGTCGCGGGCGTCATGGCCCTCGTCCTGGCAGAAGCGGTCGCGGGAGCCACGGCGCTCCTGTGGGTGGGGCCGCTCTGGACCGAGGTGAAGCCGGGGTTCTTCAAGCTGCTCGGCGCGATCCTGACGGTGCTCGCCGTCCTCACGTGGCTGTCCGTCGAGGCGGCCGTCGTGGAACGGTTCCCCTCGGGAGACGCCGTCCGGGCGACGACGGTCGTGGCAGGTGCGGCGACCGCGCTCTGGACCGCGCTGCTGTTCCTCCGCCAACCCGCGGTCGCCCGCGTCGTCGGGTGGCTGAGCGTCCCCGCGTGGCTCGCCGTGCTCGTGTGGATGGGCGGCGCCGGTCGCCAGTCCCTCGGCCTCGCCGTGTTCCAGCTCGCGGCGGGCGCGGCGATGCTGGGTGCATCGGCGGATGGCTTGCTCCTCGGCCACTGGTATTTGACGGATCGGAGGCTCCCCCGGCGTCCGATCGACCGCATGACGACGGCTCTGCTGGTCTCCGTCGTGGCCGCGGCCGTCGCGGTGATCAGCGCCGGATTCACGGGCGTGGAGACCTCGACGGCGATCAACCCGTTGCTCACGGTGGGCGCGCTCGCGCCCTGGATCGCCCTGGGGATGGTGGCGGCGACGGGGCTGATCGCGGGGTTCGTGCACGCCGTCCTGAAAGGCGAACGTGCCTCGGCCGTGCAGTCCGCGACCGGCTTCTACTACCTCGCCGTCGTGACGGCGTTCACCGCCGAGGTGGCGGTGAAGACGCGATTCCTCGACACATCCTTCGGGCCGGGGTGATGGTCGCCGCGGTCGTCGCTGCGGGCGTGCTCGCGCAGGCGGCGACGTGGTGGTTGATCTCCGTTCGGCGTGTGCCCTTCTGGCCCGCCACCTCCGCGACGTTCGCGATCCTGGGGATCGCCGCCGTGCTCGTCCGCGCCCCGGGATCGACCGACGTCTCGTCGCTCCTCGTCGGAGCCGGCTCCGGAGCCGCCCTGTACGGCGCGACCCGCGTCGTCGTGGCGAGCCTCCTGGAGCGGATCCCCTCGTTCGCCTCCTCGGTGAGCGACGTCTACGGCCGGTCGCAGGAGGTTCCCGGGACGGTGGTCTGGGTGCTGACCCTCGCCATCGCGATCCCCGGAGAGGAGCTCTTCTGGCGAGGCCTCGTGCTCTCGGAGTTGCAGGACCTCACGTCGGCCGCGGTCGGTGTCGGCCTCGCCTGGTCCGGCTACGTCGCCGCCAACGCGGTCCTGCGGAACCTCTCGATCCTCGCGGCCGCGGTCGTCGGCGGTGCGGTCTGGACCGGGCTCGCATCGGTCCGGGATGTCGGTGCCGCCGTGGCGAGCCATCTGGTATGGACGACCCTCATGCTCCTGTGGCCGCCGCGGGCGGCGCGTGGCAAGGTGCCCTCATGAGCTTCCTGTCCACGGCGGTGCAGAACGTCTTGGAGCAGGGTTCGTTCTGCGCCGTGGCCACGACCGGGCCGGCCGGTCCTCACTGCACGCCGCTCGTGTTCGCGTACTCGGGCGGCCGTCTCTGGTTCACCACCTCCCGGCGGTCGGTGAAGACGCGCGCATGGAAGGCGGACCCCTCGGCGGCGGGGCTCGTCCGCCACGGGGATCTGGCGGTGGCGTTCACCGGCACGGCGAAGCTCTACGACGCGCTCGACCGGAACACGTGGGGCGACGCCGTGGCCGGTGCCACCTCGATCGCTCGAGCGACGGCCGCGTTCAGCCGGAAGAACGCGCGGTTCTTCGCGGGCTACGCGATCGATGCGAAGCAGGTGCCATTCGCCTGGGCACCGCCGGGTCGGGTCTTCGTCGGTATCGAGCTCGCACGAACGGCACTGGTCGATGCCGACGGGGTGCAGGAGGGGAAGAGCCGCTGGGCGGGGGCGTCGAGGTCCCACGGCACCTTCCGCAGATCCGCCAAGGGCGACGATCCGCTCGCCGTGTTGCCTCGCGAGGTACGACAGCTACTCGGCGCGGACGGGGAAGGGGCCCTGACCTTGACCGGAGGCCGCGGCCCCGTCGTGATCCCGGCGCGATGGCGGGCCGACGAGCACGCGCTCTACGCCGCGCTCCCCGCCGAGACCCTCGCGCTCGCGGTCGCGGGCCCCGACGCTCCAGCGGCGCTCACGGCGGACGAGGCATCGTCGTGGCGCGCCCGGGACATGGTGGGCGCGATGCTGCAGGGCACGGCATCGATCTACCTCCTCGACGAGCTCGGGAGCGGGGCGAAGACCGCCCGTGAGCTCGCGACGGGGATCGATCCCGACGCCGGCGCCCTGGTGCGGCTGGCGCCGACGCGCGCCGTGTGGTGGCGCGGCTGGTCCAGCGGTAGTGCCGACGTCGTATGAGCACCGCGGAGTTCTCGGTCGAGGTCGAGGCGTCGCCGGAGCGCGTCTGGGAGGTCGTGAGCGATCCCGCCAACATCCCGCACTGGGAGCGGCACGTGGTGAGCGTGCACGTACCCGACGAGGGCCTCGAGAAGGATTCCACCTACTCGGTGGTGATGTCCTTCATGGGGGTGCGCGTGAGGGTCCGCGGCGAGATCCTCCGCTGGGAGCCGCCTTCCCACGCCACGATCCGACTGCGGGGCCCCCTCGATGCGACGATCGAGACCTCGATCGCCAGGCTGCCGCGCGAGCGGAGCCTCCTCCGCCACGAGGTCACGTACCGGTTCCGTGGACCCCTCGGCAGGCTCGTGGCAGCGGGGCTGAACGCGGTCGGCGGGGCGCAGCTGGGCATCAAGCACGGGACGCTCGGCCAGAAGCGGCAGATCGAGGGCCGCTAGTTCCTCGAGGCTGTGCGGTCCCTCCTGGCCCGTCTCCGGATCCAGGCGAAGCCCCATCCGAGGACGAAGCCGAGCGCGGCCGCGATGCCGATCGCCAGGGCGATCGACACGTCCCAATCCCAGAAGAGGAAGTCGATGTTCGCGGCGTCGAGGTTCTGGAGGAAGAAGATCAGCAGGAGGACGCCGGCGGCGATGAGCGCGGTCGCCTTGCCCCCCAAGCCCTCACGGCGGTACTCGAAGGAAGGCCTCTCGTCCGGGACCGCATCGTTCTGATCATCCGGCTCGCGTCGCATCGGTGTCGGCCCTCCCGCGGTCGTTCGAGTCCCAAGGTCGTTCGCGTCGTGGACGAGCCGATTGTCGCATGATGGGCGGCCGATGAAGACCGGAAGGATCGCGTGGGCGTCGCTGATCGCCGCCGGAGGCGCGCTGATCGGGCATGCGGCTCTCCGCACCGAGGACGGGCGGGAGTTGGACGAGCATCTGTTCGCGGCGGCGAACGCGGAGCACAGCGAACGCGCCGACCGCTTCTTCGGGGGGGTGACGGAGCTGGGGTCGCTCTACGCGGCCGCCGCCGCGGCCGGCGCGCTCGCGCTGGCCGGCCGCCGCCGCGAGGGCGCCCGTGCCCTTGCGGGCGCGGGCGCCACCTGGCTCCTCCTCCAGGGCGTGAAGCGCGTGGTGGATCGGCCCCGTCCGTTCCACGCGAACCCGGAGGGGACCCGCCGGATGATCGCGGAGCCCCACGGAACGTCGTGGCCCTCCAGCCACCCCGCGGTGCTCACCACGTTCACGCGGGTCGCGGCCCGCGAGCTCGGGGTCGGCGTCATCGGACGCGTGGCGCTCACGGGTCTGGACGCGTCCGTCGCCGCGTCCCGCGTCTCGCTCGGCGTCCACTACCCGAGCGACGTGGCGAGCGGATTCCTGTTCGGCCGTGCCGTCGCCCGGCTGTGGCCGTGCGCGGGAGCACGGGGCCACCGCGCCCGAACAGACCCTGGATAGACTCCGTCGATGCCCGCCTCCCTCGCGTCCGTCGGCTGGCCCGTGCTCGACCGTTTCCGCTTCGGCGACTCGATCGCGATCTCCCCGCACGGGCTCGGCATCGCCGTCGGCTTCATGGTCGGTGCCTGGCTCTTCACGAAGCTCGCGGTCCGCCGCGGCGTCCCCGTGGAGGCCGCGAACTCCGTGGTGTTCTGGTCCCTGATCGGGGCGGTGGTCGGGGCGCGCGTCGCCTACGTGATCGCGCACGTCTCCGAGTTCGAGAGCCCTCTCGAGTGGGTCCAGATCTGGAAGGGCGGGATCTCACTGCTCGGCGGCATCGCCGGGGCCACGATCGCGAACGCGGTCAACATCAAACGTCGGACGTATCGCTTCCGGTTCTTCCAGATCGCCGACGCGATCGTGCCGGGACTCGCGCTCGGCATCTCGGTGGGTCGCATCGGCGATCTGATCATCGGCGATCACCTGGGCAAGCCGACGTCGTGGCTGCTCGCGTGGACGTACGAGGGTGGCACGCTCGCCCCGCCCTTCTCCTGCACGCCGGAGACCGCGGACACCGGCGGCCGATGCACCGCGATGCTGCAGGACACGTTCACCCAGACGATCGACCGCACGCAAGCGGTCCTCCGCGACGGCGGCGAGGTCGTCGCACGCGGGATCGGCGTTCACCAGACGGCCCTGTACGACATGCTCCTCGCCGGCCTCCTGTTCGCGTTCCTGTGGTGGTTCATCGGTTCCTCACGCCGGGAGGGCGTCGCCACGCTCGTGTTCGCACTGTCGTACGGCTGCATCCGGCTGCTCGAGGACTCGCTCCGGATCGACAAGCGCTTCGGCCCCTTCACCGGGTCCCAGTGGACGGCACTCACGGTGGCCATCGTCGCGACGGGGTTCCTGATCGTGTGGGCCGCCTCGAAGCCGCCCGGCGCCACCACGCCCGGCCGGGGGGATCCGATCGCCGACGACGTCGAGCCCGTCTCGACGTCGTGAAGCTCAGCCGCGATAGCGGACGGCGGTGTCTCGCAGGCGCGCGTGGACACCGTCGTAGGTATCCACGCGAGGCAGGTACTCCTTCCGCACCTTCGTGAGGAACGTGTAGTTCGGGTCCACGACGTTGGCGACGGGCGATTCGCTGACCTGCGTCAGCAGCTGATAGGCGTCGAGCGCCTCGAGCCCGAACTCGTCGCCCATCCAGGACACGAGGTCGGCGTGGGCGATGCGGAACGCGTCTTCGAGGGGACGGGCCGAGCCGGTCGACATCAGGTGGGTGTCGCTCTCGAGCCGGGGCCAGGGCGTGGAACGGCCCTTCACGACCTCGACCGCGACGACCGTGTCCATCGCGGCCTCCACCGCGACGCCGCAGGTCTCTCCCTCGCCCTGCCGGCAGTGTCCGTCGCCGATCGAGAACAGCGCCCCCTCGACGTTCACCCCGAGGTAGCACGTGACCCCCGCCCGCATCTCCGGCGTGTCCATGTTCCCGCCGTGCGCGTCCGGGACGAGCGAGGATCGGGCCTCGAACGCCGCCGGGGCGACGCCCACCGTGCCGTGCATCGGATCCAGGGGAAGGGTGGCCGTGTGATCGCCTGCGGTCGCGTGGTACGCCACCGTGCGCGCGTCCCGATCCACGTCGTAGATCCAGACGCGCTCCGGGAGCGGGTCGTGCAGCATCGCCGTCCGAGCCGTGGTGGTGAGCGCCCCGAACAGCGGGACCGTGCAGGATGCGGCCCAGTCGCGGGACGGCTCGATCGAGATGAAGTGGATCGCCAGGGTGTCACCCGGCTCCGCTCCCTCCACGAAGAACGGTCCGGTCTGCGGATTCACGAAGGGGAACTCGATCACGCGCGAGACGTGGTCGTCCGGCCCGCGGACCTTCCCGCCGAACGCGTCCTCCGTCCACAGCTCGAGGATGTCGCCCGGCCGGACCGTGCGCACCGGCGGCACGCCGCCGAAGGTCCACGCGAACTCCGAGGGGTCCGGACGGTACGAGAGCACGTCCATCGCGCGAGCATACGGAGTCGCGGCTGCCGATGCTGCGTCAGCGCGCCATCAGCTGGAGCGGCTTGCCGACCTTCGATTTCGTCGTGCGGACGACGGCCTCGGCCGCCTCGCGCAACGCGACGGCGGCCGGGGAGTCGGGATCCGAGACCACGATCGGCAAACCCTCGTCGCCACCGGCCCGCAGGTCCGCAACCAACGGGATCTGTGCCATCAGCGGAACCCCGAGCGTCTCGGCAGCCTCACGGCCGCCGCCCTCGCCGAAGATCGTCTGGCGCTCGCCGCAATGCGGGCACGCGTACCACGACATGTTCTCGATCACGCCCAGCGGTCGGAGGTTCGTGCGCTCGGCCATCTTGCCCGCGCGCTCGGCGACCTTCCGCGCCGCGTCCTGCGGCGTCGTCACCACGAGCATCGAAGCACCGGGGATGAACGAGGCGAGCGAGATCGACACGTCGCCGGTGCCCGGCGGCAGGTCGCAGAGCAGGAAGTCGAGGTCGCCCCACCAGACGTCGCCGAGGAACTGCTGGATCGCCTTGTGCAGCATCGGGCCGCGCCAGATCACCGGCGTCTCCTCGGGCACGAAGTGACCCATCGAGATCACCTTCACGCCGTGGGCCTCCAGCGGCAGGATCATGTCGTTGAATCCCACGGGCTTGCCGGCCGCGCCGAGCATCCGGGGAACGCTGAAGCCCCACACGTCGGCGTCCAGCACTCCGACCGAGCGACCGGCCTTCGCGAGTGCGGCGGCCAGGTTCACCGTGACGCTGGACTTGCCCACGCCGCCCTTGCCCGACGCGATCGCGATGATCGCGGTCTGCGGCGGGAACGCGATCGTGGTCTCCGGCGCGGCGGGTTGGCCTCCGCGGAGCCCCGCGACGAGCTTCTCCCGCTCCTCCGAGCTCATCGGCGTGAGCTCCACCTCGACACGGTCCACGCCCTCGAGCGGCTGGACGGCCGCCGTCACATCGCTCGTGATCCGATCCTTGAGCGGACAGCCCTCGATGGTCAGCAGGACGTGGACGCGGACCACGCCGCCGTCCACCTCGACGGATCGCAACATCCCGATCTCGTCGATCGGACGGCCGATCTCGGGATCCCGGACGCCCTTCAGGGCCTCCCGGACCTGCGCCTCCGTGGCCACGGGCTCTCCTCCCATCGAGTGACGGTGCCTGGCCATCGAGTGGCGGGTGCCTGGCCCCGTTCCTTGCTTCGTTTCCTGGGGTCTCGTTCGGGTCTGAGGTCTAAGCTCTGGTTGACACGGTGCGAACCGTGCAAAGCCCATCGTACGAGATGCGGAGATGAACGAACCGGCCCCGATCGAGATCCACAAGGCCCTGGCGGACGATACGCGCTACCGGCTCTACCGGTACCTGCGCCTGTCCGGCCGCCCGGTCCCCGTTCGCGAGCTCGCCACCCGGCTGAGCCTGCACGCCAACACGATCCGTCCACACCTGCGTCGGCTCGCGGACGCGGGCCTCGTCGCGTCGGAGACGCGGCGAGGCCCATCTGCGGTCGGTCGCCCCCAGACCGTCTACACCGCTGTGGCCACGGGCGACCGGGAGGGGCGTGATTACCGCTTGCTCGCGGATATCCTGGCGACGCTCACGACCGGGTCGCGCGCCCGCGCGGGTGCCCACACCCTCGCTCGAGAATGGGGCGACTATCTCGTCACCCGGCACGCCCCGCCGCCCGGTGCGCGCCGTCCGGGGCCGAACCTGGCCGGGCTCCGGGAGGCGTTGGCCGAAGCGGGATTCGATCCTCGCTTCCGGCGCAAAGGGTCCCGCACCGTGGAGATCGCCCTGCGAGGCTGTCCGTTCCGGGACCTCCTCGAAGAGCACAGGGAGCTCGTGTGCTCCGTGCACAGAGGTCTGCTGGAGGGGATGTTGGAGGGATCTCGCCCCCGCCTCCATCTGCGGGCGTTCGAACCACTCGCCGATCGCAGCTCGGTCTGCCGGGTGGTCGCCGGCGCCTGAGCACGGCCACTCCTTCGATCGCGCTGAAGTTGGTCCTCCGTCGGGCCGATGGGAGAGGGAGGAACCGAGCGCGGATGGTACGCGTTCGCGGCCATCGCTCGAGACGAGGTGTGGCGCAGTGGAGAACAGTGATTCCGCCGTTGCGGAGTTCGACGGTTGGCTCAAGGAGCTCATGGTCGGGCAGGGCTCGGACCTGCACGTGAAGGTCGGCTCGCCGCCGATGATCAGGCTGCCCGGTGGGCTGCAGAGGATGCCTCGCGACCCGATCACGCCGGTGGAGACCGCCGCGATCGCCGAGAGCATCATCCCGGCGGACCGGAAGGAGGCGTTCGACAAGACGGGGGAGATCGACTTCGCGTACTCCCTGCGAGACGTGGGCCGGTTCCGCGCCAACGTCTTCAAGCAGCGGGGCTCGATCTCGATGGTGCTCCGGCGTCTCCGGTTCGGTGGACCCACCTTCGAGGAGATGGGGTTGCCGGACACGGTCCGGCGTCTCGCCGACGAGCACCGAGGGCTGATCCTCGTCACCGGCCCGACGGGATCCGGCAAGACGACGACGCTCGCTTCGATGATCGGGTACATCAACGAAACCAAGCCGGTGCACATCGTCACGATCGAGGACCCGATCGAGGTGCTCCACCGCGACGCGGTGGCCTCGATCAACCAGCGTGAGATCGGCAACGACACGCAGGACTTCCTCTCGGCGTTGCGCGCGGCGCTGCGACAGGATCCCGACGTCATCCTGATCGGCGAGATGCGGGATACGGAGACCGTGCGGGCCGCGATCCAGGCGGCCGAGACGGGACACCTCGTGCTGTCCACGCTCCACACGGTGGACGCCACGGAGACCGTCAACCGCGTGATCGACTTCTTCCCGCCGTACCAACAGAAGCAGGTACGGCTGGCGCTCGCCGGCACGCTCCGCGGCATCATCTGCCAGCGGCTCGTCACGACGGTGGACGGCGGCCGGACCCCGACCCTCGAGATCCTCGTGAACAACGGACGGATCGCCGAGCGGATCGTCGACCCGGAGCGCACGAGCGAGATCGAAGAGGTCGTCGCCGACGGCGCCTTCTACGGGATGATGACGTTCGACCAGTCGCTGTTGGTGCTCCTCCAGCAGGGGAAGATCAGCACGGAGGCAGCGTTCGAGGCCGTCTCGAGCAGGCACGACTTCGAGCTCGCGATGCAGCAAGCGGGGCTGAGCCTGCCCGTCTAGACCGGTTCACGCAGTCGGGCCGGAACCTTCCTCGAAGCCGAACGGGTCAACCCTACGGTGATCGCGGCTCCGAGCAGCCCGCCGACGATCGCGGCGACCGCCACGGAGGCTGCCGAGACGCCCCCGCTCGCCGTGACCACACGCGTCACGGTCTCGGGACGCGGTGCCTCGAACGGCCCGACCGCGATGCCCGCGCCGTTCCCTGCACCCTTGCCGTCGCCGACGACGATCGCGCCGGTCATGCCGGGGTGATAGCTGCAGGCGAACGGGTACGTGCCGGCCTCGTCGAAGGACACCCTGAAGGTATCCGCCTCGTGGAGGTCGTCGAAGTGGCCCCACTGGTTGCCGCCCACGTTATGGACGAACTCGTCCATGTTCACGAAGGTCACAGGCGTTCCGGGATCCACGGTCGTGACCGTCGCCGTGAAGCACGCGTCGACCATCTCGATGGTCGCATCCTCCTCGCCGGTCGCGTCGTTCTGGGTGACGCCTCCGTGGCAGCCGCCGCCCGCCGACGCCACGCCGGGCATCCCCACGACGGCCGCGAGCACCACGATCGTGCAGAGCAGCATCCCTCGCCTCATGTCGATCCCTCCTGACGTCCGATGCCACTGCTACACCGGAAAGGATCAGGACGTTCCCGCCGACGCGGCGATCCGAAGGACCTCGGCCATCGGCAAGGAGGTCTCCAACCGCATCGTGTGGGGGCCGTCCCGCCACAGGAGCACGTTGCCCTCCACGCGCACGTAGGCGACACCTTCGCTCGTCAGGAGCTCGAGGAGGTGGGTACCCGTCGTCCAGTAGTAGTCCACCCCGCCGACGGTCTCGACCCGCAGGACGCCCGTGTCCTCGTACAGGTCCTTCGACGCGAGGTTGGCGTCGCCCTCGAACACCATCAGGACGGCTCCGTAGCCCGTGTTCGAGACCTCCGGGAGCCCCTCACCTGCGTTCCATGCGAGCGTGACCCGGGCGACCTCTCCCTTCTCCGTGATGACCTCGTCCGCCCAGACCCGGTCGGGCCGGCCGAGATCAGCGGGGAGGGCAACCTCCCGCCCGAGCAGGACGGCGGCCTCCTCGAGGGTCACCGCTTCGCCGGTGGGAGCGATCGACGGCGTCGGCAGGATCCCCGGACGGCTCGGCGTGACCTCCACGACCACCCCGCCGAGATCGATGACGATCTTCGCCGCGACCGCAGCCCCGGCGAGCAGGAGCACGGTCGCCGCTGCGATGAGCATGAGCCGCCTGGGACGGGACAACGGGAGACGCACGATGGCCGGCCGCTCCGACGTGGCTCGAGCCATGACCGCGGCATGCAGCGCCGGGGTGGTCGGCCACTCGATGTCCAGCGAGGACAGAGCGGCACCGAGGTCGCTGTCGCCCATCGAGCGTAGCCGTTCGCTCATGCCGGCTCCTCCAACACGGTGCGCAGGCGAGCCATCGCCCTCGAGAGGCGGGACTTGGCCGTCCCCTGTCGCACGCCGAGCACGTCGGCCGTCTCGCTCTCCGACAGGCCCAGGAGGAACCGGTAGCCGATCACCTCTCGGTCCGGAGGAGGGAGGGCGTTCAGCGCGGCGACGAGCGTCTCCCGGTCGGCGACCGCCAGCGCCGCGGTCTCCGGGGACGGGGCCGCGTCCCCGTCGGAGACCGCGGCCGCGCGCAGGGCGAGGCCCTGGCGACGGCGCGTGGATCGGGCGCGGTTCCGCGCCTCGTTGGCGACGATCTTCAGCAGCCACGGCCGGAACGGGGAGTCCGGCCGGAACCTGGGGAGCGCGTAATAAGCCTTCACGAACGCCTCCTGGGCCGCGTCCTCCGCCTCACCGCGATCGCGCGTGACGAGCCAGGCGACACGGAAGGCGATCTGCCCGTACCGCTTCACCAGGTCTGCGTACGCGGCGTCGTCGCCCTCGCGGGCCCGCCGTGCGAGCTCGACGTCCTCCAGTGGTCGGCCCTCCACGGGAGCCTTTCCTTTCACGGCTGCCTACACCGGCGGAGGGGGACCGGTTCCCGACCCACCTACTCGGCTGCGGCCCGACCGTTGCCCTTCGCCTGGTCGGCCACCGCGACGAGGCCGGCGACGAGGCCCGACAGCTCCATGGGCACGACGATCTTGGAGGACGGCGAGCCGCCGATCTGCTTGAGGGCGTCGAGGTACTGAAGGCTCATCGTCTTCTGATCCGCGGTGATCGCCTGGTCGTTGATCGTCTTCAGGGCCAGCGCGAAGCCCTCCGCACGGAGGATCGCCGCCTGTCGCTCGCCTTCGGCGGTGAGGATCGCCGACGCCTTGCTGCCCTCGGCGTTCAGGATCGCGGACGCCTTGTTGCCCTCCGCCACTGTGATCGCGGCCGACTTGGTGCCGTCGGCTTCCAGGACGATCGCGCGCCGGGATCGCTCGGCGGACATCTGCCGCGTCATCGCCTCCTGCACGCTGGGCGGCGGGATGATCTCGCGGATCTCGACGTTCGTGACCTTCACGCCCCACCGCTCGGTGACCTCGTCGAGCTTGGCCCGGAGGATCTGGTTGATCTCGTCCCGCTTGGCAAGTACGTCGTCGAGCGGGATGTCGCCGATCACGGCCCGCAAGGTCGTGGACGCGAGGGCCTGAGCTGCTCCCGCGAAGTTGCCCACCTGGACGACGCTCATCGAGGGGTCGATGACCTTGTAGAACGTGATGAAGTCGACGGCGATCGGCGCGTTGTCCTTCGTGATCGAGTCCTGCCGGGGGATCTCCAGATAGAACTCTCGCAGGTCGACCTTCACGCCTTTGTCGACGATCGGGATCAGCAGGATCAGACCCGGTCCCTTCACGCCCAGGAGGCGCCCCAGCCGGAAGACGACCAGTCGCTGGAATTCGGGCACGATGCGGATGGCGTTGGCGAGGAACAGGATCACGAGGAACACAGCGACGGCTATGCCGATGAACGCAGGATCCGTGAAGTCCATCAGGTCTTCCCCTCTCGAGCCGGCAGGACGCCGCCGGCGGGCGCGTGCTCGGGTGCCACCGGCTCGACGGTGAGCACCAACCCGTCGAGCCTCACCACGCGGATCCTCGAACCCTCGGGGATCGTCCCCGTCGGCGAGGTGGCTTTCCACTCCTCGGCGGCCACCCGCACGACGCCTTCGGGGTCGAGCCCGCCCGCGAGCACGACGCCCTCGCGACCGACGATCGCCTCCGGCCCCTGTGCGGCCGGGAGATGGCGCATCGCGAGCGCCTTCGACACCACGAACCCGAAGAACAGGGCCATGAAGGCTGCGACCGGCACGATCGTGAACGGGGAGACGCGGACCCCGCCGGCCGGGTCGAAGAGGACGAGCCCGCCCAGGACGAGCGACGCGATGCCCGCCAGCGACCAGATCCCGAGACCGGGGACCTTCAGCTCGATCACGAAGAACACGATGGAGGCGACGAGCAGGGCGATCCCGATCAGCCGTACGGGCAGGAACCCGAACGAAGCGATCGCGGTCAGCAGGAAGATCGTCCCCACCGTGCCGCTGAACACGTGGCCGGGCACGATGAGCTCGAGGACGAGCAGCGCGAGACCGAGCCAGAAGAAGATGAAGGCGAGGTTCGGGTCGAACAGGTCGTGGAGGAACCCGACCCCCGGGGACATCGGCCGGTCCTCGACCGGGGAGCCCGCGGTCTCGAGCGTCGCGGTGGTCCCGTCGGCGAGGAGGACGTCCGTGCCCTCCACCTGCCCGAGGAGGTCGCGCTCGGTCGGAGCGACGAGGTCGATCACGTTCCCCTCGAGCGCCTCCTGAGACGTGATGCTGCGGGATTCCGTGACGAACGTCTCCGCGAGCTCGCCGTTGCGTCCGCGATCGTCCGCGAGACCTCGGATCGTCGCGGCCGCGTCCTCCTCGATCTTCCGCGCGAGCGTGACCCCGCCGAGGCCGACCGGGGTGGACGCTCCGACGTTCGTCGCCGGTGCCATCGCGGCGACGTGGCACGCCATCAGGATGAATGCCCCCGCCGAGGCCGCCCGCGCCCCTCGAGGCGCGACGTAGCAGATCACCGGGGTCGCGGCGCCCTCGATCGCCTTGATGATCTCGCGCATCGAGGAGTCGAGGCCTCCGGGGGTGTCGATCGTGAGGAGGACGGCCGCCGCGTCCCCCGCGCCCTCGATGCCTTCGCGAAGGTAGTCGGCGACGAAGGGGTCGACCACGCCCTCGAGCGAGAGGCGGATCACGGTCGGCGGGGCCGCCTGCCGGGCGGAGGCGGCGGACGCGGAGCGAGCGGCGAGGCCGGGAAGGAGCCCGGAGATGAGCCCGGAGGCGAGGAGCACGCCGCCGGCCAGCGTTCGGGCGGTCCTCGACCTCTCGATCACCGTCGGCGCTCCTGCGCGGATGTCGTTTCCTGTGATGCGCCAGCCTACCCCGCGCGGTTCGCGCGGTTCTCGTCGTCGGCCGGGCGGTTCCCCTCCCGGCGCAACCGTGGGAACATCGGGGCAAGGCACTGCAAGCTTCGCTGGCCCACGGCTCCGTATACCGAGAGGAACCCGAGTGGACGCTCGGCACGAAGGCCCGCTCCTCCCCCGAGAGGAGGAGCAGCTGATGGAAGGACTCCTCGCCGGTGACGACGATGCGATCCGCGCCCTCTACGCGAGGTTCGGTCGGCCCGTGTTCTCGCTCGGCATGCGTCTGTTGGGATCCCGTGAGGCGGCCGAAGAGCTCGCGCAGGACGTCTTCCTCACCGCCTGGCGCAAGGCGGCCCGATTCGACCCGGCGCGAGGACGCCTCTCGACCTGGCTCATGACGATCGCGCACAACCTCGCCGTGGACCGCCTGCGCCGAGAGACCGGTGCCCGGCGACCGACGCTCGTCTTGGTCGACGAGGTTCCGGACGTCCCCGGCGAGAACGAGGAGGACGTGGTGGAGGAGCGTGACGCGGCGACGCGCGCGCTCGCATCGCTGACGGAGGCGGAGCGCCGGCTGCTGACGCGCGCGTACTTCCGGGGTCTGACCGCTCGCGAGATCTCCGAGGCCGACGGGACGCCGCTCGGGACCGTGAAGACCCGTCTCCGCACCGCGATGATCAAGGTGCGGCGCGCGAACGAGGGCAAGGAGTACGTGTGAACTGCCTGGCCGTTCGCGAGCGACTCACCGAGCAGACGCTCGGTGTCCTGCCCCAGGCCGAGCGGTCGGTCGTCGATCGACATCTGGAGTGGTGCGCCGCCTGCCGGAAGGAGGCTGCGGAGCTTGAGCGGGCCGCGGCCACGCTGGCCTACAGCGTGGCGCCGGTCGACCCGCCGGCCGACCTCGAGGAACGCGTCGTCGCCGCGGTGCGGAGCGCGGCGGGTCGGCGGCGGGCCGCGTCGCCGCGGCGGAGCCGCGTCGCCGCGGCCGGCGTGCTGGCCGCGATGCTGGCGCTCTCAGGTCTCGGGTGGGGCGCGGTCATGGCGGGGCGCGCCGAGCGCGCTGAGGAGCAGGCGGACGTGGCTCAGGAGCGGCAGCGGGAGGCCGTGATCAGGTTGCAGGAAGTGTTCGCGGACCTCCCCGGACTCGACCCCGGAGCCATCGTCGAGGTCTCGACGCTGCTCTCCCCCCGCTTGCAGGAGGGACGCGCGGATGCGCTCGTCCTCCTGTCACCGTCGGGCGACGACCTCGCGTTCATCCTGGTCGATGGGCTGACCGGCCTGCGTCCCGGACAGCTGCCGCTGCAGGTCCAGCTCGTGACCGATGGATCGCGTCGGCTCGTCCTGGGTGAGATCGGAACGCTCGATCAGGCAGGGGGAGGCGGGGACTTCGGCACGTTCACCGAGGATCTGACGGATGTCAGCGCCGTCGTGGTCCGCGATGCGCGCGGCCGGGTCTTGCTGCGCGGGACGCTGAGCGTCTACGAGCCCGCTGCCTGACGATCCCTGGCACCTGACTATCCTCGCCGGATGCGCTTCGGGCTGACCCTGCCCCACTACGGGTTCTCACTCCCGTCCGGCGAGACCTCGTTCTCCTCCGTGGCAGCCTGGGCGAAGCGAGCTGAGGAGCTGGGGTTCGACTCGGTCTGGGTGTCCGATCACTTCTTCTACTCCTACGCGAGGTACGGCGGGGATCCGGCGCCGATCGCGTCGCTCGAGCCGCTCACGACCCTCGCCGGCATCGCCGCCGTCACGCACCGGGTCCGGCTCGGGACCCTCGTCCTCTGCAGCGCGTTCCGCCACCCGGCGCTCCTCGCGAGGACCGCCGCGTCGATCGATCTGGTCTCCGACGGCCGGCTCGACCTCGGGCTCGGGGCCGGCTGGATGCAGGAGGAGTTCGACGCGTTCGGGTACCGGTTCGGCACGGCGGGGGAGCGCTTCGGAGCGCTGGAGGAATCTCTCGACGTGCTCCGGCGACTGTTCGACGGCGATCCGGTCACCTATGACGGTCCGACCGTGACGCTCCGCGAGGCGGTCCTCGCGCCGGCGCCGGAACGCGGTCCGTCGCTCTGGGTGGGAGGCAAGGGCGGCCCTCGGCTGCTGCGGCTGGCCGCACGACTCGCGGACGGTTGGAACATGGCGTGGCGCGTGGCACCGGAGGCGTATGTCGGCAAGGTGTCCGATGTCCGCGCGGCGTGTGATGCGACCGGCCGCGATCCCGCGACGTTCGGTCTGTCCGTCGGCCTGTATTCCCTGATCGGGGAGGATGAAGCGTCGGCGCGCGCGGCGTTCGACCGTGGCCGCGCCGCCGCGCCGGGGGACGCGATGGCCGCCGACGATTACGGGTCCTGGCGGGCCGACACCCTCTCGGGAACGCCCGACCAGATCCTCGAGCGGGTCGACGCGTTCGAGGCACTCGGCGTGGGCGAGCTCATCGTGTCACCCTGGGTCCTCCCCTTCGCGATCCACGAACCCGACCAGGTCGAGCTCTTCGCCGAGCGCGTGATCGCTGCGACGCGTGGCGCGTGATGGAGCCGCGTGCCGCCGTCATCGCCGTCCTCACCGAGGAGCCGTCGCCCCTGCACTGGACCCGGATCCAGGATCTCGCGTTGCGCCGCGGCTACCTCGATCCGTTCGCGCATCCCGACGTCCGTAGGCAGGTGCAGACGACGCTCCGCGCATTGCTTCGCGAAGGAGTCGTGGTGAAGGAGGCGAAGGGCGTCTACTTCTTGGCCGAGCGTGCGGGAGAACCGGAGGCCTGAGCCGTCCTCCTGGTCGCGGTGCGCTTGCGTCCGGTGCTCTTCCGCGCCCCCGTCTTCCGCGGACGGCCGCGTCGCTTCGGGGCGGCGGCGGATGTCTCGCCGGCCATCTTGCGCGGACGCCCGGGACGTGGCCGACGCGCCCCGGCGACGAGCTCCGTCACGTGGGCCGCGCAGAGATCCTTCGCGTAGTTGCCTCGCGCCACCTTGATCGTGACGGTCTCGGTCGCTGCTTTGCCACACACATCGCAGACGATGATCGTTCTCTCGGCCATCGCGGCTCCTCTCGTTCGTGCCCGAGGATAGCCCAAACTCGGATCGTTCCCGAGGACGCGGCCCTACCGGCTGTAGTCCACACCGGAAATCCCTTCGAGTTTCTCGAAGCGGTGCTCCGCCTCGACCCATCGGACGGTTCCGGAGCGCGAGCGCATCACCATGGAATACGTCGTCGCGCCGTCGGGCCAATAACGCACGCCTCGGAGCAGCGAGCCGTCCGTGATCCCGGTTGCCGCGAAGAACACGTCCTTGCCGGAGACGAGGTCCTCGGTCGTGAGGATCCGCTCGGGGTCGAGTCCCGCGTCGACGAGCTGGTCGCGCTCGTCGTCGTCGCGTGGCGCGAGGCGTCCGTGGATCGCCCCACCCATGCATTTGAGTGCCGCCGCGGCGACGACGCCTTCGGGGGTGCCGCCGACCCCGATCAGGAGGTCGACGCCGGTGCGTGGGGCCGCCGCGGCGATCGCCCCGGCGACGTCGCCATCCGTGATGAGGAAGACCCGCGCGCCGACTTCGCGGACCGCGTCGATGATCGCCTCGTGGCGAGGCCGATCGAGGATCACGACCGACACCTCCTCGATCTTCATCCCCTTCGCCTTCGCCACCTGCCGGACGTTCTCCTCCGGCGGTGCGTTCACATCGATCACGGCCGCGGCCTCCGGTCCGGTCGCGACCTTCTCCATGTACACGGCGACGTCGGGGAAGAACATCGTCCCGCGTTCGGCCAGCGCGATCACCGACACCGCGTTGGGCTGTCCCGTGCTCGTGAGCCGGGTACCGTCGATCGGGTCGACGGCGACGTCGACGGCGGGACCCGAACCGTTCCCGACGGACTCGCCGTTGTAGAGCATCGGGGCCTCGTCCTTCTCACCCTCGCCGATCACGACCACGCCGTCCATCGAGACCGAGTCGATCATGAAGCGCATCGCGTCCACGGCCGCCTGATCGGCGCCGATCTTGTCTCCGCGACCGATCCAGCTGCCCGCGGCGAGTGCTGCGGCCTCGGTCACCCGCGCGAGCTCCATCGCGAGGTTGCGGTCGGGACGGATCCGGTTCGTCATCGGAGCACCTCCAGGACGTCGTGTGGCCGGGCCCCTTCGAAGAGCACCCGGTGGATCGCTTCGTGGTACGGGAGGTCGAGCGACGCTCCCGCAGCGAGCCGGCGGACGTGACGCGTGGACTCGACGCCCTCCACCGTGAGCCCTGCGGCTTCCAGCTCCCGGAGCGTGTCCTCCGGCGGATCCCCGGTGCCCACGAGCTCGCCGTAGAGACGGTTGCGGCCCCCGAGGCTCGTCACGAGCTGGTCGCCGATGCCGGCGAGGCCCATCGCGGTCTCCGACCTGCCGCCGAGGGCGGTCACGAGCGTCACGATCTCGCGGGCAGCCCTCGTGAAGAGCGCGGCCTTCGCGTTCTGATAGCCGATCCCCGTGCTCTTGCCGAGTCCGTCGAGGAGGCCGAGCCCGATCGCGGCGACGTTCTTCATCATCGAGCAGAGCTCCACGCCGATTACGTCGTCGGTGTAGGACAGCTGGTAGCGATCGTCGTCGAACGGTTTCCCCGACTCCTCCGCCACGGAGACCTCACCGGAAGCCCAGACCGCCGCGGTGGGGAGGCCCTCGGCGAGCTCACGCGCGAGGCACGGGCCGCCCACCACGACCACGTCGGCGCCGGCGATCTCCTCTCCGTAGACCTCGCTCATGCGCTTGCCGGAGGCCGGCTCGAGGCCCTTGGCGACGGACACGATCACACGCGCGCCCGTGACGTGCTCCCGCACCATCGCGGCGAGGGAACGGGCGCCCGCGGAGTTCGCCGCCAGCACCGCGATCTCCACGTCGCGGGAGGCGGTCTCGACGTCGTTCGGGCCGAGGAGCTCGACGCCGTCGGGCAGATGCTCCGTGAGCAGCGGATGCTTCCGCTCGTCGCGCATCGCGGCGTAGGCGGCGAGGTCGTGCTCGTTCGCCCAGAGCGAGGTGGGGAGGCCCGCCCGGGCCGCGTGCATCGCGAACGCCGTCCCCATGGCGCCTGCGCCCAAGACCGTCACCCGAGCCACGAGCTCACGATAGCCGCGGGCCGGCCGGGCCCGCCATGTCGGCTACCCTTCGCGGGTCATGCCCGCGCCGAGGTACCTCCAGGTCGACGACTACGAGCCCGTCGCGAAGGCGAAGCTGGACGCCGACGTCTACGACTACTATGCCGGCGGTGCCGGGGACGAGCGTGCCCTCGAGGAGAACCTGCGCGCGTTCCACCGGTGGGTGATCAGGCCGCGCGTCCTCCGCGGATCGGGATCGCCGGATACGTCGACGGAGATCCTTGGGACGCCCGTCGCCTTCCCCGTCCTCGTGGCGCCGTGGGCGTACCAGGGTCGGGCGCATCCCGACGGGGAACGCGGGACGGTCCGCGGTGCGGCGACGGCCGGCACGATCGCGGTGGTGTCCTCCACCGCGGTCGACGATGTCGAGGGCATCGCGGCGGCGAGCGATGCGCCGAAATGGTGGCAGCTGTACCTGTTCGCGGAGCCGAGGCTCTCCGAGGACATGCTCGCGCGCGTCGTGTCGTCGGGGTATCGAGCCATCTGCTGGACGATCGACTTCCCCGTCGCGGGACTCCGTCATCGCGACACGCGGAGCGGGTTCGTGATGCCCTTCGGTCTGGGTGATTCCGATCACGCCTACGAGCCGAACCTGACGTGGGATCACCTGGGATTCGTGCGTGAGCACGCGCCGGGGCTGCCGATCCTCGTGAAGGGGATCCTGACGGCCGAGGATGCGATCCTCGCCGTCGACCACCAGGTCGACGCGATCGTGGTGTCGAACCACGGCGGGCGGCAGCTGGATTCCTGTCCGGCGCCGCTGGACGCGCTCCCCGAGGTGGTCGATGCCGTCGCCGGGCGCATCCCCGTCCTGGTGGACGGCGGTGTGCGCCGGGGGACGGACGTCCTCAAGGCGATCGCCCTGGGCGCCGCGGCGGTCCTCGTCGGTCGGCCGGTCGTCTGGGGCCTCGCCGCGGAGGGTGAGGCCGGCGTCGCGAGCGTGCTCGAGATCCTGCGAGCCGAGTTCGAGAACGCCATGGCGCTCGCCGGTTGTCGCACGGTCGCGGAGATCGGCCGGGAGCTGGTCGCGCCGGCCCCCTGACCGCGCCGCGCCTGGAGACTCCGCGATGGACGACCGCGCCGACGGTCTGACACGCTCTTCGGCGATGCCCGGATACGACCTCCACAGCCACTCGAACCGCTCCGACGGGACCCTCGGCCCCGCGGAGGTGGTGGACCTCGCGCGGTCGAAGGACCTCGCGGGCTTCGCCCTCACCGATCACGACACGTTCGAGGGCCTCGCGGACGCGGAGGCGGCCGCGGGCGACGTCGGGCTCGAGTTCGTGCCGGGGATCGAGTTCTCGGCGGAGTACGAGGGGGCGAGCCTCCACATCCTCGGGTACTGGGTCGATCCCGACGATCCCGCGATCGAGGCCGAGCTCCTCCGGCTCACGGCGACCCGCCTCCGCCGCGGCGAGATGATCGTCGAGAAGCTGCGCGAGCTGGGCTTCGACATCAGGGTCGAGCGCGTGCTGGAACTCGCCGGCGGTGGGGCGATCGCCCGGCCCCACATCGCCGAGGCGATGGTGGAAGCCGGGATCGTGGCGGACGAGAAGGAGGCCTTCGATCGCTACATCTCCGACGACGGGCTCGCGTACGTGCCGAAGCACGCGCTGCATCCGG
>DASSDW010000258.1:0-4818 GCA_035696925.1 Actinomycetota bacterium
TCCTCGGGGCGCTCCTGCACGACATCGGCAAGAACGGGGAGGGTGGGCACGTGCCGGTCGGCGCGCGGGTCGTCGCATCGATCCTCGACCGGATGGGTGTCGAGCCCCCGGCCCGCGACCTCGTCCGCTTCCTGGTCGAACGGCACCTGCTCCTGCCGGACACCGCGACCCGCCGGGATCTGTCCGACGAGAACCTCGTGCTCGACGTCGCAGCGGTGGTGGGTTCCCCCGACCGCCTCGCTGCGCTCTATCTGCTCGCCAAGGCTGACGCCGAGGCGACCGGTCCCGCCGCGTGGACGTCATGGAGACGGACGCTCATCCACGAGCTCGTGGCGAAGGTCGAGCACGTCCTGGAGCGCGGTGAGATGGGGACCGAGATCGCGGAGCGGCTCGCCGACAGGATCGAGCTCATCCGCGGCATCCTCGACGACGAGCCGGAGGAGGAGGTCGATCGCTTCCTCCGGCGGATGCCGCGTGCCTACCTCCTCGTCGCAGACCCGGCCCGTGTCGCTCGGCACTACGCGACGATCGCGCCGCCCGTCGGCGCCAAGGACGTCCGGGCCGTTCACTTCGATGGGACGCGAGCCGGCACGTACGAGGTGCTCGTCGTCGCCAGGGATCGCGCGGGACTCCTGTCGTGGATCGCGGGGTCCCTCGCCCTCGCGGGCATGTCGATCCTCACCGCCCACGTGTTCACGACCGATGACGGGGTCGCCGCCGACCTTTTCGAGGTGGAGGGGGTGTGGGAGCCAGAGGTGCCCGAGCGTCGCTGGCGCGAGTTCCGCGGGATGCTCCGTCGCGCGGTCGACGGCTCGATCTCGCTGGAACGGAGGGTGGACGAGAAGCGGCGTTGGTACCCGGCACCCAGGGTGCCAACGCCCGTCACGGTCACCGTGGACAACGAGGCCTCCGACTTCTCGACCGTGATCGAGGTCGGCGCCCCGGACAGGCTCGGTCTCCTCTACGACATCACCAGGACCTTCGCCGAACTCGGCATCGACGTGCACCTGGCGAAGGTGGCGACCTACGAAGGAAGGGTCATCGACTCCTTCTACGTCCGGGACACGCTCGGTCCCAAGCTCTCGGACGATCTCGACACGCTCGAGAAGGCGCTGCGCCATCGGCTGGAGTCCTGACACCGCTCGACGGAGTCCCCGCGACGACTTCGGGACGGGGTCGGCCGAACGAAGGATGGGTCAGGCAGATGCTCGGTCCGGAGCCCGGTCTTCCAACGTCTCGCGTAGCCTCTTCGCCATCTTCGGGCCCGCGCCGTCCTCCTCGTGCTTGAAGTAACAGAAGACGTCGGCGCCCGCGTCGAGCGCGGGGGCGATCCGATCGGCCCACGCACCGAGCTCCTCGTCCGGGTACTCGGTCTTGCGCAGGCGCAGATAGCCGATCGGCTCCCAGGAGAGGTCGTCGGGCCCCGGGTCCTTCTCGTCGGTCTCGGCGACGCACCACGCCACCCCCTGGGACAGCAACAGGTCCTTCGCCTCGATCCACGAGGGATGGCGGAACTCCATCGCGAACCGGCCGCCGGGAGGGAGGTAGCCGATGAAGGCCTCGATCAGGGCGCGGTCGTAGCGCAATGAGGGCGGGCATTGGAACAGGACGCAGCCGAGCTTGTCGCCGAGGAGCTTCGCGAGCTCCAGGAAGGCGCGGACGTCCTCGTCCGTGTCGGCGAGGCGCTTGAAGTGGGTGATGCGCTGGTTCGCTTTCAGCGTGAACGTGAACCCCTCCGCCGCCTGCTCGCGCCACGTCGTGAGCGACTTCTCGGTCGGGAACCGGCGGAACGTGTAGTTGATCTCCACGGACGACAGCTGCTGGGAGTAGTAGGTCAGCATCTCGCGGTTCTTCAGCCCCTCCGGATAGAAGACGCCGTGCTTCCAGCCGTCGAACGAGAAGCCTGAGGTGCCCAGGTGGAGGGTGCCGGCCATCGCGTGCATCATGGCACGCGATGGCCACCCCCGAGGAGTCGCTGCGTCTCGAGACCGTGAAGGGCCCGATCACGGCGGCGTACGCACGCCCTCGGTCGCCGTTCGCGACCATCGTCGTCGCGCACGGCGCCGGTGCCGGGATGGACCACCCCTTCTTGGTCGGGTTCGCGGACGCGTGCCTCGAGGAAGGGATCGCCGCCCTCCGCTTCAACTTCCCCTACGTGGAGAGCGGCAGGCGCTCCCCGGACCCCGAGGGTGTCCTCCGTGACGCCTGGCGCGCCGCGTTCGAGGCCGCGTCCGATCGGGCCGCCGGCGGCCCGGTCTGGGCGAGCGGGAAGTCACTCGGCGGCAGGATCGCATCGATGGCCGCGGCGGATGGTGACATCGTCCCGGCCGGCCTGGTCTTCCTCGGGTATCCCCTGCACCCCCCGGGCAAGCCGGAGCGGATCCGGGACGAGCACCTCTCCCGGATCTCGGTCCCGATGCTCTTCCTGCAGGGAACCTCGGACCCGTTCGCCTCACCCGAGCTCCTCCGGGGTGTCGTGGAGAAGCTGGGCGCCCGCGCCACGCTCGTCCCGTTCGACGGCGGGGGCCATTCGTTCGAGGTCCGTGGCCGGAAGCGCGATCCCCGCGAGGTCGGTGCGTCCCTGGTTCCGCACGCCGCGGCGTTCATCCGGGACCACGGCTGATGCCGAGGAAGAACCGCCGCGATCCCGAGTTCTTCCAACCGCAGGAGGCTCCGCGGCCGCGGTCGGCCGCCCCCCGGTGGGCCGAGCTGCCCGGCTACGACGTCCGACATGTCGGCGGGGAGAAGGAGTATCGATGCCCGGGCTGCGATCACGTCGTGCGGGCGGGCATCTGGCACCTCGTGGTCATCCCGCTCGACGCGCCCGACGAGCGCCGTCACTGGCACACGGAATGCTGGCGGAAAGAGCTCCGGCGGATCGGCGCCTATCGGCCCCAGCCTCCCGAGTGACGTCGGTCGGCCGGTCTATCGTGGCGAGGGATGGACGCTCCGGCCGACACCGATCGCTGTCTGCCTCCCGCGGAATCGAAACGTCTTCCCTGCGACGCCTGCGGGGCACCGATGGAGCCCGAGCACGCGCACTACCGCTGCCCGTCGTGCGGCTACCTCCTGCCCTGCTGCGGCTGGTAGACGGACCGGCGACGTCGTCGAACGGCCGCGCTAGCATCCCGGCATGGCGGTTGGCGAACCTGCCCGGGCCCGTATGTGGGAGACCGGAGGGAGATGGTTCGCCCACATCCTCGACGTCTCCGCGTACATCGAGGTCACCGCGACGAGCCGATCCGGCTGCCTCGAGGAGCTCCGGAAGGTCACGGGCGACGACGTGGATCTGATGATCGAGGTGATCCCGGCGGTGGTGGGCGTCGCGGAGGCCGCCGAGATCATGGGCTGGGACAAGCGCCGGGTCATCACCTACATCGACCGTGGGTCGTTCCCGGAGCCCCTCACCACGCTCGCGTCGGGCCGGATCTGGATCCGCGAGGACATCGAGGGGTATGCCGATCACTGGCGGGCGACCCATCCTCCGGCCCCGCCGAGCCCTTCGACGAGGCTCTCCGCGCCCGCGTGACCGAACGCGTTCTGTACCTGATCAGGCACGGCCAGTCCGATTTCGGCTGGCAGGGTGAGCCATGGGCGAGCGTCCGCGGCGAGCAATGGGACCCACCGCTCTCGGAGCGCGGTGCCGAGCAGGCCGCCCTGCTCGCCGGGAGGCTCCTCGTGATGGATCTCGAGCCGTTCGTCGTCTACTCCTCCCCGCTCCGGCGCGCGAACGAGACCGCGGAGGCGTTCGCACGGCTGGCAGGAACCGACGTCACCGTCGACGATGAGCTCGTCGAGGCGCACATCGGCGGATGGGAGGGCAAGCCGTTCGAGGAGATCATCGGCTCCGATCCCGACGTCGTGCAGCACATCCGGAACCAACGCGCGATCTGGCATCGCGCGCCGGGTGCCGAGGGCGGGGACGGGTTCCGCACGCGGGTGCGAACCGCCGTCGATGCGATCGTCGACCACCACGCCGGCGAGAACGTGCTGATCTTCGCCCACGGAGGCGTGATCAACGCCTATGTCGGCGACCTCCTCGGGCTCCGGCAGGAGATGTTCTTCCTCCCCGAGAACACGAGCCTGAACAGCGTCGACGTCGACGGCGAGACGCGGGCCGTCCGCTTCCTGAACGACGTGCTGCATCTCACCAATCCGCTCTTCTTCGAGTGAGCGCCCTCCTATACTCCCGGGACCTCCAGCGCATCATCCATCCCAGTCATCGACATCCGAGGGGGTCATCGTGTCCGTGAAGTTCCTCTCAGACGAATGGGCGCACGCGCTCAAGGCGGAGCTCAACGAGAGCGAGGAGTTCCGCCGGGCGGCCGCGGGCCAGCGCGCCACGATCCAGCAGGTCATCACCGGTGGCGATGCCGACACTCACTACTGGATCACGATCGAAGACGGTCGCATCGACCTCGGTGTGGGTGATGTCGAGGGTGAGGACGCCACGATCACCCAGAGCTACGACTCCGCCGCAGGGCTGGCCCGCGGAGAGCTCTCGCCCGTCACCGCGTTCATGACGGGCAAGCTCAAGATCGCAGGCAACATGGGTCTGATCCTCGGTCTGCAGGGAGCCCTCGCGCAGCTGCCCGCGGCGATGGCGAAGATCGAGGTGGAGTACTAGGTCTCGGAACCGCGGACCGAGAAGCGCGACTGGGCCTTCGCGAGCAGCCGACCTTCGCCGTCCTCGATCGACGCCTCCGCGAACGCCAGGGAACGGCCCACCTTCACGGCGATCCCACGACCGAGGACCCTCCCCGGCTTCGCAGGCGCGAGGAAATGGATATCGAGGTCGGCGGTGACGTGGAGACGTCC
>DASSDW010000259.1:0-2484 GCA_035696925.1 Actinomycetota bacterium
GGGCTCGTCGCGCGACGCTCGCACCGCGAACGAGTCCGTCGGATCCAGGCCGGATTGGTGGGGTTCGCGGTCCTCGCCGCCACCGCCGGTGGGTTCGCGGTTCTCCGTGACGCGTTCGACGGCGACGTTCATCGCTCGGGCGAGAGTCCCAGGCCCGCGGCTCTCCCCGCGAACGGTCAGATCGTCTTCGTCCGCGACGACGCCGAGGACGGCGTTACCCACCTGTTCACGATGCGCGCCGATGGGTCACACGCTCGGCAGCTGACAGACTCCGCGACCGGCGACCGGGCTCCCGCCGTATCGCCGGATGGCATCACGGTCGCCTTCGTCCACGAGCTCGAGGACCTCACCCCGGTGATCGCATCCATCCCGATCGACGGCGGGACCGTCACGAGGTTGACGGACAAGCGCCTGTTCGTCTCTGGACCTCCGGCGTGGTCTCCGGATGGCTCGCGGATCGCGTTCGCAGCACACGACGGAGACGGCCAGCGGCTCTTCGTGATGAATGCCGACGGCTCCGACGTCCGGCCGATCACGGACCCCGATCGGTTCTGGGTCACAGGAGCCGCCTGGTCGCCTGACGGCACACGAATCGGGTTCACGGGCAGCATCTTCGATGACAAGGGAGAGACCGCCTCATCGGACATCTTCACGGTCCGGCCGGACGGACGCGACCTCGTCAACGTGACGCGGACGCCGGCGGCGAAGGATGACGAGATCGGACCGACATGGTCGCCCGATGGATCCCGGATCGCCTTCAACGAGACGAGCGGGAAGGGCATGGTCTTGGTCGTCCACAACCTCGCGGATGGTACGGAACGAACGATCACCAAGGGTCACGTCGACGACGGCCCTGCATGGTCGCCGGACGGGTCACTGATCGCGTTCAACCGCTCGCCCATCGACGGCGGAGGGTTCGAGGTGTGGGTCGTCCGCCCCGACGGCTCGGGGCTCACGCGGCTCACGCGCGATGGGGGGTTCAACCCTGCTTGGCAGCCGCTGCCGCCCGGCTCCGAGCCGACGCCGACCGTTAGCCCCGAACCGAGTGGCACGCCGGGCCTGGAGCCGGAGGGCCGAGACATCGGGCTCGGGTTCAACCTCTGCGATGTCAGGACTCTCGGCGGGATCGACTTCATAGGCGACGGCACAGGAGGACGAGCCTGGACTGGGACGAGGGTGCGCGATGAGGGCTCGTGTCCGACGGCCTATGACGACCGGTACGGAGTGGCCGTCGACTACACGGGCGACGGGCTCGCGGACAGCTGGTCCACGGAGACGATCAAGTACTGCGGCGGCTGTGAGCCATTCAAGGGGATGGATCTGAACGGTGACGGCCGGGAGGAGCTGATCGTCGTCCTGCAGTACTTCTCGATCATGCAGTACGGCGTGTACGCCGTGATCGACGTGGATGGCGAGCCCGAGGTGGTGCCGTTCCGAACAGGGGAGCCTGGTCATCGGGAGCATTCGCTGGATGCCGGGAAGCCGTTCTCGTTCTGGGTTGGCGGCGACGCGGGACTCTCCGACTGGTTCTACTGCGAGACCTTGCCGACGATCTGGCTCACCTCGACCGAATCGCCGATCGACGCCCGACCCGGCGATGTGAAGACCGTGCACCAGACCCAGGTCTCGCTCGGGATCGATGGCATCGCGGAGATCCTGTACGCCGACACGTACACGGTGCCTGCCGAGAATCAACTCGAGCTCCCCCGCACGAGTCCGGACCACTCGGAACCCGACTGTGGCCTGGGCGTGGGGATCCGATAGTCACGCCCTCCGGTGCGACGAGCTAGCCGGTGAGGCCGAGGACGAGCTCATTGAGGAGTAGCATCCCGCGCTCCGTCGGGACGAGCTGGTCCTCGTCGCGGAACAGGAGTCCGGTCTCCAGGTACGGGTCCGCGCGGCCGTCGTCCACCCAGCTCGCGGGGATGCCCTGCAGGATCCGGAGCCGGAGGAACACTTCCTCGAGGTAGGCGTCGGCGGGCTCGAGCTCCTCGGACCCACCGACCGGCAGCTCCCCGCGCTCGACCATCGACAGATACTCCTCGGGAGGGCGCACGTTCCACGACCGCCGGCCGTCGCGGTAGGCGTGCGCGCCGGCGCCGAGCCCCGCGTACGGCCGGCGCTCCCAGTACCCGAGGTTGTGGCGGCACTCGTATCCGGGTCGCGCCCAGTTCGAGACCTCGTAGTGGCCGTATCCGGCGTCGCCGAGCAGGCCGCAGGCGGCCTCGAACATATCCGCCTGGAGATCGGGATCCGGCGCCGGAACGTCGCCACGCGCCACCTGGCGGCCGAGCGCCGTCGCCGGCTCGATCGTGAGTCCGTATGCGCTGATGTGCGACGGCTCGAGCGCGACCGTCTCCCGGAGCGTCCGTTCCCAGGACTCGAGTGTCTCCCCCGCCGCGCCGTAGATCAGGTCGAGGTTCACGCTGTCGTAACCCACGGCACGAGCGGCTCGGAACGCCTCGATCACCGACGCGGGCTGAT
>DASSDW010000260.1:0-14159 GCA_035696925.1 Actinomycetota bacterium
GGGAAGGTGGAGGGATGACGCCGAAGGCCAAGCTGCTCTACGTGACGAACGTGTCCGTCGACGGCTACATCGAGGACGAGCACGGCAGCATCGACTGGACGGAGCCCGACGACGAGTTCTACCGGTTCATCACCGACCTCGTGCGGCCCGTCGGCACCTACCTCTACGGCCGGCGCTTGTACGACACGATGGCCCCTTGGGAGACCGACCCCGCCCTGGCCACCCAATCGGGACTTACCGCCGATTTCGCCAACATCTGGCAGGCGGCGAACAAGGTCGTCTACTCCACCACCTTGGACGCCATATCGACCGCGAAGACCCAGCTCGAGCGCACCTTCGATCCCGCCTCGGTACGCGGCATGAAAGCCTCGACCACGAGAGATCTCACCGTGGGGGGCGCGCACCTCGCGGCGCACGCTCTCGAGGCGGGGCTGGTCGACGAGTGCCTTCTGTTCATCCGTCCCGTCCTCGTCGGCGCAGGTAAGCCCGCGCTGGCCAGCGACCATCGCGCCGACCTCGAGCTGCTGGACGATCGCCGACTCGGCAACGGCGTCGTGTACCTCCGGTACCGCATCCCGACCTGAGCGTCCAGGCCCACCAACCCTCGACGGGAACACGCAGCGCTCGCACGCCATCCGAATGCTCACGTGTATCCAATCTGGTGGAGACGAGCGGACTCGAACCGCCGACCCCCTGCTTGCAAAGCACGCCCGTCGCGAAGCTCTGACCTGTGGCTTTACTCAACTGACTGGTCAGGCGATGGAAAGCAGGGTTGCCGAGGGTGGTTGAGAGACTGAGTGGAAGGCTGAGACGGTACATATCCGGTACACGAGCGAGGGGGTAAACCAGTGCATCAAGCGTCCTCGGATCGGAGCCAAGCCGGTTGTGCCTACCCCTCGGATATCGCTTCCCGGTCGCGGAGATGAGGAGGCGACGCGCCGAGGTGGCAAGTCGATGTGGCTTGGACCGACTCCGGCTGGACGTCGATTCGAGGAGCGCGACGAGCTCGCGCGGCGTTCCTTCGCAGCGTGCGCCGACGGAAGACATGGACGGGCTGCTCGAGCTTCTGGCCGCCGACGCGGTGGCCGTCGGGGACGGCGGTGGGAAGGCGTACGCCGCGCGCGAGCCGATCCACGGCGGGCAGCGCGTCGCCGCGTTCCTCGTGCGGCTCTTCGAGCAGGGCCGAAGGATGGGTGCCCGGCTCGAGCTCACGCGGGTCAACGGCCAGCCCGGAGTGCTTGCCTACGACGGCGAGGGCCGGCTCCTCACCGTGCTGTCGCTCGACGATCTCTCGCCCGAGGGGTTGGGTGATGATGGTCGACTTGCTCGAGAATCTCACTCACAGGAGTCAGCTCGTGTCTCATTCCTCCTCATCGGCTGTTCTTCCATCGGTCCAGACGAGACACAGAGGTCAGGCGTGACAGCCAGCACCTTAGGCTAGGCTGATGTGGTCCCTCATCTGGATGCTCGACCGGATCGCAACACCGCCGGTTGTTCGCTCGAAGCAATCCATCCCAGGCCTGCCGCTACGGCGCCATCCATGCGTCGATCCGTTGCTCGACCTCGCGCAACCTCAAGGTGAGCGCCCTTAGCATCCCGATGGCGACGCGGGGATGATCGAGCAGGAACGCTTGGAAGGCTTCGGAGGAGATGCGCAAGGCGCTGACGGGCTTCACCGCTCGCACGGTGGCCAGCCGCGTGTCCGGGACGAGCAGGGCCATCTCGCCGAAGAAGTCGCCTGGCCCAAGGAGATGGAACCGGCCTCCGATGTCAACGCGTGCCTCCCCCTCTACGAGGACGAACATCCCGTCGCGCTGGTCGCCTTCCTCGAAGATCACCTGGTCCGCTTCGAACGAGACCTCGTCGGCGACCCTCAGCACGTCGTCGAGGTCATCGCTCGTCGCCTCCGCAAACAACCTGCCCTTTCGCAAAGCCGCCCGCCCGGTGGGATCAGTCATCCGTTCTCACCATCACGGGCGCGAACACTTCGACGGGCTGGGTGAAGCCCTTGAAATCGGGCCGCTTCCACCTCGACGAAGGTGGCAGGATAGACCAAGGGGTCGATCCGCTCGCGTAGTCCGTGCTCGGTCGGCGACTCATCCATCCCCTGACCCTACGCCGTGTGTTTGAGGAGACGCCAGAGGCTCACCGATCGGTCCTCGATCCCGGTTCGGTCTCCTGATCACTTTCGTTCGACAATGGATAGCCTCATTGGAAGAGCTGGCTCCGTGAGGGAGCGAGCGCACAGGATGGGAAGGGAGCGATGAGAGAGCCTCTGATCCCGCTGAGCGACATCCCGCAGGCGGGAACCGTCAAAGTCGACCTCTATGGACGAGAAGTGCTGGTGATGCTCCTGAACGGGAAACCGCGCGCCTACGCCAACGTCTGCATGCATCACGGTGGTCCGCTGTCCCTGGAGGGCGACACGTTCGTGTGCGAGTGGCACGGCTCTACGTTCGAGGCCCGATCGGGCGCCGCGATCGCGGGTCCGGTGAAGCCGGACGCGAGGTTGATGATGCTCCCCACTCGCGTCGAGGACGGCGTCCTGACCTACGTCTACGACGAGTGACCATGTCTCCTTCGAGCGTGCGAAGGATCTCCACGCAGGAGGTCGCCGAACGAGCAGGGGTCGACCTCGACTACCTGTGCAGACTCGTGGACCTCGGCCTCGTGGCCCCCGACGAAGACGGCACCTTCTCGGAAGGGGACGCTCGGCGGGCGCGGCTCTATCGCGGCCTCGAGCGGGCCGGGCTCCCGACCGAGCCGATGATCGAGGCGCTCGAACGCGGCGCCTTGTCGTTCGCGTTCCTCGATCTCCCGGTGTACGACCGCTTCGCGGGCCTCAGTCAGGCGTCCTTCCGGGAGGTGAGCTCCGAGAAGGGCATCCCCCTGGAGCTCCTCCTGGTCGTGCGGGAGGCGATGGGCTACGCGCAGGCGGACGCCGACGACCGGATGCGCGACGACGAGCTCCGTGTGGTTCCGATCATCGCGCAGCTGCTCTCCAGAGGGGTCGACCGGGCCGTGATCGAACGGTTGCTCCGGTTCTACGGCGACGCCTTGCGCCGGGTCGCCGAGACGGAGGCGGACTGGTGGCGCAGGCAGATCGTGATGCCGAGCCTCGCCTCCGGATTGAACGAAGTGGAGATGATGAAGGTCACGGCCGGGTGGGGAGAGGAGTTCGCGCCGCTCATCGAGCAGGCGTTGCTCGCGTTCTATCGCGCGAACCAGGACCACACGTGGACCGAGAATCTGATCGAGGAGGTCGAGGATGCGCTGGATCGGGCCGGCCTGCGGAGCAGGATCGCGACGACCCCGGCCATCTGCTTCCTCGACATCACCGGCTACACGCGCCTCACGGAGGAGCGAGGTGACGAGGCGGCCGCGGAGCTGGTGGTGCGTCTGACGCCGTTGGTCCAACGGCCCGCCGACCGCCACGGCGGCAAGGTCGTGAAGCGGCTCGGCGACGGGGTGATGTTCCACTTCCGCGACCCAGGGGATGCCGTGCTCGCCGCTCTGGAGATGCTCGAGGCCGTCTCCGATGCTGGCCTGCCGCCGGCCCACATCGGCCTGGACGCGGGGCCGGTCGTCTTCCAGGGAGGCGACTACTTCGGTCGCACAGTGAATCTCGCGGCGCGAATCGCCGAGCAGGCGGAGCCGGGACAGGTGCTCGTGAGCCAAGGGGTCGTGGACGCGGTCGACACGGAGGATGTCGCCTTCACGCCGATCGGCTCGGTCATCCTCAAGGGGGTGTCCCAACCGGTTCTCCTGCACTCGGCGGGACGCCCCGGCTGATCGATCCTCCCCCGACGAGGCCGAGGATCGGAACCGTGCTCCGCCGGGGGGCCGCGTGCTCGTGCGGCGAGCGCAGGGATCGCATCACTGTCAGGATGATCAGCACCTCTCGAGGCCCGTCTCCGGCCATGAGCAACGCGCGCATCGCCGCCGAGGTGACCTGGGTCACCCGCCGCGGGATTCGACCTCTCGACGATCCCCGTCGCCGCTCCCTGCTCCAGCGCGGGAGGCTGCGATCTTCTTCGGCCTCTTCGAGAGAACTACGGCGGGCTGTGGTCGGCACGGGTGATGCACACCACCTTCGTCGTGCTCCTGATGGCGTTCCTCGCCGTGAACCTCGTCGCAGCCTGGACGCCTGGCTGGTGTGGGCCGGATTGAGATCCGGCGCCGTCTTCAAGCTGGCCCTGCTCTCGATCGAGGCCGTCGTCTGGATCGGCTTCGCGCTTCCGCTGCCGTGCTGCTCGGGGTCGCGCGGGTCGTCCTGGTCGCGCTCGCCTGGCGGTCGCTCCGATAACGGGGGCTCGTTGAACACGTGTGCCCAGCCCCCGAGCTCGGGGGCTCCCTCTCCGGGCCGATCTTCAGGGAACGATCCGTCGAGCGGAGGGTGGGTCACCTGGTGAGCGCCTTGCGGGTTGGTTCCATGTCGCGATGAAGCTGGAATCAGCTCGTTACCTACCTGATGACGCACAGCGAACGGATCGCGGCTGTCCGCGAAGGAACCGAGACGGAAGCGCAGCAATACGCGTTCCTCACCGAGGGACTCAAGCCGTTCTTTTTTGGAGGCGGATGTTCGCCAGCTCGGCTTCGGCATCCAGATCGAAGTGTTCGAGCGCTGACCGACCCAACGACCTATGCCTTCGCCGCGAACGACCAGTCAGTGGAGACGGCGGGACTCGAACCCGCGACTTCCTGCTTGCAAAGCAGGTGCTCTACCAGCTGAGCTACGTCCCCTCGCTGACCTGCAGAAAGGGGTCCAAACCTTGACGCACACCGCTCGTAGAGCAGATAGGTCATGAGCCGCGTCGAGCAGGTCACGGGCATCAGCGTACAGGACCTCTCAGCGTCGTTCCTACGCTCGCTCCGAGCAGAGAACAAGTCGCCTCGGACGGTTGAGACGTACGGGGATGCGGTGCGCGCCTTCGCTCGTTTCAAGGATCGTGGGATGCCGACGACGGTGGACGCCGTGGCGAGGGAACACGTGGAGGCGTGGATACAGGACCTGCTGGCCCGCTGGAAGCCGGCCACCGCGGCGAACCGGTACCGGGCCCTTCAACGGTTCTTTGGCTACGCCGCCGAGGAGGGCGAGATCCGAGCCAACCCGATGGCGAACATGAAGCCACCGAATATCCCGGAGAACCCGCCTGATGTCCTGGACGACGGCCAGCTGCGCGACCTTCTGAAGGCCTGCGAAGGTCCGGGCTTCGACGATCGGCGCGATGCCGCGATCCTTATGACCTTCATCGACACGGGCGCACGGCTCGCCGAGGTGGCCGGGCCCCGCGTCCCCGACGTAGACCTGGATCAGCTCACGTTGCTCCTGACCCAAACGAAGGGCCGGGCGCCGCGCCACGTCGGCATCGGCAACCGCACGGCGAGGGCGCTCGATCGGTACCTCCGGCTCCGTCGGGGTCACGCTCAGGCGTTTCTGGACGAGCTCTGGCTCGGCACGAAGGGTCCGCTCACCGCGAGCGGCATCCGTCAGATCGCCCGCCGGCGGGCGACTCAGGCAGGCCTCAAACACCTACACCCTCATCAGTTCCGACACACGTTCGCCCACCAGTGGCTCGCCGAGGGTGGCGCCGAAGGCGACCTGATGCGACTTACGGGATGGCGCAGCCGCGAGATGGTGAACCGATACGCGGCATCGACGGCGACGGCCCGCGCCCTGGCGGCGCACAGGCGTCTGTCGCCGGGGGACCGGCTGTGAAGCTCCCCGTTGTGTGCGGGATCAAGGACGGCGGAAAGACGTGCTTCCATGAGCTCGGCGAGATCGATCTGCCTGGGTTTCCTAGTTCCTCCTGGTACGAAGGCGGCAGGTTCAAGCGCTTGAGGTGGGACGAACTGGACTATGACTGCCCGGATCATGGTGCGCTGCAGATCCACGCAGTGGACGTGCTGCATGAAGCGCTCAGGCCTGGGCCTCCCCGAAGACGCCGCGTGCTCTTGGCACGACGTCCAGTGCGCGTCGATCGTTGACCTCACGGTGCAGCGCGATAGCCTGATGGCGCAGCGCAACTAGACGGACCTCCTCCGGCGACATGCCGGGAAACGACCCAGCGGCGTAGGACCCGCCGGTCTAGGAGGTCTTGTGCCGGCGAAGTCCCCGGAGGAGCGCTCGCTCGTTTCCCGCATCGGTGCCTACGAGAAGTGGGCCAACACCGCCGATCGGACCGCAGCCACCCAGGCAGCGCGGCGAGCGTTCGACAAGCGTTTCGAGCAATACCCCGACCCTGAGGCTGCCCGTAGGGCGTACTTCGCGAGACTCGCCTTGAGATCGGCGCAAGTCCGACGGCGAAAGGCGTCGTCGTGACTGACTACTCGCGCCAGGACATGTCCTACGCCGTGCGCCTCGCGAACGAGGCTACTCCGCAGATGCGATCTTCCACGCAATCGCGAAGAAGCCGAAGGGACGGCGCGATCCCGCCTCGATGAAGTACATGCGCGTCCTGGACGACAAGGGCAAAGACGCGGCTGACGACTACGCCAGGACAACGGCGCGGAAGGCGATCGAATTCGTGGCAGCGAACCCGCGGATTATCGATAAGGCCGACGCGCTCGTCCGGATCACGGAGATCATCGTTCGGATCGCGGCCTCGTTCGCTGAAGCCGTCGCAACGGGTGACCTCGAGCGGGCCGAGACCTGGGCAGAGGCGGCGTGGCGTCGAGCCGCCGACGCGGAGGAACGGGGGTTGAGCGCTTGAGCCCACGGGAGAACGCGAAGGCTCGCGCCGTCCGCCTCCTCACCGAGCGGAGGGTCCTGATCACCCGGGTGCTCCCGACCTCGGTGCTGCCTACGTCCGCGGCGACAGCGGCGAGCTACGGACGGTGACGTGGGACCCACGCCGCGGGTTCCGGTGCGACTGCCCGGCGATCGGCTTCTGCGCCCACGGCCACGCCGTCGCTTCCGTCGTCGTCGTTCCGCCCGCTACGGCTCAACGGCTCGACGCGTGGGAGGTCGCATGAGCGCGAGGACCCAGCACGACGAGGCCAAGGGTGGCCGTCTTTTCCCTGCCGGTTCCCCCGAGACCTCTCAGCGCGGACCGGGAGAAAAAGGCGCACAAACTAAGTCGGCGCCGCGCTGCCCGAACTGCAAGGGGCCGATGCCGCCACGAGCGTGGACAGGTCGGCCGCGGATCTACTGCTCGGACGGATGCCGAGAACCAAGCTGCTGCGATCCGACAGGAGGAGCGGTGGCGCCGCGAGCTCGAGCGCTACCGAGCCGAACAGGAAGCGCTCAGGAAGGCTCGAGACGAGGAAACGGCTCGACGCGACGAACGGGAGTACCGGCGGGCGATCGCGGCCGGAGGCGCAGTCGCAGCCAATGCGCGGTGGGAGCGGGTGTACGACGAGACGATCGACAAGTACGGCGGCCGCTACGACCTATGCCAGTGGGAGGACGAGGACGCCAATGGCGACTTCCTCGGGCGTCGCTGCACGCGGCGCACGGCTGACGTGTACTGCTGGCGTCACAACCGCCAGCTCGAGCGTGAGTCGGAGCGACGGCGCCGGGAGAAGGAGCGAGCTTCGACGTCATTCCCCACCCCTACGCGGAAGGAGTGAGCAACATGCTCGGTCTCAAGAACAGGGCGGCCCGACCCGGCCGTTCTCACACGCGCCCCACTGCAAGATCCTGAAGGCCGACCCCGGCGTCGAGATCCCGTGGCAGGAGATCGAGACCGGGCTCTGGATCGCGGAGTGCGTGTGCGGGAAGGAGCACCATCGCGAGCCGCTCGCTGATGGCCGTGTCCGGCTCGTCCCGCTGGACCCGTCAACCTTCCGCCACGATGGCGGGTGCGATCAGCGGGACGTAACCGATCCAGCCATCATCAGGGCCACCCTGCGGGTTCAGCAGCGAGAGGGCTACTGGTGGGTGGAGTGCAGCATGTGCGCCTGCTGTTGGCAGGTTCCGTACTACGCCGCGGAGAGCGTCAGGTGGTGATGAGAAGGCCCGGGCAGAGCCCGGGCCTCCTGCGCGGGCATTGTCCGATGACCCGCGGCTCTGGGCGAGGGTCCGGATCCGAAGCCGACGCTCGCCGCTCGGAACCCTCCATTCCAGCTATGAGGTCGTTCGGGTCGAACCGAGCGCTCGTGATCAGTGAGCCGAAGACCACGGGGGAGTTATCGCTTCGTGCCGCTTCGTTTCGACGTCGAGGATGCCGACCGCTTGCGCGCGGGCGAGGTCCTGGCGCTGCTCTTCCTTGCCGAAGTCTTCTTGGCAGAAGACTTCTTGGCAGAAGACGCCTTGTTGGCCGACGATGACCGCGCGGGCGACTTCCTTGCCGGAGACTTCCTCGCGCTACTCTTCGCCGACGTTTTCGCGCCCGAGGGTCGCTTCGCGGGTGATCTCCTCGTCGAGGACGACTTCTTGGCCTTCTGCTTGCGCTGGCGAGCGAGAGCGGTCCCGCCCACCGCGGCACCTAGTGCGGCCGCTCCGGTAGCTGCGAGCATCGGGTTCTCGGCCACCTTCGTGGCAACCTTCTTCGCCCCAGATCCCACCGCCGAAACGGCATCACCGGCCTTCTCCACGACGGTCGCGATCGTCGAGCCTCCGTCTATCGCCTCGTCCTTCCGGTCCCTTTGCTGATTGCGGGCCATGTCTTCCTCCTCCATGTCGGGTGTCATGCTTCAGATCACTTCCTTGCTGCGGCCTTGGGTACCTCCGCGCGGGTAGCGGCAGATTGGTCGTCGGCCTTGTCCGATCGCGGCTGGTTCAAGACTCCCTTCGTCCCGATCGCGTCGAGGACCTTCGGGATCAGCAGGCCGACCGTGAATGCGCCGGCGATCACGAGCACCGGTTCGCGTCGTGCGAAGGCGACCGCCTCCTGAGACAGCCGCTTCGCGTCGTCGACGAGGTCGTCGGTGCTCGCGCTCGCGAGGCGCGCCGCCAGGCGGTCCGCTCGCGCCGCGACTTTCTCTACGATCTCGGCCTCATCGCCGTGACCCTGCTCATGGAGGTTCGATGCCGACGCGCGCATCGCGTTCGCCAGAGCCTTCAGTTCGACGGCGGCCCGGCTCGACCGTGCGTCGACCTCGACGCGGACACGGTCGACGGCCACGCTCCCGGCAGCGCCGACCACCATCTTGCCCGCCTCCTGCAGTTGCTGCGCCGATGAGGGTGCTTTGCTGTGCTCGATTTTCGCCACGTTCGCCTCCGTTGATCTCGCTGGCGTCCTTGCCCCCAGATGGCAAGACGCAAACGTGGAGTGTGAGCCGCGCCACGCCCGGGTAGGAGGGAGGCGCACCCACGACGCGCCAGGAGACGACGATGGCATACGTCCCGACCGAGCAGGAGCGCCTGCGCGAGTCGCCCACGAGTGAGCTGTTCCGCCGGCTGCTCACGGACGTTCGGCTGATATTCGGGCGTCAGGCCCAGCTCGCGAAGCTGGAGCTCGAGGACAAAGGGTCTCGACTGCGAACGGCAGGAGTGGAGATCGCGGCTGCCGTCGTCGTCGGGGTGTTCGGCGTCGGCGTGTTCATCGCGGCCGCGGTGCTGGCCCTCACGATCGTGCTGCCGGCCTGGGCCGCAGCCCTCATCGTCGGTGCGGTGCTCGTGGCGGTAGCCGCGGTTCTGTTCCTCATGGGTCGCGCCAGGTTGCGGTCGTTGGGGTCACTGGCGCCGACCGAGACGATCGAGGCGGCACGGGAGGACGTGGCGTGGATCCGTCGGGAGACCGAACGGCTCCGGTCGACCGGGTAGCCCAGATCCGCGCCGAGATCGAAGCGGCGCGGGCGAGGGTCGCCGGGACGCTGGACGCGTTGAGGTTCAAGGCTGACGTGCCAGCGCGACTCGGCGACTCGGTGGGCACGGCAGCCTCGACATTCACCGAGCACCTGATCGATCGATTGACGTCGAGCGAGAGCGACGGGTCGACCCCCGAGGGTTCGACCACGATCCCAGCGCCAGACGAGATGCACGTCGCTCGGGAGGTCGACTGGGGAGCCGGCTGATCTCGGGATCGATAGGCACGCAACCGCGCATGGCGCGTTCGCCACTTCGCCGCGCACTACCTCGATCCAATCCTGCGCCCGCTGGCCGAGTGGGCCCTTCGGGTTCCGGCGGCTTCTCACTTTCTCCCCGATGGCCTACGGTCCTCCGATGGCGGCGCTTCCAAGGTGCTCGATCGAGCAGGATCGCAAGCGGCCCGCTGGTCGGTCGGGCAGGCGGCGTGGGCGCCTCAGCGTGAGCATCCGGGAGTATCGGGAGATCGAGGCCGGCGCACGACCGCCGAGCGCTTCGTCTCGGGCCTTCTCCTGCAAGTCGAGCACGCTGAGTGGGTAGTGGGTCAGTTTGAATGAGCCCCCCGTTGACGTGCTTGAGCTGAGACACCATCCGGGAGCGACGGGAGAATTGCTACGCGCCCGATAGGCCACTAAGTTCCGGTTGATGGCCGCCGAAGACTTCTCGACCGAGGTCAATGCAACGGACGAGGCGACGGTCATCCACGTCCGTGGCGAGATCGACATGGTGACCGCGGGACGGCTGCGAGACGTCATCGAACCGCACATGGGTCCCAAGCAGAAGATCATCCTGGACTTCTCAGAGGTCGAGTTCATGGACTCGTCGTGCCTGAAAGTGCTCGTCCAAGCGCGTGGTCGACTCACCGAGGACGGTGGATCACTGATCCTCCGCAACCCGTCGAAGGCCGCGCACCGGCTGCTCACCGTCGCGGGCGCCAACGACCTCCTCGAAACTGACGCCCAGGATCACCCCTCAGATTCAGACTGACCCACTACCCGGTGCCGGAATCAGGGCCCTCTTGGGTAGCGTCGGCCGTCTATCCGCTCGAAAGCGTGGACCACTGACGATGGAGGGAGCTTCCGCTGCATCTCGGGAAGGTGTAGGCCTAGCGGTCGATCTCGAACCAGAAGCGGTGGGGATGCGATGTGCCATTCCCCCATCGACTGGACAACTTGTCGACGAGGAAGAGCCCCCAGCCACCTTCGCCAGTTGGAGTCTTTGGAAGGACGCTCGCGATGTCGAACCCTTCGCCAGGGTCGACGACCGAGAAGCACACTGTTTCCGGTTGAACGTCGATAGTGAGGCGGATCACGTCATCGGCATTGAGTACCGCATGTAGGACGGCGTTCGTCACGACCTCGGTCGTCAATAGCTGCGCCTCCGCCAGTCTCCGAGGAGGGAGAATCTTCGCGAGCCGGTCCCGGACGTACTCCCGAGCGTCGCTACTCGCTTCTGGATGTGGGTTGAACTCGAAGCAGGTCATTCTGGCTTGCCTCTCGTACTGGTCGAGAGGGCGGCCAGTCAGGCGTACGCCGACGGTCCAGGCGACCGGGATTGATGCCTCGTACTTGGTTCGCTAGCTCCGACCTACCCGGGACGCGAGGCAGCGAAACTTTCGTGCTCGACCAGCGACGTATGTCGACGTTTCCCGCTGCACTGAGATTAGGAGTTCTCGTCCTGCGTGCGCTTCGTGTTCGTCCGACGAGGAGGCGATGCGATTGACCCAGCGGCGCCGGCCAAGAGACAGGTGCGCATACTGACCTCTCAATGGCGATGCTCCCCGGGATGCTCGAGGACGATCGAAGGCGGGCGGGCTGGTCGGTGGGGCAGGCCGCATGGCGCCTCGGCGTCAGCATCCGGGAGTACCGGGAGCTCGGGCCGGCGAGCGCTGGCCTGACGGGGAGACGTTCAACCGGATCTGCGAGCTGTACGGCTGGCCGCAGACGTTCGTGACGGTTCTGTAGCGGCTGTTGCCCAGGGACGAATGCGCGCGCTTCCATCCCACGAGTGGATCTATGGCCTCACGACGGCCGGGACGTCCTGTACTGGTGGGTGCTCGGCTGCCTACCGGTGGGATTCCTCCTTCTTGTCGGCGGGGCGCGCGCGGCCGGGGCGGCGTTGGCCGGTTCGTCGATCTGTTCTTTCCTTGCTTACGCGCTGAAGAGGACATACGGAGGCGAGAACCTCGAAACCCTCGTGCACGGAGCGGTCATCCTGGGGAGCGTCGGCTTGATCGTGTTCGGCCTCGCCGGGCTCGCCTCGGGAACCCACGCCCCGCTGGGTCGATTCCCCATGGCGCTGGTCTTAGCGATCAGCACCGCCGCGGTCGGGACGCTGATCGTCTTCAAGATCCACGCGGGAGCGGCTTCACCGTACTGCACGCCACGGTCGTGCTTCCCGGGGTTCGAGGAGCCCTGGATCCAGGTGCTGCTCGCGTTCAATGTCGCTTTCCTCGCGCTGCTGTTCCTGGTGCCGGCGTGGCGAGCGTCGCGGTCATCGGGCGGGGACGACCGCTTCGCGGACTGGTTGATCGGTCGTTCTGGCGATGGTGGGACGCCCTTCTGAGCTGGCGCTACGAACCCTCTCAGCACCACCAGAGGGGGCCAGCGAGCGAGCGTCGTGGCACCTCGGCATCACGGTTCGTGAGTACCGGGATCTCGCGGCCGACGTGCGCCTCGACGGCGACGAGATGACCGCGCACCCCGACGACGGTGACGCCGGTCACGTTTCGGGAACATACATGGCCCGCGTGCTGCCACGGGCATCCAGTCCCTACGAGTCGGTCGTACCATTCCGACTGGTTCTTCGTTCGAGGAGGCGCCACATGGTCGAGTTCCAGCCGTTCGGACCGAAGTTGCCTCATGATCCGGAGGGCATTCTGGAGCATGAGCGGGACGTGCGTGAAGAGGCTGAGCGCGCTCATGACGTGAAGAGGGCTTCGGAAGCCAAGAAGCCTTGGTGGGCATTCTGGCGACGCAACCGCAGGCCGTCCGCCTAAGAGGTGGAGAGGCCGTGAACAGGTTGATGCGCGTCGGCGTCGTGACGTTCATTGTCTCGCTCGGGGCGTGGGTGGTGATAGCGGTGTGGACGATCGTCGACGTAAACGATCTGCTTGTGACATGGCAGAGGATCGCTGTTGTTCTGGCGGTGGTCTCGGGTCTGGTGATGCTCGCACTGCTCGTTTACCGGACCTGGGAGCGACTGGAACGCTAACCGCAACATCAGGGCTACCCGACGAGGCTCCACGTAGACCGGGCTGGGCGCGCATGGCCGCGTTACGCCGATCACGCGACGAGAACGTCTATATGGACAGGCACGCCAGCACGCGCAGGCGGCGTGGCGGCTCGGGATCACCGTCCAGGAGTATCGGGAGATCGAGGCCGGCCAGCGCTGGCCGAACGGGGCGACGTTCAACCGGATCTGCGAGCTCTACGGCTGGCCGCAGACGTTCGTTGGGGCGAGGCGCAGTGCTGATTGAGGTATTAGCCGCCGGGATTTAGTTCCCTCCTTAAAGGTTCACGGCGTATCCTTCGCCGAGGAGGTGCGCGTTGAGCACCGCATTGACCTGCACACGTACAAGTTTCGGAAAGCCGCTGCGCGTCGTCATCCTAGCCCTACTCTTCGCGGGGGCGGGCTCGATTGGGTACGTTGCGGGGAGCGATTCGCCGGCTCAGGTTTACACCTACACGGGCACCGTTGTCGGTGTGTGTTCGCATCAATCGGGGAGCATCCCCGGTTGCTTCGCGATCACGCCGGACCCTGGCACAGCAGAGCGCGACGCGTACTACGCGGGGGTCGGCGACGTGAGCTTCGGATCTCCGCCTGAAGGTTCCCCGATCCTGCGGGTTGGCGACCGAGTGATCGTGACGGTCGCGAGCGTGATGGATGCGGGCAGCGCCGTCGTTGGCATTTCACCAGTGCATGACGGCTAGGCCGGTCGGGGCGGGGAGCGATCGCCGAGTTCGTGCGTTGGGGACGGATCTGCGAGCTGTACGGGTGGCCGCAGACGTTCGCATCGGGGATCCACCGCTGATCCAGAAGCGCGTGGTCGTTCGGCGAACAACCCAAGAGTCATTGGATCGCAATAGGCTCAGTCTTCGCTTCTCCAAGCGTTCCGGAGATACTTGGCGGCGGGATGTACGGACTGCGGCTTGGCGTCGAAGATCCATGGGATGTCAACTTCCGCCGGGCGCTGGGGGACGCCGGGATGTGGGCGCTGGTGCCGTTCGTGCTCTCGCTGGGCGGCGGGTTCCTTCTCTTCACCTCGATCTTCGCGGGTGAGTTCGAGGGCAGGTGGGACTTCTTCGCGGGCTGTCTCGCGGCGTTCTTCGGATTGACGAGCGCAGGGCTGATGTACCGCGGTGGGGGCATCGTCGCGGTGGTCCTGCTAGCGGTCGGCGCCTTCAGC
>DASSDW010000261.1:0-16890 GCA_035696925.1 Actinomycetota bacterium
GCGTTCGGCGGTCAGCCGGGGCCGGGGTTCGATTGCTCGGGCCTGTCGTGGTGGGCGCTCCGGGCCGATGACGGCGTGTACTGGGAGATCTCCCCGCCGCGTCCCCACGAGGGGTGGGCGCTTCCCCAGCGCACCTCCGCGGAGATGGCGCGGATGACGAAGGTGAAGCTCCGCTACAAGGACCTGCTCCCGGGAGACCTGATGTTCTACGACGGGGACCTCGACGGCGTCGTCGATCACGTCGACGTCTTCGTGGGCAACGGCTGGTCCCTCGACTCCTCGAGCAGCGTCGGCGGCGTCACCCTCATGTGGGTGGAGACCGGCTGGTATCGGCAACATTTCGTGCACGGCCGGCGCGTCCTACCGAAGCCGAAGCCCTAGACGGCTCCGTCGGCCTCGATCGCGCTCTGCAGGGTGTTCCGCTCCGTTTCCGTGAGCGGTCGGCTGCGGCCGGCTTCCGGATCCCTCGCCACGATCACCGACTCCGCCTCGGCGGAGAGTCTCCCGTCCGCCGCGTGCACCAGCTCGACGGTCCGGATGCTCGAGGTCCCGAAGCTGCTGATGCCGCACCGGACGATCACCTCGCGATCGCGCTGCTGCAGCTCGCTCCGGAAGTCGATCGCAACCCGTGCGACCACGAAGTCCCAGGCATCGGCACCGAAGAGGGACTCGACGAGGCGATCGCGGGCCTCCTCCAGATAGTTCAGGAACACCGCGTTGTTGACGTGACCGTACGCGTCCACGTCTCGCCACCGGATCGGGATCCTGACCTCTGCCGTCACGGTCGTCACGGTACCGGGAAACGGGACCGCCACGGGAAGGGCCGGCGCGCCTCAGGCGCGCCGGCCCTCCGTGGAGCGATGGAACTGCCCTAGAAGTCCATGTCGCCGCCGCCGGGCATGGCGGGGGCGGCTTCCTTCTTCTCGGGCTTCTCGGCGACCACGGCCTCCGTGGTGAGGAACAGCGCCGCGATGCTGGCGGCGTTCTGCAACGCCGAGCGGGTCACCTTGGCGGGATCGACGACGCCGAACTTGTACATGTCGCCGTACTCGCCGGTGGCCGCGTTCAGGCCCTGGCCGGGGTCCAACGAGCGGACCTTCTCGATCACCACGCCGCCCTCGAGGCCGGCGTTGTGGGCGATCTGCTTCACCGGCTCCTCGAGCGCCCTGCGGACGATCGTCGCACCGGTGAGCTCGTCACCCTCGAGGTCCACCTTGTCCAGCGCGGTCTGGGCGTTCAGGAGCGCGACGCCGCCGCCGGCGACGATGCCCTCCTCGACCGCGGCCTTCGTGGACTGCACGGCGTCCTCGATGCGGTGCTTCTTCTCCTTGAGCTCCACCTCGGTGGCCGCGCCGACCTTGATCACCGCGACGCCGCCGGAGAGCTTGGCGAGGCGCTCCTGGAGCTTCTCGCGGTCGTAGTCCGAGTCCGTCTTCTCGATCTCGGACTTGATCTGGTTGATGCGGCCCTTGATGTCCTCGTCCTTGCCGCCGCCCTCGACGATCGTCGTCTCGTCCTTCGTGACGACGATCTTCCGGGCGGTGCCCAGGAGGTCCAGGGTCGCGTTCTCGAGCTTCAGGCCGACCTCCTCGGAGATCACCTGACCACCCGTGAGGATCGCGATGTCCTGCAGCATCGCCTTGCGACGGTCACCGAACCCGGGCGCCTTCACGGCCGCGGACCGGAACGTCCCGCGGACCTTGTTGACGACCAGCGTGGCGAGGGCCTCGCCCTCGACATCCTCGGCGATCACGACGATCGGCTTGCCGGTCTGCATGACCTTCTCCAGCACGGGCAGCAGATCCTTCACCGCGGAGACCTTGGAGTTCGCGATCAGGATGTACGGCTCCTCGAAGACCGCCTCCATCCGCTCCGGGTCGGTGATGAAGTACATCGAGGTGTAGCCCTTGTCGAAGCGCATGCCCTCGGTGAACTCGAGCTCCATGCCGAACGTGTTCGACTCCTCGACCGTGATGACCCCGTCCTTGCCGACCTTGTCGACGGCCTCGGCGATCTTCTCGCCGATCTCGGGGTCGGCCGCGGAGATCGCGCCCACGTGCGCGATGTCGTCCTTCGAGTCGACCTCCTTCGCGGAGTTCTTGATCGCCTCGACGGCGAGGTCGACGGCCTTCTCGATGCCGCGCTTGATCGACATCGGGTTGGCGCCGGCCGCGACGTTGCGCAGGCCTTCCTTCACGATCGACTGCGCGAGGACCGTGGCGGTCGTCGTGCCGTCGCCGGCCACATCGTCGGTCTTCTTCGCCACTTCCTTGACGAGCTCGGCGCCGACCTTCTCCAGCGCGTCCTCGAGCTCGATCTCCTTCGCGATGGACACGCCGTCGTTCGTGATCGTCGGCGCGCCCCACTTCTTCTCGAGGACGACGTTGCGGCCCTTCGGGCCCAGCGTGATCTTCACGGCGTTCGCCAGTTGATCCATGCCCCGCTCGAGCGCACGGCGGGCGTCCTCGTCGAAGCTGATGATCTTGGGAGCCATCCCCTCGACCTCCTTCTCCCTGGTCGGCTTCCTGGTCTCGGTCCCTCGTCCCGGAGCCGGCCTCATCGACGCGTTCCCAGGCGGGGGTTCCGACTGCTAGCACTCGGGAGACCCGAGTGCTAAGGATTCTAGGGGCCTCGCCGCGCGAGTGGCAAACGGGCGAGGGGCCCCTGCGTGGCCGCACGGTCTGTGGGGCCTATCCTCAGCGCCGTGAGCACGCGCCCCGGCTGGACCCTCCGCTTCACCCATCCGTCGATCGAGCAGGTGGCGTGGGCCTCGTCGGCTCCGGACCGGGCCGCGGCGGTCACCACGGAGGACGGCAGCACCCAGGCCTGGGCGTGGGACGTGCGAGCGGACGAGCGCCGGCGTGTATCAACCGGCGGCGTCGGCGCCGAGGAGGCGCACATCCTGCCGGACGGCTCCGGCGTGGTGTGGTGGTACGACGAGATCGGGAACGAGCGCGGCCGGTGGATGCTGACGCCCTTCGAGGGTGGGGAGGCGCGGCCGCTCTTCCGCGGGTTCCACGACGAGTGGATGATGGGTCTGTCCCTGATCGACGACGGGATGGCAGCCGGCTTCGCGACCGACGAGGACTACCGCGTGTTCGTCGCGATGGGCTCGGAGGCTCCGCGCCAGATCTACCGGAACCCGGAGCCCGCCGGCGTGGGCAGCGAATGGCCGCAGGGAGGCGGCGGGCTCTCTCCCGACGGCGCCCTCGTGTGCATCCACCACTCCGAGAACGGGGACATCGACCGGCAGGCGCTCCGCGTCCTGGACTCGCGCTCCGGCGAGTCCGCGGGCGACCAGGTCGACCCGGAGCTGCGGATGGAGGCGGTGGCCTGGTCGCCCGCCGCGGGCGCCCGGCGGCTCCTCTTCACGCAGGAGCGCTCGGGGATCGAGCGCCCCGCAATCTGGGACCTCAACACCCGGGACCGGCTCGACCTCGAGCTGCCCGACGTGACCGGTCCGGTGATCCCGCTGGGATGGACCCTCGACGGATCCCGCGTCCTCGCGCACAACGACCCGGGGGAGGGCGTGAATCGGCTCCTCACGATCGACCCCGTCGGCGGATCGGTCGAGGAGACGGTGCGCCAGGAGGGGACGATCTACGAGGCCGGCTTCCGCTCGGGCGGGGATCTCTGGTACCGCTGCGACTCGAGCGTCGCGCCTCCGGCCGTCCGGGATGCCGCCGGAGCCACGATCCTCGGGCTGCCGGTCGATCCTCCGCCGCCGGGAACGAGGAGCCGTTGGCTGACCTGGAGCAACCCGTCGGGCGACATGATCACCGGCTTCCTGACCGCCCCGTCGGGCTCCGGGCCGTTCCCGACGATCGCGTCGATCCACGGCGGGCCCGAGTGGCATCACACGGATCTGTGGGATCCGGGGCTCCAGGCGTTCGTCGACGAGGGGTTCGCGGTCCTGCAGGTCAACTACCGAGGGTCGACCGGACGGGGCAAGGCCTTCCGGGAGGAGCTGAAAGGGAACATCGGGTTCCCGGAGACCGAGGACATCGTGGCGGGCGTCGATCACGTGGTGGCCGAGGGCCTCGCCGACCCGTGGGCGCTGTTCCTCGAAGGCTGGTCGTGGGGGGGGTACCTGACGACGCTGATCGCGGGACTCCACCCGGACCGATGGCGCGCGGCCTGCGCGGGGATCCCCGTCGGCGACTACGTCGCCGCCCACTACGAGAGCGCGCCGACCCTCCGCGCCTGGGACGTCGCGACCATGGGAGGGTCCCCGATGGATCTCCCGGACCTCTACCGCGAGCGGAACCCGATGACGTACGTGGATCGGGTCCGGGCGCCGATGCTGCTGATCGCCGGCGAGCACGACAGCCGCTGCCCACTCGGCCAGGTGATGGTCTACGCCCATGCTCTGCGCGCTCGAAGGCACGAGGTGGACGTGCACCTGTACGGCGGCGGGCACCACGCGCTGCAGGTGGAAGAGAAGATCGCCCATGCCGCACGGACGATCGACTTCTTCCGGCGCCACCTCGCCGGGTAGACCGGTTCATCCTTCGGCGGGGGCGCTCTCCGACATCTCGCGGATCTGCTCCACGATCTCCGCGTTCGCCAGCGTCGTCACATCGCCCAGCTCGCGCCCGTGGGCGACGTCGCGGAGCAACCGGCGCATGATCTTCCCGGACCGGGTCTTCGGAAGATCTGCGGTGAAGATGATCCCGTGCGGTCGCGCGATCTTGCCGATCTTGGTGGCGACGTGCTCGCGCAGCTCCGCCGCCATCGCGTCGTCGCCGACGTGGCCGCTCTTCAGGGTGACGAAGGCGACGATCGCCTCGCCGACCAGGTCGTCCGGTCTCGACACCACCGCGGCCTCCGCGACCTTCTCGTCGTCCACTAGCGCGGACTCGATCTCGAACGTCGAGAGCCGGTGTCCGGCGACGTTCATGACGTCGTCGATCCTGCCGAGGAGCCAGAAGTACCCGTCCTCGTCCCGTTTGGCGCCGTCGCCCGCGACGTAGACCTCGGGGCCGAACTTCGAGAGGTACGTCTCGACGTACCGGTCGGTGTCACCCCAGATCGTTCGCGAGATCGCGGGCCACGGTCGGGTAAGGACCAGGTAGCCGCCGCCGCCGAGCGGGACGCTGTCGCCCCGTTCATCGACGATGTCCGCCTGGATCCCCGGGAACGGGATGGTGGCCGAGCCCGGCTTGAGGTCGGTGATGCCCGGGAGCGGTGTGATGAGGATCGCGCCGGTCTCGGTCTGCCACCACGTGTCCACGACCGGCGCGCGTTCGCCCCCGATCACCTTCCAGTACCAGACCCAGGCCTCGGGGTTGATCGGCTCACCCACCGACCCGAGCAGACGGATCGAGGAGAGGTCGTGCTTCTCGGGGAACTCCGTCCCCCATCGCATGAACGCCCGGATCGCGGTCGGTGCCGTGTACAGGATGGTCGCACCGTACGTCTCCACGATCGACCACCAGCGATCCTTGTCCGGCCAGTCCGGGGCGCCCTCGTACATGATCCCCGTCGTGTGGTTCGCGAGCGGCCCGTAGACGATGTAGGAGTGCCCGGTGACCCAGCCGCAGTCCGCCGCGCACCAGAAGACGTCGTCGTCCTTGATGTCGAAGATCATCCGGTGCGTCGCCGCGACCTGGGTCAGGTAGCCGCCGGTCGTGTGCGTGATCCCCTTCGGCTTCCCGGTGGTGCCGCTCGTGTAGAGGAGATAGAGGATGTCCTCCGCGTCCATCTCCTCGGGCACGCATTCCGTCGACTGCTCCCCGACGAGTTCGTGGTACCAGATGTCCCTGCCCGGCGTGAACGCGTGCTCGTTCTCGCACCGTCGGAGCGTGATCACCTTCTCGATGCTCGGACACTCCGCGACCGCTTCGTCCGCGTTCGCCTTCAGCGGAACGATCTGTCCGCGGCGCCAGGCGCCGTCGGCGGTGATGAGCACCTTGGCCTCGGCGTCGTTGATCCTGTCGCGCAGGGAGTCCGCGCTGAAGCCGCCGAACACGACCGAGTGCGGGGCCCCGATCCGCGCGCACGCGAGCATCGCGATCGGCAGCTCGGGCACCATCCCCAGGTAGATGTTCACGCGATCGCCCTTGCGCACGCCGAGGGAGCGCAGGCCGTTGGCGAGCCGGCAGACCTCGTCCAGGAGCTGGCGGTAGGTGAGCGTCCGCGTATCTCCCGGCTCCCCCTCCCAGTGGTAGGCGACCTTCTCGCCGCCACCGGAGGCGACGTGTCGATCGAGGCAGTTCACCGACGCGTTCAGGGTGCCCCCCACGAACCACTTCACGAACGGGGGCGCCCACTCCATCGCGGTGTCCCACGGACGGCTCCACTCCAGCATGCCCGCCTGCTCGGCCCAGAACGCCTCGGGATCCTCGGCGGCACGCTCGTAGATCGCCGGATCGCTCACGACGGCCCCCTCGGCGAAGCTCGAAGGGGGCGGGAAGACCCGTTCCTCCTGGAGGAGCGCGTCGATGTGCGGCTGCGCGTCGGTCACCCTGATCCCTCCCTGCTCGGCTCGTGCTCCCTCGTGAGGGCGTGGACCGTCCATCGTACGGGAGGCCCCGGGGTGACGTGTGAGGGCTCGGGTGCTTGCATAGGTGGGAGGACAGAGCCACCATCGTGCTCAGAGCCGCCCATCGAGGCGGCTCGGAGCGTGATGGGGGAAGGGAGGCACGGAGTGGCTCAGTACGAAGCGTATTGCGTGAAGTGCAAGGCGAAGCGTGAGTTCGAGGGGACGGTCGTCACCCTCAAGAACGGGCGCAACGCCGCATCAGGCACGTGTCCCGTCTGCGGGACCAAGGTCATGCGGATCCTCGGCAAGGCGGACGTGGCCGCGTCCTAGGGACGAGACAGGAGCTGCTCGGGGCTGACCAAGACGAGCCCCGGGGACATCGACCGGTGGCGGGCCGCGAGGTCCGCCACCGTCGTCTCTGCGAACACCGCCTGCACGGCCCTGGCGACGTCAGCCCAGAAGCCTTGCAGCCCACACTGTGAGTCCTGGAAGCACGTGTGATCCGACGGCTCCAGGCAGAACATCGGGAAGATCTGCCCCTCGATCGCATCGGCGATCTCCGCCACCGTGATCTCATCGGGCGACCGTGCCAACCGGCATCCGCCGCCGCCGCCCCGGAAGCTCTCGACGAGCCCTGCCTTGGAGAGCGCGCCCAGCTGCTGCTCGAGGAACCGGAGGGGGATCTGCTGCCGCGCCGCGATCTCGCGGGCCGGGACGAGCACCCCCGCATGGGTGGCATCGGCCAGCTCGATCATGGCGCGCATCGCGTATTCGAGCTTCTGGGAGACCTTCAGCACGGGGGCACGTCCTTCGGAGCCTTCAGCGGACTCTTCGATCGCCTTCGAGCGTAGGAGGGCCTTCCGGCCCCGTCAACGCCCCCTGCGCCTCGGAACCCCGGATTCCGGGTATCCAGCTCACCCGTCGTCCGTTCCGATGATTCGACTGATGTAGGTTCCACGGGGCTCCCCCGGAAGGAGGACAGCGTTCAGATGGGTCGAGTACTGGTCGTCGACGATGAGCCTGACGTCTTACTGCTCTGCCGGCTGAACCTGCAGCAGCGGGGCCACGAGCTGCTGGAAGCCGCGGACGGGAGCGCCGCGCTGGAGATCGCCCGTGAACTGCACCCGGATGTGATCGTGCTCGACCTGATGCTGCCGGGGATCTCCGGCTACGACGTCCTGGAGGCGCTGCAGCGCGACGCGGAGACCACCGACATCCCGGTCCTGGTCCTCACCGCGAAGTCCCTCCGAGCCGATCGGGAGCGTTCGCACGGCCTGGGTGCGTCCGCGTTCCTCACGAAGCCGTTCCTGCCGAACGAGCTCTGCGAGATGGTGGATTCCCTCGTGGCTCCGCGCCGCGGAGCCTGACCCCTCAGAGCTCTCCGGCTTGATCCTCTCCGAGGACGACCACGACATCTGCGGCGAGGGCGATGGCACCGGAGTCCGCGAGCTCGGCCGGCAGCCGTTGGACCGGCACACCTCCGAGGAACTCGTCCGACAAGAGCTGCGCGTCGGCTTCGTTCTGCGCCCTGTTGCCGTCCGCTCGGAAGTAGACGATCGAATCGACGATCGGCTTGTCGGGTGCGTCCCCGGCGTCGCCCGCCGGGAGATACTCCCCGACGTCGACCAGCATCTCCTGGAAGTCCGCGGCGTAGCCCGCCTGCGACGTTCCGTTGAGGACCTGGACGAGCACACCCTTCTGGTTCGGGACGATCGAGGCCTGCGGAGACGGAGTCGGGCTCGGCGTCCCGGTCGGTGACTGGGACGTCGTCGGCTCGGGCGGCGCTGCGACCCCCTCGTCGTCGAAGCCGTTGGCGAGCACCGCGACCCCCCCGATGACGAGCGCGATGACGATCGCGAGCCGCGCGATGCCCGGATTCACCCGCGCATCCTATCGTCCGGAGCCTGCGGCCCTCGGCGGTCGGGCTCGGCGTGCTCCTCGCCGGCTCAGACGCGCACCCCGAGGCCTGAGGCCGTCCGAGACCGGCGGCGCACGGCCCGCAGGCGCCGCAAGCGGCGGACCAGCATCGGGTCGTACGCCACCGCCTCCGGGCGATCGATGATCCGGTGGAGGAGCTGGTGGTAGCGCGAAGGCGAGAAGCCGAAGCGTTCGCGGATCGCGCGCTGCTTGGGCACGGTGAGCTTCCAGGCCTCCCGTTCGAAGTCGAGGACCTCGCGCGACCGTTGGTCGAGCGCCACGGAGCGTTCGGAAGCAGGATCGGAGGCGATCTCCGAGCCCGGACGTGCGGAACGCCTCCGATCTCCCATGGCCCGAGGGTAGCCCGCGACGTGCAGGGTTCAAGCACCGGCGCTCCGGTTCCGACGGTACAGGAGGTGGGAGGATGGGGTTGGGAAGGCCCTGGTTGATGGCGCGAAGCGAAGAGATCGGCGAGAACGCCGCCCCGTCGGCGGACCTCCGCTTCGTGGCGCAGTTGAACATGCTCCACAGCATGGCGGCCACCCTGACCAGCCTCGACGACGTCTCCGAGATCGCCGCCGCGATCACGGACGAGCTCCACACGATCCTCGACTACCACAACTGTCGCGTCTACGTGATGCAGGACGACGGCTCGACGCTGCTCCCCATCGCGTTCCGCGGAGAGATCTTCTACGAGTACGAGCACGAGACGCTCGAGGAGCTCATCACCCAGGTCGGGGAGGGCATCACGGGCTGGGTCGCCGAGCATCGCACCTCCCTCCTCACCCCCGACGCGCGACTCGTGGAGTTCGCCGTGCAGATCCCCGACACCGACGACATCCTCGAGTCGATGCTCGCCGTGCCGATGACCGTCGGCGACGCGGTGCAGGGCGTCATCGTCCTGTCCAGCCTCGGCTACGGAGCCTTCGACGAGGAGGACCAGCGGTTGCTCGAGGTACTCGCCTCGCACGCCGCGATCGCGATCTCGAACGCGAAGCTCCTCCAGGCGGAGCGGACGGCGGCGGAGACGTCGGCGGCGCTGCTCGGGCTCTCCGAGCAGCTCACCCAGCTGCGCTCGGTCGGCGACATCCTCCAGGGAGCGATCGAGACCGTGTCGTCGCTGATCGGCGAGGCGGCGGTCGCGTTCCACATCCGCGATGAGCACACGGGCGACTTCCGCCTCGCGCGGCTGCTCACGCTCGATCCCGACGCGATCCGGCCTCGGCACGAGATCGGCGACGTCCCCGAGTCGGTCGCCCTGTCGGTCGTCTTCGACAACGACGAGCCTCTCGTCCTCCCGCGCACGTCACCGTTGATGCAAGGCGACTACCTCATCTCGAAGGAGCCACGGGAGGTGCTGGTCGCGCCCATGACGTGGGAGCCGGACGGAGCCGGCACGATCGCCGTCGTCGGCCGGCACGGTGACGGGCTCTTCGGAGATCGGGAGCTCCGCCTGATCCGCGGCGTGGCCGACCTGACGTCGCTCGCGCTCGGCAACGCTCGACGGATGTCCGAGCTCGAGCGGTTCCACGAGCTCGTGGCGGGACTGGACGCGGCCTTCTGGGAAGCGTCGATCCCGGGTATGGAGTTCACGTTCGTCGCCGGCGCGGTGCAGGACCTGTTCGGCGGCGACGCGGGATCGTGGCCGGGCCAGGACCGCACCTGGGGTTCCCACATCGACCCCCGTGACCGCGAGGAGGCCACCGGGGCGCTCTTGCGCGCGATCGACAGCGGCGTCGGGGAGGGATTGGAGTATCGGGTCCCGAGCGATCACGGCTCCCGATGGATCCGCGATCTCGTGCACGTGATCCGCGGCCGCGGAGGAGCGCCCACGATCCTCCGCGGCCTGATGGTCGACATCACCGAACGCAAGCGCGCGGAGCGCGCGCTTGCGGCCAGCGAGCGGAAGTACTCCGACGCCTTCAAGCGCGAACGCGAAGCAGCGCAACGCCTCCGGATGCTCGACGACATGAAGAACACGTTCCTGGAAGCGGTCTCCCACGACCTGCGGACCCCGCTCACCTCGATCCTGGGATCGGCCCTCACCCTCGAGCGTTCCAAGCTCGATCTCCCCAAGGACGACGCCCTCGACATGGTGGGGAGGATCGCGGCGAACGCGAGGAAGCTGGAACGGTTGCTGTCCGACCTGCTCGACCTCGATCGACTCCAGCGCGGGATCGTGTCGCCGAAGCGCCGGGCCACCGACCTCGAAGGGTTCGTCGAGCGAGCGGTGACGGAGATGGACACGCGCGGGCGCCGGATCGAGCTCGACGTGCAGGCGGGGAGCGTCCAGATCGATCAGGCGAAGACGGAGCGGATCCTCGAGAACCTCCTGTCGAACAGCATCCGGCACACCCCCCAGGAAGCCAAGATCTGGGTCCGCGCGCGGCCGCACGAGGGCGGCGTGCTGTTCGTCGTCGAGGACGACGGCCCCGGCGTGCCTCCCGAGCTCCGGGAGGCGGTCTTCGAGCCGTTCCGGCAGGCGCCGGGCTCTTCCTCGGTGCATGCGCCGGGCGTCGGCATCGGCCTGTCCCTCGTGCGGCGCTTCGCCGAGCTCCACGGGGGCAGCGCGTGGGCCGAGGAGCGCGAGGGGGGCGGCGCCTCGTTCCACGTGTTCCTGCCCGGATCCTGAACGCCGCGGGGCGTTGCGGCGCACGCCACGTTCGCGAGAGCCGGCGGTCGGATTCGAACCGACGACCTAGCGATTACAAATCGCTTGCGCTACCGGACTGCGCCACGCCGGCCGGGACCTGAGTCTACCGGGGGATCTCCCGCGGCTTGAACAGGAATCCGTACGTCACCAGGGCGTAGATCACGAACGCGTCCAGCGCGAACGTGAGGAGACCGGCGCTCCCGGTCCTCCGGAGCTGCGCCAAGCCACCGATGATGCCGAGCGCCGCGAGCACGAGCCCGAGGACCCGCCCCGCGGGCCGGAGCCGGAGGATCAGCCATCCGGCGAGCAGGGACAAGATCCCCTGCACCACCAGGACCAGCGCGACGATCCGCGCGGCCGCTTCCCCCTCGAGGAACGGCGCGTCGATGTCGACGCCGTCGCCCGTCAGGCCCATCAGAGCGAAGATCGTGACGAGCGCCCCCGCGATCAGCAGGATCGCCGCCGCGCCGGTGACGGCGCCAGGACGCGACGTCGGCGGAGCCGCCGGACGCGGGGTCGGCACACCGGGAACGGTTCCGGGCGAAGGCGGTGGTGGGATGTCGTTCATCGACGATGCCCGCAGGAGGCGGTGCCGCGAGCCTAGCCAGGGGATGGAGGGGAGGCAACGACCTCGCGCGGGAGGACGAAGCCGTACAGGGCAGCTGCGAGCGCGGCGGAGGCATTCAATGACGCGACGCGACCCCTCAGGGGAAGCGCCACCCGCAGGTCGCACCGTTCGCGCACCAGCCGTGACATGCCCTCACCTTCCGAGCCCACCACGACCGCGACCCTCCCCGTCGGACACTCCTCATCGAAGATCGATGACGAGGCGCGGTCGTCGAGCCCGATCACCGAGAATCCCGCCTCCTGCAGACGCGCGAGCGCTCGGGCGATGTTGGCGACGACGGCGTGCGGGAGATGCTCCAGGGCGCCGGCCGATGCGCGGATCGCCGCCGGGGTGACGCCGGCCGCGCGGCGGCTGCGGGTCACCAGTGCCGCGGCGCCCGCCGCCTCCGCCGTCCGCGCTGCGGCACCCAGGTTCTGAGGATCCGTGATGCCGTCCAGGACGACGACGATCGCGTCCGGTGCGAACGCGAGGGTGGCGAGGTCGCGCTCCCCCAGTTGCCGGGAACCGGCGCGGCCGCCCACCGTCCGGGCGACGACGCCGCGATGATCGCCGGCCAGGGCGTCCAGCGCTCGCCGATCGGTCGCGCGGACGGGCACCTTGGCCGCGCGGGCCGCTTCACGGACGGCCCGGAGCCCCTGGGTGTCGCGCGCTCCGGCGGCGACGAGCACCTCCCGGACCTGCCCCGCTCGGAGCGCCTCGACGACGGCCCGACGTCCCGTGACGAGCTCGCCGCTCACGCGACCACCGCGAGCGCGAGACACCCGATGCCCTCGCCGGTGAGGCCGAGCCCCTCGGGACGTGTGGCTTTCACGGAGACGCGCTCGACCGGGAGCCCGGCGATCCGAGCGAGGCGCTCGCGCATCTCGAGGCGTCGCGTCGCGATCGAAGGTCGGTCGCAGACGATCGTGATGTCGACGGAGACGGGTGAACGGCCGCCCTCGGCGAGGAGCCCGAGGGTGCGACCCAGCAGCTCCTCGCCCGAGATGCCTGCGGTCGCCGGATCCGTGTCCGGGAAGTGCGCGCCCACGTCGCCGAGCGACACGGCGCCGAGCAGCGCGTCGGCGATCGCGTGGCAGACCACGTCGCCGTCGGAGTGTCCGGCGAGACCGGGTTCGCCTTCGAATCGGAGGCCTCCGAGCCACAGCGCACGTCCGGGCGCGAACGCGTGGACGTCGAAGCCGAGCCCGACGACCTGATCAGCCACCGGCTGCGCCCATCCGTCGATCCGCGTGCGCGAGGTCGGCCAGGGTGGTGATCTTCACGTTGTCCGGGTCGCCCGGCACCGTGAGCACCTCGAATCCCGCCCAGCGGAGCATCGACGCATCGTCGGTGAACGAGGCGCCGGCGGCCTCCGCGTTCGCGTGCGCCTCTCGCAGGGCGGCGGTCCGGAACGCCTGGGGGGTCTGGCCGAGCGCGAGCTCCTCACGTGATTCGACGCCTTCTACCACCTCACCGCGAACCCGAAGCACCGTATCGGCCACCGGGAGGACCGGAACCGCGCCGTCGGGACCTCGCTCCACGGCGCGAAGGACCCGGCGGAACAGGTCCGGGGAGGCGAAGGGGCGGGCGGCGTCGTGGATGGCAACGATCGTCACGGATGCGGGCACGGCTTCCAGAGCCGCCCGGACCGAGGCCTGTCGCGTGCCGCCCCCCTCGACGAGCCGCACGTCGACCCCGAGATCCGCCACGCAGGCGCGCGCGCGTCCTTCCCAGCCGGGCGGGAACGTCACGACGAGCCCGGCCACCCCGGAGGCCGCGGCAGCTGCGGCGGCCACCGCGAGGACGGGCCGGCCGCCGATCGGGAGGAGGGCCTTCGGTTTCGGGCCGCCGAGTCGGCGGCCGGCGCCGGCGGCCAGCAGGATCACGATCGCCGGATCCGGCTCCACGCCCGCAGCATCGCAGACCGAGACGGTCAGGCGTCGGCGGCTGCCGTCGCGGGCGAATCACCCGAGAGGGCGGCGAAGATCATGCGCCCGGTGGTCGTCTGGATCACGTTGGTCACCCGCACCTCGACCTGAGAGCCGATGCGTGTCGCAGCCTGCTCGACGACGACCATCGTGCCGTCGTCGAGGTAGGCGACGGCCTGACCGTGCTCACGACCTTCCTTGACGACGCGGACGGCGAGCTCGTCGCCGGCCGTGTAGGGAACGCGGAAGCGCGAGGCCAGCGCGTTGATCTGCGCCACCGGCACGCGGAGCGCCTCGGCGACCTTCGCCAGGTTGTGATCGACGGTGATCAGCTGGGCGCCCCGCTCCCGGGCCAGCCGGACGAGCGCGGCATCGACGTCCATCACCCCGAGCTCCTCCACGAGCTGGAACTGCAGGGTCGGCGCCTTCTGGAGTTCCACGAGCATGTCGAGTCCGCGGCGGCCGCGCGTTCGACGATGAGGGTCCGAGGAGTCGGAGATCGCTTGGAGCTCGCGGAGCACGCCTTCGTGCAACAGCACCGTCCCCGCCACGAACCCCGTGGCCACGAGGTCGGCGACGCGGCCGTCGATCAACGCGCTCGTATCGAGCACGTGCAGGTCGCCCCTCGTGACGCCGGCGGCGCGCGGCTTGACGCCGACGAGGCCGAAGATGTCCTCGTACTTGGACTGCCCCAGCCGGAAGCCGAGCGTCCCGAAGGCGAGGTAGAGGAACACGATGGCCGGCCACGCCGCGGAGGCGGGCAGGAACAGGAGAGGGATCATCATCAGCCCAGCCACGAGCAATCCCACGACCAGTCCGACCACGCCACCGGCGAGGACCGCGGGAGGCTTCCTGCCGAGCTCCGCTTCGAGGCCGTGCACCGCGCGGAGGGTGAGGCGTCCGAAGACGCCGCCGATCACGTAGCCCACGCCGGCTCCGAGGAAGACGAACAGGAGGGCGCGGCTCGTGCTGGTGGTGCGGGAGGCCTCACCGAGCCGAGCACCGACGGTGGCGCTGAGCGCGACGAAGATCATTCGGACGCCCCCGGCCACGCGGCCGCGGAGGGCGTCGCCCCGCCCGTGCTCGTTTTCCGCCACGACGCTCACCCCGCCTCGGGAAGCTTGATCGGGGCCATCCGGCCCCTCAAAGGGTCATCGGCGCATCCGGCACCGCTCCTGAGTCGGAACGGGAAGGGGTGAGGGTACGGGTCAGGCCTCGGCGGCCATCTTCACGCCGTGGGCCCCGTCGAGGACCTCGTCGATCATGAGCTCGGCGTCCTCTTCGGACTTGCCCGCCGCATGGGACAGCTCCGAGATCAGGATCTGTCGCGCCTTGTGGATCATGCGCTTCTCCCCCGCCGAGAGCCCCTTCTCGCGATCCCTGATCGAGAGGTTCCGAAGCACCTCGGCGACCTCGAACGGGTCACCCGAGTGCAGCTTCTCGAGGTTGTTCTTGAAGCGCCTGCTCCAGTTGGCGGCGGAGATCGTCTCGGCCTCCGTGAGCACCTTGAGGATCTTCTTGACCTGGGGCTTGCTGATGACCGGCCGGAGCCCGACCTGCTCGGCCGAGTCGACCGGGACCGAAAGCGTGAGGTCCCCGTACACGACCCGGAGGACGAGATACTTCCGCTTCTCGCCCAGGAACTCCTTGTCCTTCAGCTCTTCGATGACGGCCGCCCCGTGCTCGGGGTGGACGACGGTGTCTCCTTTGCGGAACGCGGACAAGTGGGTCTCCCTTCGCGAGAGGTGCGTCCGGCCGGAGCCTGGCCGGGCGAGGATAGAAGGGTAACACGGAACGTCCTTCTCCGCAACCCAAAACCGCAGGTCAGAGGCACTTTCCTGCGTGTTCTGACTCGCGACGGCGCGATCGATCGATGGTTCAGGACGCTCGGCGCCGCGTTGCCACGGCAGTGTCGTGCGTCCACGACAACGCCTCGGACACGTGACGCACGGGGGTCAAGAGTGGATGCCGCCGCGTTTCGGGACCGGGCGCCCCGACGACCCGTGAGCAGCCTGCGGCCTCGGCGGCGGCGAGCCGCTGCGGCATGCCGGAGACCTGTCGCACGAGCCCCGTGAGCGAGACCTCCCCCACGAACGCGGCCCCTTCGGGTGTGGGCACCCCCGTCACGGCCGAGGCGAGGGCCGCCGCGACGGCGAGGTCGGCGGCCGGATCGTCGACCCGGAGCCCACCCGACGTGGCTCCGAACAGCTCCGCCCTGCCGAGCCGGTAGCCGGCGGCCCGAGCCAGCACGGCCGCCATGAGCTGGAAACGCCGGGCGTCCAGACCCGTCGTCTGTCGGCGGGCCGGCCCGTCGACCGACCCCATCAGTGCCTGCACCTCGACGGCGAGGGCCCGCCTCCCGGCCATCGGGAGCGCGATGGCCGCGCCGGGGACCCCGACGCCCTCCAGCAGCAGACCCGTGGGATCGATCTCGTGGAGCCCGTCCGGGGCCATCTCGAACCACGCGGACTCGCCCTCGGCGCCGAAGCGGTTCTTCCCGCCTGAAAGCACGCGCGAACCGGACCGTGCGTCGCCCTCGAACAGGAGCACGACGTCGACCGCGTGCTCGAGCGCCCGAGGCCCGGCGAGATCGCCGTCCTTGGTGACGTGGCCGGTCATGAGGACCGCGATCCCCTCCTCCTTGGCCATGCCGACGAGGGCGTCCGTGCAGTTCCGCACCTGCGCCACGCCGCCCGGCATCTGGGGTGCGGACGGATCGCGGACCGATTGGATCGAGTCCACCGCGAGGAGGAACGGTTCACGCTCTCGAGCGGTCGCCAGTACGGCACGCAGGTCGCGGCCCGGCGCGAAGGCGACCGCATCCCCCGCCACGCCGAGCCGGCGCGACCGGGCGGCGACCTGGCCGTGAGACTCCTCGCCGGAGACGAGCAGGCATCCGCGGCCGTCCCCGGCGAGGCGCGAGAGGAGCTGGAGCAGCAACGTGGACTTCCCGATCCCTGGCTCCCCCGCGAGGAGGATCACGGACGCGGGGACCAGCCCGCCCCCGAGCACCCGGTCGAGCCCCGGGATCCCGGTGGACACACGTGGCTCGACCGCCGCGGAGCCTCCTCCCAGCATGAGGACGGGCCCACCAGGCGCTGGGGCGCCCCCCGCCGCGCTCTCGATCGTCCCCCACGCGCCGCACCCGGGGCACCGCCCGACCCACTGCGCAACCTGCTGCCGGCACTCGGAGCACGCGAAGATCGTCCGGGGCCGTGGCATGGAGCGGACGTTAGCCGGGAGGTCTGACACCCACGTCGGAGCGGTGTCGGCGGCCACGGCTACCTTCCTCTGATTAGGA
>DASSDW010000262.1:0-6721 GCA_035696925.1 Actinomycetota bacterium
CGGAAGGTCACCCTGTTCCAAGGTTCGTTCCCACCGTTGCGCGAGCTCCGCCGCGAGATGGCGCCGGTCACGGAGCTCCCGGTGAAGGCGCAGCTCCTCGGCGGCGACCTCACCCTGTCCGGGAAGATCGACCTCGTGCTCGGGGTCCCGGACCGGTTGGAACCGAGTCGAGCCACGCGGCTGGCGGTCGACCTGAAGACCGGCGGCGCCTGGCCGGAGTACGCGGAGGACATGCGCTTCTACGCCTTGCTGATGACCCTCCGGTTCGGGGTTCCGCCCTACCGCGTCGCATCCCTGTTCCTTGACTCAGGCGAGTGGCAGGCGGAGGAGGTCGCGGAGGAGACGCTCTTCCATACCGCCGATCGCGTCGTCGCCGCTGCCCGTTCGGCCGGTGCGCTCCTCGGGGGACGTGAGGCCACGCTCACCCCCGGCACGTGGTGCGGCTGGTGCCCGCGGGTGCTCGTCTGCCCGAGCGCCGAACCGCGCTCCGCCTAGTTCAGCGTCGGGTCCACCGGCATGGTGGAGAGGAGTCGGAAGTCAGGGCCCAGGCGACCCACGGCCGTCGACCAGAGGCCTTCGGGGTCGTCGGTGAAGACGTCGCCCGGCACCGCCGGTGCAGCGTGCCAGGCGTCCTCCGCCATCTCCGCCTCCAGCTGTCCCGCGCTCCAGCCCGCGTAGCCCGCGAACACGCGGGCCCGGCGGAGCCCGCCCAGCGACTCGGTATCGCTCTCCTCCGGGAGGAAGCCGATCGTGTCCATCGCGAGGACGCCGGCGCGCTCGGGATCCTCGAAATCCGCGAGCACCACGGCCGCCTCCGGCTGCACCGGCCCGCCGCGGAACAACGATTCCCCCGGCGGGACCAGCGGGGAGAGCGGTGGCGCCGCTTCCTCCACGGTCGTCTCGAGCGGCTGGTTCAAGACGACGCCCACGGCGCCGTCCTCGTCGTGGTGACCGATCAGCACGACGGTCCTCCGGAAGTTGGGATCCCACAGACCCGAGCCCGCGATCAGGAGGTGACCCTGGAGGCTGTCCATACCCCCATCGTCTCAGGTGAGCCGCCGACCGCTCCGGCGTTGCTAGGGTTCCGTCGCTCTCTCAGCGCGTCGAACACATCGAAAGGACCCGATGGCGAAGGATCTGTACGAGATCGGGGAGATCCCTCCCCTCGGTGAGGTGCCCCCCCGGATGCACGCGCAGCTCGTCCGCCCGGACCGGTTCGGGGAACCGGTCGAGGCGATCCGCGACGAGGTGATCGACGTCCCCGAGCTGGGCCCGACGGACGCGCTCGTCCTGGTGATGGCGGCCGGAGTGAACTTCAACAACGTCTGGGCGGCGCGGGGGGTGCCCGTCGACGTGACGAAGACGCAGGCGCGCTGGGGGGAGCCGACGGACTTCCACATCGTCGGCTCCGACGCGTCGGGCATCGTCTACGCCCTCGGCTCGGAGGTCACCGGAGTCGCCGTGGGCGACCACGTGGTGGTGCACGCGGGACAGTGGGATCCGACCGACCCGTGGGTCGCGGACGGGAACGACCCGGGACTGGCGCCCACCTTCCGGGTGTGGGGGTACGACACCTGCTGGGGGTCGATGGCGCAGTTCACGAAGGTGCAGGCGCATCAGTGCCTCCCCAAGGCCGAGGGGCTCACGTGGGAGGAGGCCGCCGCGCCCACCCTCACCGGGGCCACCGCGTACCGGATGCTGCACGGGTGGCCGCCGCACACCGTGCAGCCGGGCGACGTCGTGCTCGTGTGGGGTGGGGCCGGCGGGCTCGGCTCGCTCGCGATCCAGCTCGTGGCGCTCGCTGAGGGGCGCCCGGTCGCGGTCGTGTCCTCGGAGGAGAAGGCCGAGTACTGCAGGAAACTGGGCGCGGTCGGCACCGTCGACCGGAAGGACTTCTCGCACTGGGGCGTGCCGCCCCCGTGGGACTCGCCGGACTGGAAGGCGTGGCTCGACGGCGCGAAGGGGTTCGGCAAGGCGATCTGGGACGCGGTGGGGGAGAAGGTCAGCCCTCGGATCGTCTTCGAGCATCCGGGCCAAGACACCATCCCCACGTCGAACTTCGTCTGCGACCGCGGGGGGATGATCGTGATCTGCGCGGGCACCACGGGCTACGACACGATGATCGACGTCCGGTACCTCTGGTACCTCCAGAAGCGCTACCAGGGCTCCCACCTCTTCAACGACGAGCAGGCGGCGGCGTTCAACGACCTGGTGCGCGACGGAAAGATCCGCGCCACGCTCGGCCACACCTACCCCTACGCAGAGACCGGCCTGGCGCATCAGCTGATGGCGGACGGAGGCCTGCCGGAGGGGAACGTTGCCGTCCTGGTCGGCGCCCGGCCCGGCGAGGCCGGCGCGGACTAGCCGGCGACCTGCACCAACTCGACGAGCACGCCGCCCATCTCCTTCGGATGGACGAACGCGATCAGCGTGTCGCGTGAACCCCGCCTCGGCACCTCGTCCACGAGACGCACTCCCTGGCCCCGGAGGCGGTCGAGCGACGCCGCGACGTCGTCCACGCGATAGGCCACGTGATGCACACCCGGGCCGCGCGTCGCGAGGAACCTGCCCACCGGCGTGTCCGCGCCCAGCGATCCGAGCAGCTGGATGAACGACGTCCCCGCCGGGAAGAGGACCTCTTCGACACCCTGATCCTCCACGCGCTCCCGATGGGAGGGCTCGACCCCCAGCGTGCGTCGATAGCGCTCGACGGACCCCTCCAGATCGTCGACCGCGATGCCCACGTGGTGGATGTCGAGGATCACCGCTTCCTCCGCATCCTCGGCTGCATCCGCGCGATCAGATCCTGCGCGGCCGCCACGTGGTACAGCGGAAGCGCCAACGCCCGGGAGACGGCCGCGATCCCTTGCGCGCGAAGGTCCTCGTCGGGTTTCGCACCGTCCCGATGGGGCGCGCGCAACACGTAGAACTCCACCAGGTCCAGGAACTGGGTCAGCGACGGGGTGAGCCCGCCGCGCTCGTAGGCGTAGATCGTCTGTCGGGACGACGGGGCGGCGTCCTCGGCGGCCGCGGCATCGACCGATCGGTACCCCGCCGCCTTCCGGAGGTCGCGGAGCAGCGCGCCCACGATGCTCCGGTCCTCCGTGCTGATCGGGGGCTGCTTCGTCCGGGCCACGGCCGAACGATAGCCGAGCTTGAGTCGCTCCCGGCTGGGACTTTCGGCCCAGAGCGGCGTCCCCCATCTGGGCCGAAGGTCTGATTCACGGGTGAGGATGGAGGGTATACGGTGGCTATCCGACTATGGCCCAGAAGGCATCCCGCACGGCGCATCTCGGAGGAACGGTGACGGAGAAGAACCACAGCGCGGCGGCGGCAGCCCTCATCGCGGGCTCGAGCACGCTCCGCGCCGGACGCGCCGACGTCTTCCGTCAGCGGGAGCGGACCAAGCGGAAGCGTCTGATCCGGGCGATCCTGCTCGTCGCCTCGCTGGACGTCTACCTCTGGTGGCGGTACTCCTCGGGCCGGCCTCTCAGGCTTCCGACGATCCCCGAAGGGTTTCCCTGGGAGATCTACCTGCCCGGCGGGCTCCTGATCATCGCGATCGGGCTGATGATCGCGTTGCCGCTGATGACGGGGCGCTCCCCACACATCACGGTGTATCCGGAACAGGTCGAAGTGGGGCTCACCGACGTGACGGGGCTGAACCTCCAGGTGGACGAGGTGATCCGCACCCTCGACGTCTTCCTCGGCTACGGGACGTTCCGGGACGAGCTGGGCGGAACCCCCCGGAGGGGGATCCTGTTCGAGGGGCCGCCCGGGACGGGCAAGACCTATCTCGCGAAGGCGATGGCGAAGCAGGCGGGGGTTCCGTTCCTGTTCATCTCGGCGTCGTCGATGGTGTCGATGTTCCAGGGCATGACCGCCTATCGCATCCGGTCGTTCTTCAAGGCGCTCCGGAAGGCCGCGCGCAAGGAAGGGGGCGCGATCGGCTTCATCGAGGAGATCGACGCGATCGCTGGATCGAGGGATCGCATGAGCTCGGCGGTTCCCGCTCCGGCTCCTATGGACCGGAGCGTGGAGCGTTTCATCGGCGCAGCGGAGAGCGGGATGGTGAACGAGCTGCTGATCCAGATGCAGTCCTTCGATCAGCCGCGGCTCCGGACGCGGATCCGCGGCAAGCTCCTCGCGTGGCTGAACGGCTACCTCCCGGCGAACTGGCAGTTCAAGATGCTCGGGCCCGAGTACCACAACCTGCTGCTGATCGCCGCCACGAACCGGGCAGAGGTGCTCGACCCGGCGCTGATGCGGCCGGGGCGGTTCGATCGGCGGCTCTATTTCGATCTGCCGACGCAGAGCGAGCGAGAAGACCTGATCGACTACTTCCTCGGGCGGAAGAAGCACCACGAGCAGCTGGACGATCCGGAGGTTCGGTCGCGGATCGCGCACGAGTGCTTCGCGTACACGCCGGTGATGATCGAGCACCTGTTCGACGAGTCGCTGCTCGTCGCGCTGCGCGACGGGCGCCGTGAGATGAACTTCGACGATGTGATGGAGGCGAAGTTCGCCGAGGAGATCGGCCTGAAGCAGGCCGTGACCTACACCGAGAACGATCGCCGCTCGGTGGCGGTGCACGAGGCCGGCCACGCGGTCGTCGCCCATTTCCTCGGGCAGAACCGCCGTCTGGAGGTCCTCTCCATCATCAAGCGTCGCGGATCCCTCGGGCTGCTCGCGCACGGCGACGAGGAGGAACGGTTCACACGGAGCAGGACCGAGATCGAGTCCGGCATCGCGATCGCGCTCGGCGGTCTCGCCGCCGAGGAGCTGGTCATCGGTGAGTCGGGGACCGGACCCGCGAGCGACCTGATGATGGCCACCCAGCTGGCGGCCCAGATGGTCGGATCGTTCGGAATGGCCGGCTCCCTGATCTCCTTCGACGCGGTCTCGCACGGCCCGATCGGCGGCGCGAACCTCGTGGCCAAGGTCCTGGCAGACGATCGCGGCAAGCAGAGCGTCGAGGACATCCTCACGGCGCAGAAGGAGCGGGTGCTGGAGGTGCTCGCGGAGAACCGGGACGTCCACTCGGCCCTGGTGCAGGCGCTCGTGGAGCGCGACGAGCTCATCCGCGACGAGATCCTCGCGGTGATCCACGAGGCCCTCGCCGCCCGCGCCTGATCTTCGACCCCGTTTCACTCGACCGCGGCCCCGTTCACGGTCGCCGCCGTAGACTCGATCCGTGACCCCGTCCACCCGATCCGTGATCGTCGCGGGCGCGCGGACGCCGACCGGGAAGTTCCGCGGCGCGTTCTCGGAGCTCCGCGCGGTCGAGCTCGGGGCGCACGCGATCCGTGCCGCCGTCGAGCGCGCCGGCATCGCCGGCGAGCAGGTCGACTACACGATCCTGGGACATGTCCTGCAGGCCGGAGCCGGCCAGATCACGTCGCTCCAGGCGTCGATCGGAGGCGGCCTGCCCAAGGACGTCCCGGCGATCACGGTCAACAAGGTCTGTCTGTCTGGGATGTCGGCGATCGCGATGGCCGATCAGATGATCCGGGCGGGTGAGATCGAGGTGGCGGTCGCCGGCGGGATGGAGTCGATGACGGACGCCCCGTTCGTCCTTCCGAAGGCTCGGGAGGGTGTGCGGCTCGGTGACGCGGAGTTGATCGACTCGATGATCCACGACGGCCTCTGGTCGTCGTTCCTCGATCACCACATGGGTGAGGGCGCGGACGAGGTGGGGGCGGAGCTCGGACTGAGCCGGGAGGAGCAGGATGCGTGGGCAGCACGTTCGCACCGGCGTGCGCACGCGGCATGGGAGTCCGGAAGGATGGCGGAGGAGGTCGTCCTTGTCGAGGTCCCGCAGCATCGGGGAGCCTCGGTGACGGTCGAGCGTGACGAGGGGATCCGACCCGACTCGTCGCCGGAGTCGCTCGCGGGACTGCGGCCCGCGTTCCGGACCGACGGCACGATCACGGCGGGGAACGCCTCCCAGATCTCCGACGGCGCCAGCGCGGTCGTGGTGATGAGCGCCGAGCGCGCGGAGGAGCTGGGGGTGACGCCGCTCGCCGAGATCGTGGCCTACGGCATGTCGTCCGATCGCTATCCGTCTCTGCAGACGGTCCCGGCGATGGCGCTGGAGCGCGCGCTGAAGAAGTCGGGTCTGGCGGCCACGGACCTCGGTCTCGTCGAGATCAACGAGGCGTTCGCCTCGGTGCCGATCCACTCCGCCCGGCTGCTCGGCGTCGACGAAGAGATCGTGAACGTGAACGGGGGAGCGATCGCCCTCGGCCATCCGATCGGCTCCTCGGGCGCGAGGATCGTCCTCACCCTCGTGATGGAGATGCGGCGGCGCGGCGTGGAGCTCGGCGGCGCGGCGATCTGCGGCGGCGGCGGACAGGGAGACGCGCTCGTCCTGCGGACGGCGTAGCGGTTACTTCGCCTTGCCCTGCGAGAGCTGACGCAGCTCCCGGACGAGTGCCTGCTCGGCTTTCACCCAATGGTTGGGGTCGTGCTCGACCTCGTCCGCGACGGGCTCCGGGGCGGACGTATCGTCTTCGGGCTCCGACGCCACCGGGCCGGCCGTCCCCCCCGCCGGGAGGAAGACCGTGAACGAGGAGCCGCCCCCTTCGCGGGGTTCGATCTTGGCCCACCCGCCCTGTACCTCTGCGAGCCGACGCACCATGGGGCTGAGAGACGTCTCGGATGAGGCCTCCGCGTCCTCGACGACGATCAGCGCCCCGCCCCGCTCGTGGAGGAGGCGCAC
>DASSDW010000263.1:0-5929 GCA_035696925.1 Actinomycetota bacterium
TGCGCCGCAGGGGAATGGGCCGGCGCTCGTCGTCACGCGGAAGAGGGATACGACATCGCCGCGCAGGCGGGCCTCGAGGAGATCCGGGATCAGATGCTGTACACGAGGGCGCACGTCGCGTCCCTCGAAGGACGCGTCGACGAGGCGCGCGCAGACGCATCGGCGGGAGCGTCCCTCGCCGCCGCCCAGGGCAACCTCTGGACCGAGGTCGAGAACCGCAGGGTGCTCGGGTTCATCGCGCTCTCCGTGGGAGACCTCGAAGGCGTCGTCCGAGCTCTGGACCCGGCGGATCGCCTGCTCGTGAGCAACGGGATCGTCGAGCCGGGCGCGTTCCCGTTCGTCCCCGATCTCGCCGAGGCCTTGATCTCCCTGGGACGCCTCGACCGAGCGAAGCAGATCGTGGATCGACTCCATGAGCAGGGCTCGGCGCTCGACCGGCCGCTCGCGCTCGCCACCGCGGCGAGATGCCGGGCGCTCATCGCCGCGGCGCTCGGGGATCCGCCCGGCGCGCTGCTCGAGCTCGAGCGAGCGTTCGCGGAGCACGAACGTGTGGCGATCCCGTTCGAGTCAGCACGCACCCTCCTGATCCACGGCGAGACGCTCCGACGCATGAAGAGGAAGCGGGAGGCACGCGCCTCCCTCGAGAGGGCGCGGTCGCAGTTCGCCGCACTTGGGGCACCGCTGTGGGAGGCGCGGGCCGATCAGGCGCTGGCGCGGATCGGAGGGCGCTCCGCCTCGCCGACAGAGCTCAGCGAGACGGAGCGACGGGTCGCGGATGTCGTCGCCCAGGGCCTCACCAACAAGGAGGCCGCTGAGCGGCTCTACATGAGCGTGAAGACCGTGGAGTCGAACCTGCGTCGCATCTATCGGAAGCTCGGCATCAGATCCCGTGCCGAGCTCGCTCGTCGGCACGCGTCGTCCGTCACCGAGCGCCAGGCACCCTCCCGATCCGAGCATCAAACGTAGGGTTCCTGTCGTTTCCTCTCATCACCCGCCTCCCTAGCGTTCGTCGTGCGTCGAAGGACGACGTCGTGGATGGAGCTGGGAGACGGGGGCTGATGATTGGACGAAGATCGAGGCTGTCTGGCTTCGGAGCGGCCGTACTGGCGATCCTTCTGTTGGCATCGTGTTCGAGCGGAGAACCTGAGCCGAGCGGTGGCTCGCCGACGGACGCTGGCGAGTCTCCTTCATCTGACGTCAGCATCCTCGATGACTGTCCGGAGTTGCCGTGCGAGGGACCTCTGGAGCCCGGGAAGTACCGCTGGACCTACTCCGAGCCGACGATCGACTTCGAGATCGTCTCCCCCGGGTGGACCTGGATCTACGGCGGTGGAGGCATCCATCTCGTCGCCGACGAGGACCCACCGCCCAAGCACCAGAGCCTGTTCGTCCCAGACGGGATCTATCTTCTGCACGACCCAACCATCGCTTCACGGGACTGCGAGGAGTCCTCGGAGCCCGGCGTCGGTCGGTCGGTGAGCGATCTCGTCGCGTGGTTCGAGACCGCGCCGGGCCTTGTGGTGAGCGAGCCGACTCCGGTCACGGTCGGCGGGTTCGAGGGCATGCAGCTCGACATCGAGATCGATCCGACATGGAAGCGAACGTGCCCCTTCAGCGAGGGGCTGCCGGCAGTACCACTGCTCTTCAACGGATCGGCTCCCCTCGGCGGCTATCACTGGGCGATGGTCCCCGGGCAATCGATGCGGTTGTTCATCCTCGAGTCCGCAGGCGAGGTCGTCATCGTTGATCTCGAAGATGATCCGGGTGGCCTTCGCCACGGCGAGCTGATCCAGATCAGCGGCCAGATCGTGGATTCCTTCGTGTTCTCGTGACCGACGTGATCTCCGTTCGGTCTCCGGTCTCCGGAAGACGGATCGCGGTCGGCGCGGTGTCGGTCGCGCTCTTGTGGGGATGCTCGTCGGATCCGATCGACGACCCCGTTCTCTCGACGACCACCCGGACTCCCCCGATAGCTATCGACGGGTCGTTCGACGTCGGCGAAGGACGCACGCTCTACATGGAGTGCAGCGGCGCGGGCTCACCGACGGTCATCCTGGAAGCTGGCGACGAGGCCGGTGTGGCGCTCTGGTCTCAGGTCATGCCGGACGTGGCCGATCTCACGCGAACGTGTGCCTATGACCGAGCCGGGGTTGGTCTGAGCGACCCGGCGACTGGGTGCCGAGGTCTGGACGACCTCACGGGGGACCTCGACCATCTGCTCGCCGCGGCCGAGATCCCCGGTCCCTACATCCTCGTCGCCTCGTCCGGCGGTGGCTACATCGCCTCCGGGTTCGCCGCCGATCATCGCGGCGCGATCGCCGGCGTCGTGTTCGTAGATGTCCCGGGGCCCTTCCTGGATCCGCCGCCCGATCTCGTGGAGTTCCTGAAGTGCGACGCCCCGACCAACATCGAACGGCGTGACTACTTGGCCGTCGAGCATGCCGGATGGGATGCGCGCGCCGAGATCGGTGACATCCCCGTCACCGTGATGTCGGTCGACTACGGCCAAGACGCCACCCTGGAAGCGGAGACGACCAACGTCGACGTCCAACGGGGATGGCTCGTCTTCAGCCCTCGGGCCACGCAGGTCGTCGTGCACACGGGTCATGACATCGTGGGCGAGGATCCTCAGCACGTGATCGACGAGATCGAGCGGGTCCTGGAGGCGACTTCGCCATGAGGTCCCGTACGCGACGTGGCACGCTCCTCGTCGTCGCCGCCATGCTCGGGCTTTCGTGCACGGCCGATGACCCGGCTCCGACGCACGATGGCGACCTCGAGTCCGTCACCCCCACGGCATCGATGGAAGCCCCGCTCCCGGGCCGCATCCTGTTCTCTCGCATGACGCCGTCGGACGAGTTCCTGCACTTCAGCGTGAGCACCGACGGCTCGGGGGAAACGCCATTCGTACCGGGAGTAGAGTTCGAGGCGAGGCACCTCTCGCCGGACGGCTCCCTGCTCGCGATCTCCGCGCCGAACGAACAGGGACTGCTCGTCGGTGGGACCGTTGGGGTCGACGGGAGCGACTATCGCCTCTTCGCGACCACGGATCCGAGTCTGAACCTCGTCTGCGGCGTCTGGGCGCCCGGGGGACGACTGGCCTGCGAGGGATGGGACGATTCCGACCCGTCGCGGGCCGGCATCTACACGGTCAGGGCGACCGACGGGGCAGACCCGCAGCGGCTCACGCGACTGCGGGACATCCCCTGCGAGTACTCGCCGGACGGGACGCAGCTCGCGTTCGTCCGCACGGTGGCCGACGACGGCCGGGGCACGTTGATGGTGATGGATGCGGCGGGCGGCAAGGCGCGGGCGTTGCTCGACGACGTCGTCCTCACCGGGATCCCGTGTGATTGGTCGCCGGATGGCAGCTCGATCCTGGCTTCATCCGAAGGTACCTTGCACTTCGTAACGCTCGACGGAGAGACCTCGCGGCTCGCGGGCGACGGGATCAGCGGGTTCGCGATGGGTGGTCTGTGGTCCCCCGACGGCTCTCACGTGCTCTTCTCGATGGCTCTCGAGGACCAGCAGTTCGACGTCTACACCGCAGCGGCAGACGGATCCGGGCTCACACCGATCGCGGACTCCGTGGTCCTGGAGGAGTCCGCGTACTGGCTGCCATGAAGGGCAGGGAAGCGTGCGGCGATGCGGATGGTCTTCTCCAAGGGTTCCCGCAGAAGTCCAACCGGCCGGCTTGTCAGCCTCTGAGCTCCTCGAGCTTCGCCTTCACGATCTTCTTGACGAGCGACGCCGGCGGTGGTTCGCCGATCGGGAACCGGATCGTGCCCTTCGCGAGGCCGTATCCCTTCAGGTCGTCCGCGAGTCGCTCGATCACGGCAGCGCTTGCCGGGAAGAGGCTGCAGTGCTCCTTGAACGCCGAGTAGTAGACGAGTGGACGCCCGTCGACGTAGAAGCCCGGCATCCCGTACCCGATCTTCTCGGTCGCCTTCGGCACGACGGCGAGCACCGAGCGACGCACGTGTTCGAGGGTCTTCCGGACGTCGTCCGGCTGATCGGCGATGTACTCCTCGACGGTCTCGTACTTCTTCATCTTCGGGCTCATCGTGGCTCGAGCGTATCGGGTCCTGGTCGGCGGGATCGGCGCGCGATGGCAGTCCCTCGAAACCGTCCCGATGAGCTATTGCGTCGGCCGCGAACGGAGGTTTAGGGTGCGGGCTCGATGACGACCGAGCGAGGAAGGGAGGGAACCATGAGTCGGCGACTCAGCTTCGACATCCTTCCCTTCACGACGCGTCCTGCGGGGGCTCTGCCCTAAGCGCCGGTCCCATCCGACGTCTAGGGCCGCCCTTCGGGCGGCCTTTCTGCATCAGAGGGAAGACCTCCCGAGCCGCATCCGCGCACGAACGGAGACCGAATGTCCACGATCAGCTTCGCACTTCCCCACAGCACCACCGTTTCTCGCAGCTTCACCGGCACCGCCGACGGGAAAGGACGGGATGGTCCGTCATGGACCAGGAAGAGCGATATCGCGCAGCGACCTCGGACGAGGCGCAACGCCGCGTCCTGGTCACGCTGCTCTTCACCGACCTCGTCGGCTCGACACGGCTGGCGGCCACGCTCGGCGACCGGCGATGGTCCCTGCTCCTGAGAGCCCACCACGGGCGGGTTCGCGATCTCCTCGATCGATGGGGCGGCCACGAGGTTGACGATGCCGGCGACGGCTTCTTCGCGACCTTCGACGCGGCGACACCCGCCGTCCTGTGCGCCACCGCCCTCGCGGTCTCACTCGCCGAGCTCGGACTGAAGGCTCGAGCCGGGATCCACACCGGCGAGTGCATCCGAGACAACGGCAAGGTCCGAGGGGTCGCGGTCCACGCGGGCGCTCGCGTCGTCGGCCGGGCGGGGCCGGGCGAGGTGCTCGTGACCCGGACCGTCCGGGACGTGGTGGCCGGATCCGATCTACTGTTCGAGGATCGCGGGTCGCACGAGCTGCGGGGCCTCCCGGGCCAGTGGCAGCTGTACGCGGCCCTCGACGGCAGCGGCGGCTCGACCGAGGACCGCATCGCCCTCCGGGACGTCTCGCATGTGCCTCGGAGGGCGAAGCGGGTCGGCTCCCTCGCACGGACCCGGTGAAGATGGAGTCGGACATGGGAGAGGGAGCGGCGGAGCCGCTCCCTCTCCCGTACGTGACGCCCGTCGGTTACCCGCCGGGCTGCACCACGCCGTTCACGCGAAGCGTGTACGGCGCGTACTGCTGCACCAACTCGGTGGAGTCGTGGTACGTCACGATCGCGGCCACGGTGTCGGCCTGGGACCCGATCGCCTTGCGGAGGGCTCCACCGGTGAGGACGCCGTTGTTGTCCGCGTCCAGCGAGACCTCGGCGATCCATGCCCTGCCGCCGCCGTAGGCGATCAGCCGGACCGTGTACGCCTCCACCTCGACGTTGTTGAACTGCGTCGCGGACTGCCAGTCGGCGAGCGTCGAGCCGTCCGAGATCAGCGTCTCATCGATCATCACGTCGTCGACCCAGAAGCCGGCCCCGTGGGTATTCGAGTCCGAGAAATACCGGAACGCGAGCCCCACGGTCTGGCCTTGCCACGGCGTGAGGTCACAGGTCTGCGGCGCGAACGTCGGAGCGTCGTTGAAGCCGTTGAACCCGTGACCGAAGCCAGGGCCGACGTTGCCACCCTCCGTGTCGTCCACGGTGTCCGTGCACTCGAGGCTCGTGTAGGTCTCACCTCCGTCGTCAGTGATCTGGACGTACCCGAAGTCGAAGGTCGTCTCCAGGTCCCAGGCCGCGTCGAAGGTCAACGATGGCGTGCCCGCGGGAACGTCGACCTCTTTCAGGATCACCGAGTTCCGACTGTCGGCGTCCGTCGAGTGCAGCGCCGGATCACCGGGCTGCCCCGGCGGGTCCGGATCGACGACCCAATCGATCGGGAGCGGCGGCAACGCGTTCACCCCGTC
>DASSDW010000264.1:0-48272 GCA_035696925.1 Actinomycetota bacterium
TACGCGCGGCATCACGCCGGCGGGTTGATGATCGGAGCATTCGAGCCGAACGGACGCCCTCGCTCGACCGGATCGATACCCGACGAGTGGGCGTTCGGGGAGTTCGGCCCCGACTGGGAGCACTTCGCGCCGACGCGAGCGAACGCGACGCGGCGGATCCCTGCGCTCGAAAAGGCGGAGTTCACGCGCTTCCTCCGCGCCCCCGAGTCCTTCACCCCGGACGTGAACTTCTGCCTCGGCGAGACGGCCGAGGTGCGGAACCTCTTCGTGGCCGCCGGGTTCAACTCGCAGGGGATCATCTACTCGCCGGGGGCGGGTCGCGCCCTTGCCGAGTGGATCCGGGAGGGCGGTCCCACGTTCGACGCCTCCGAGGTCGACGTTCGAAGGTTCTCATCGTCGCAAGCGAACGAGCACTACCTCCATGAGCGGACGAAGGAGGCGCTCGGCCGGCTCTACGCGATGCACTGGCCGAACCTCCAGGCGAGCACCGCGCGCGGCATCAGACGCTCTCCTCTGTACGACCGTCTTGAGGAAGCGGGTGCCTGCTTCGGTGAGCTCAACCAGTGGGAGCGCCCGATGTGGTTCGCGCCGCCCGGCGTTCGGCCGGACTACGAGTACTCCTTCGGGCGGCAGAACTGGTGCCCGTACGCGGCCGAGGAGCACCGCGCCGCACGAGAGGCCGTGGCGCTCTTCGACCTGAGCTCGTTCGCCAAGATCGAGGCGACCGGCGCGAACGCCCTACCTCTGCTCCAACGGGTGTGCACGAACGACGTCGACATAGGTGTCGGACGCCTGGTCTACACCCTCTTCCTGAACCTCCGTGGCGGGATCGAGAACGACGGGACCGTCACGCGCCTGGCCGCCGAACGGTTCCTCGTGATCACGCCGACGGCGACGCAGCACCGGACGGTCGAGTGGCTCCGAGCCGAGGCCGACGGCGGGACCGTCTCGATCGACGACGTGACGAGCGCATACGCCACGATCGCCCTGATGGGGCCGCGGAGCCGTGAGCTGCTGGGAAGCCTCACCGCGGCCGACCTCTCGAACGAGGGCTTCCCGTTCTTCTCGGCGCAGGAGATCGAGGTCGCGAGCGCGCCGATCCTCGCGATCCGTGCCTCCTTCGTCGGTGAGCTCGGCTGGGAGCTGTACGTGCCGTCGGAGTTCGCCGTGCACGTGTACGACGCGATCGTCGAGGCGGGGAAGGGGTTCGGCCTCCGACAAGCCGGCTACCACGCGCTCGACTCGCTCCGGATCGAGAAGGGCTTCGTGCACGTCGGCCACGACGTCGGTCCGACCGACGATCCGTTCTCGGCCGGACTCGGACACGTCGTGAACCTGGGGAAGGACTTCGTCGGTGCCGAGGCGGCTCGCCGCGCGAACGACACGCCGGGATCGCATCGACTCGCGAGCCTCACGCTCGATGATCCGGAGACAGTCCTCCTCCACGGCGAGTCCGTGATCGCCGACGGGAAGATCGTGGGCACGGTGATGTCCGCGGCCTACGCGCACACGATCGGCGCGGCCGTAGGACTGGCGATGGTGGAGGCTTCGGTCGTCGCGGACGAGACACCGGTCCAGGTGGATGTCGCAGGCGAGATGGTGAAGGCCACGCTCTCCGTCGGCCCGCTCTACGACCCGAGCGGTGCTCGGATGCGTGCCTGACCCGAAGTAGCCTGGAGGACGTGCCCCCACACCAGGTCGCCCTCCGGCGGCGTTCCGTCGTGTTCGCCGCCGCGCTCCTCGCCGTCGTCGCCGGGTTCTTGTTCTGGCCGTCTCAGGATGCCGCACCGGTTCGCTCGAACCTCGGCGAGGGAACGAGCTCGCCCTACTCGGGGCCCGACAACTACCTCGCGTGGGTCCCGGGTGGCTTCGACGATCCCGCCTTCCGCCAGAAGATGGAACGCCTGCCCGGCCTCGACCAGGTGGTAGTGGTCGCGGGCGACACGCTGTGGCTGCGCAGGACCGAGGATGCTCAGGGGTTGGTGGTGGACGAGCCCAAGAGCCCGTTCGCGTTCCCGATCGATGCGTTCGCGGTGGACGCGAACGACTACGCGCCGTTCGTCGGCGCGAGCGTCCGCGAGGAGATCGTCCGGGCGCTCGGTGCTGGCCGGGCGGTGCTGGGTGAGCACAGCGCGAGACTCCGCCGCCTCGGCCCCGGCGGCAGGCTCGTGTTCCGGACCGGATCGGTCCGGGTCGGCGCGGTCGTCCCCGACGACGCGGTCGGGTGGTCCGAGGTGCTCCTGAACCGCGAGGTCGGCCGCCGGCTGGGGATCGCGCACGAGCGGTACCTCCTGGCGCAGCCGTCCGAGGCGCTCACGCGTCAAGTCTGGAAACAGAAGCTCCTCCCCTTCGTGGGCGAGGACCCCCTCCGGGTCGACGTCGCGGGCTCGACGAGGTACGTGCGGGTCGCGAGCGGTGTGCGGCCCCCGATCCTCGTGAAGCAGCGCTTCGGTGAGTTCGCCGCGACACCGCAGGCGGACCCGGCGTACCTGACGATCGACCCCGCCTGGGTCGAACGGAACATCGTCACGAGGGAGGTGCCGTTGCTCGGGACGGTGACGTGTCACCGGAAGCTGATCCCCATGGTCCGCGGCGCGCTCTACGAGATCGCCGCGTCGGGCCTCGCGTCGGAGGTCAAGGTCTACTCCGGATGCTGGGCGTCCCGCACGGTCTCGCGGAGCCCGACGGCGCCGCCTTCGTACCACGCGTACGGCGCCGCGATCGACTTCAACGCACCCCAGAATCCATACGGAACGAAGCCCACGATGAACCCCGAGATCGTCCGGATCTTCGAGAGCTGGGGTTTCAACTGGGGCGGCGACTTCCTGATCCCCGACGGCCACCATTTCGAGTTCTGGCGCATCCCGGATCACCTCAGAGCAACCTAGGACGCATCTCCCGATCCACGTCGTGTTTCAGCCTGAAGGCAGGTGCGTTACGCCGCGACAGGCGGTCCGAACCAGGTCGTGAGCGCGTCGGTGAGCCCGCGTCGGGAGAGGTCCTCTCCCACCCAGGCCACGTGTCCGTCGGGCCGGATCAGTACGGCCGTGGGAGCGGTGATCGTCCCGATCGCCGGAAGCTCCCACGGACCAACGAATCCGGCGTCGATCGCCTGAACGCGGTCGGCCCAAGGAGTGATGTCGAAGGTGCCCGGCTCACCGAGGTTGAGGAGCAGCGGCCGGGCATCGTGCAGCAGGGTGAAGACGCGCAGCGGGCCGTCGGCGGTGACCAGGTCGAGATCGGGCATGCGGCGTCCGAGCAGCGGGTGTCCTTCCCCGAGGTCGTACCGGATATCCAGACCCGACATCCTCGCGGCGAATCGTGTACGCGGCTCGTCCATGCTCAACAGTTCGGACACGACGTCGCGCAGCGCCTCGATGCGATCGTCGACGCGCATGAGTGCGACTTGCGCCATCGAGTCGCGCAGCACGCGGGCGGCGACCGGGTGACGCTCGGCATGGTAGGTGTCCAACAGGCTCTCCGGCGTCGTCCGGTGGACCACCTGGGCCAGCTTCCAGCCCAAGTTGACCGCATCCTGCACGCCGGTGTTGAGGCCCTGTCCACCCACCGGGGAATGCACGTGCGCAGCGTCGCCGGCCAGCAGGACCCGTCCCTCGCGGTAGGTCGCGGCCTGCCGGGTCATGTCGGTGAACCTGGAGATGAAGGTGGGACTGTGGATCCCGTAATCGGTCCCGTAGACGGCGATAAGACCTTCGCTGAGATCGCGAAGGGTGGGCTCGTTCGTGCCGATCTCGGACTCGGTCAGCATGACCCCGACCGTCCCTCCTGGCTTGTAGACGACCTCGCCGTCCTCGATCTCGTACTCGACCTTGCCGAGGGCGTGCATGCCCGAGGGAGTGCGGCGGATGCCCGATTCCGGCTCCTCGGTCATCTCGACCTGGGCGATCAGGCTGCTGGTGGTTGGATCCCACCCGGGGAACTCGATGCCGGCCGCCTTCCGGACCAGACTGCGTCCTCCGTCGCATCCGACGAGATACGCGGCCCGGAGCGACCCGCCGTCGGACAGCGCGATGTCGACGCCGGTGTCGTCCTGTGCGAAACCCGTCACCTCCCGCCCGCGGTAGAACCGCACCGGCAGCTCGTCGACCCAGGCGGCGAGGATGCGCTCGATGTGGTTCTGCCACAGCCCGAGCCCGTAGTTGTGGCGCGTCGGGAAGTCGCTGATGCCCAACGGCGTCCCGGCGAACCCCGCGACCTGAGCCTTCTTGCCCTCCGCGAGGAATCGGTCGGCGATCCCGCGCTGATCAAGGACCTCGATGGTGCGTGCGTGCAGGCCGCCTGCGCGCGAGCCGGGGAGGTCCTGGCTGGCGCGCCGCTCGACGATGGCGACGTCGACGCCCGCGAGCGCCAACTCGCCCGCCAGCATCAGCCCGGTCGGACCTCCTCCGGCGATCACCACCGCATGCTCGGTCATACCCGCGTCCATCCTCGCAGTTGCGGAACCGATCCCCCGGGGACCCGACTTGACATGCAACTTCTTGGTTGCGTATGCTCAAACGCAACTGAACGGTTGCGGAAGGAGCGGAAGGAGAGGAGCCCGAGATGGAGATCCCAGATGAGGTCAGGAGAGAGCTGGAGATCCACGCACCTCGGGAACGGGTGTGGGCAGCGCTCACGGAGCCTGAGCAGCTCCTCCGCTGGTTCCCGGACAAGCGCGCCGAGATCGACTTGCGCCCGGGCGGCGACGCCGTCCTGGAATGGGACGAGGCCACAGCAGAAGCCGTGGTCGACGTGGTGGAGCCACCGGGCCACTTCGTGTTCCGATGGCGGCCGGAGGGACTCGGGCGCCCGTTCACGACCGTTTCGTTCACGCTCGAGGAGCTCGAAGACGGCGCGTCGACGCGCGTGCGGCTCGTCGAGTCCGGATTCGCCTCGCTCCCGGATCAGATCGAGACCCAGTCGCAGAAGGGCAACGACGAGGGCTGGGCGCACGAGCTTCAGGAGCTCAAGGAGTACCTGGAGGCCGCATGACCCCAGATCCCGCCGGCGCGGTCTTCGCTGCGCTCGCCGACCCCACACGGCGGCGCGTCGTGCACGAGCTGTCGAAGGACGGCCCGCTGACCGCCACGGAGCTCGCTCGTCGGATCCCGGTTTCACGCCAGGCCATCGCGAAGCACTTCGACGCGCTGGAGGAAGCGGACCTCGCCACCGCCACCCGTGTCGGTCGCGAGAACCGCTACGAGTTGCGCACCCGGGCCTTCGCCGAGGCGGAGGCCTGGATGCGCGCCATCGGGGCGATGTGGGATCAACGCCTCGCCGCATTCAAGGAGTTCGTGGAGTCGGCGCCCTCGGGCTCGACGGGAAGGAGGAAGCGATGATCGGTGCCGTGCATCCGGAGGTGAGCAGGGAACTCCAACGCGCACGCCGGGACGAGATCGTGCGAGCACTGAAGGGGTGCCGCCGCGCGTCCGGTCGGTCTCGGAAGGAGCAGCGATGACGACCCCGAAGACAGACGAAGAAGCGATCGACGAACCCGTCCGCAAGCGCGTCCGCGTCGACCGAACCGCGGAAGAAGCCTTCCGACTGTTCACGGAGCACATCGACCGATGGTGGCCCGCGGAACTTTTCTCACGGGCCGCCGACGAGCAATACGGCGACGGCGTCAAGGTGGAACGCGTCGTCTTCGAGACTCGCGCCGGTGGGCGCCTCTACGAGGTCACGTCCGAGGGTGTCGAAGGCGTCTGGGCTGAGGTCGTCGCCTTCGAGCCACCCTCCCGGATCGTGCTCGCGTGGAAGCCGAACGACCGGCCGGAACCGCCGACCGAGGTCGAGATCGTCTTCGAACCCGACGGCGAGGGGACGGTCGTGAGGCTCGAGCACCGAGGTTGGGCAAGACTCGGCGCTCGCGCCGCGGAAGCCCGGCAGGGTCACGACGGCGGATGGCAGGTCCCGTTGGAGCGCTTCGTCGCCGCCGCGGCCGCCGGATAGGCTCGAGACGATGGCGATCGTCAGGCTGCGCGCGCCGCTCAGTGACCTCGCCGGTGGGAACCGTGAGGTCACGATCGACGGTGCATCGGTGGGCGAGGTCCTGCAGGAGCTCGAGCGGCAACACCCGAGGATCGAGGGCTGGGTCCTGGACGAACACGGCCGGGTGCGCCTGCACGTGAACGTCTTCGTGAACGGTGAACGCGTCCGGGAGGACGCGGCGGTCGCCTCCGACGCGACCGTGCACGTCCTCCCGTCGATCTCAGGAGGCGAGCGATGACGGAGCTGCTGGTCGGTACGAAGAAAGGACTGTTCGTCCTCCGCGGCGACGCCGGCGCGGAGAAGCCGTTCGACGTCGCGGCCCGCGCGTTCCCCGGCAACGTCGTGGAGTTCGCGATCCGCGATCCCCGGAGCGGCCGCTACTTCGCGTCCGTGACCTCCGGGCACTTCGGCCCTCGCGTGATGCACACGATGGATCCCACGGGCGACTGGGAGCCGACGACCGGACTCGGGTACCCCGAAGGGAGCGATTGGAGCCTGGAACGGATCTGGTCGATCAAGCCGGGTGAGGCCGACGGCCTGATGTACGCGGGCGTCGCGCCGGCCGGGCTGTTCGCCTCCACCGACGGCGGGATGACCTGGGAGCTGAACCGGGCGCTCTACGACCAGCCCACCCGCTCGTCGTGGCAGCCTGGCGCCGGCGGACTCTGCCTCCACTCGATCGCCACGTGGCCGGGAGATCCCTCGCGGCTCGCCATCGGGATCTCCGCGGTCGGCGTGTGGCTGAGCGAGGACGGCGGCGAGTCGTGGCGCCACGGCAACGAGGGTCTGGTCCCCCGGTACATCCCCGAGGACGCGAGGGAAGGAACTCTGGACCTCTGCGTCCACAACATGCACCGGGCGCCGCTCCGACCGGAACGGCTGTTCATGCAGTTCCACGGCGGCGTCTACCGTAGCGACGACGCGGGCGAGAGCTGGATCTCGATCGCAGACGGCCTCCCAGCGGACTTCGGGTTCCCGATGGTGCTCGATCCGGCCGATCCCGACTCCGCCTTCGTGATCCCGATGAACAGCGACGGCGACCGCGTCACGGTCGACGGGCGAGCGCGTGTCTACGGCACGCGCGATGCGGGCGAATCGTGGACGTCGCTGAGCGACGGGCTCCCCCAGGAGGACGCCTTCCTCACGATCCTCCGACAGGCGTTCGCGGCCGACGGAGAGGGCGCTGGGATGGGCCTGTACTTCGGGGCCACGTCCGGCGACGTGTTCGGGTCCGCCGACGCGGGAGCCTCGTGGTTCACGGCACACGAGCGGCTCGCGCCCGTGAACTCCGTCCGAGTCGCCTAGTCAGGCCTCGGATCCGCGAACCTCCCCGGCGTGTCAGTGGGGGGGTTCATGATGGGCGCATGGGAGAGATCGTCTCGCTCGCGGAGTATCGCGAACGCCAGAACCCCGGGCTCGTCATGATGCAGCGCCTGGAGCGAGCGGTCGGCCGGTTGGATGTGGTGGTCCAGCGGCGACCGGGGAAGATGGCGCCCACGGTCGAGCGCGAGCTCCTGTTGATCGCGCGCGCGGTCTCGTCGGGCATGCCCCGCGACGCGGCGGATCGTGCCGAGCGGCTCGCGGACCTGTTGGAGCATCCGGCGGCGTCCGGCTCCTGACCTCCGCCGTTGCGGTCCATCACGAGGCGGGTGTACGGTCGGAGCGCTATCGAGAGGTAGCTGCGGGGGGAGCAGAACCCACGCGCGAGTCTTGCCGCGGGAGGCATGCTCAGGTCCCCGGGCCACGTGAGGTCCGGCAACCCGAGCACGATGCAGACGAGACGCCTGATACCTGCTCCTCCCGCTCTCTCGTCTCCGGGCGCCGTCAGGACGTCTCGCGCACGGTGTCCCGGCCGCAGCCGGTCGCTCCCCGCCGATCCAGCGCGTCCCGCCACTCCGACAGGAACGGCACGAGGAGCTCGGCCTCGAGATCCTGGAAACCCTCGTCGGGGTGGATCCCGTCTGTCTGCACCGCCTCGTCCGGTACGAAAGCGGTCCAGTCGGCGATCGAGACGTTCGGGTAGGTCGGCGCGACCTCCCTGATCGCCTCGTTGACCTCGGGGATGATCAGGTCGTCCTCCGGACCCCTCGTCGTCTGCCAGATCACGAGCGGGACGCCCGCCACGGTATCGAGGGTCTCGACGAGGTGCGAGCGGAACACCGCGGGGGACGTGTCGTTGGTGCCGAGCTCGATCACCACGGCGTCCGCGTCCTGCTCGACGGCTGCCTGCGCCAGCTCGACGCCGGACGACGACGACCGACCCACCTCGGCGTCGAGGGTCAGGCTCCAATCGGCGAGGGCTGTCTCCACCTCCTCACGGCCGCCATCCATGATCGAGTCCCCGATGATCCACACGATCGGTGGATCGTGGAGCCGCTGCCGCCCTTCGAGCTGGAGCCACCGCTCCGTGCGGCCCTCCTCGCGGACGTAGACGAGTCGCTCCGGCTCGACGATGGGCTCGCCCTCCACCGTCGGACTCGAGCCGGCCGGCGTGGGCGTCGGCAACGGCGGGAGCGGGTCGGCGATCAAAACCTCCGTGCCCCGGGCGGCTCCGGCGAACCGGACCTGCGCCGGGAGCGTGCTCGCCGGAACGGCGAACGGACCCCCGAGGAACAGGGCCGGCCCGTTCACCGAGGAGATCCGGAGGACGGGGATCGCCGCAGGGGCACAGCGGTACAGGACGAGCACGTCGCCCGGCACGCACGAGCCGTCCACCTCGAACCGTTGCACCGTGGCTCCGTTCACCTCGGCGGCCGCGCAGGGCTCGCCGCTGGAGCTCGGATCGATCGTGGACGGGTCGAGCGGCGGCGCCGGCGGACGGCTCCCGTCGCACGCGCCCAGCAGGACGAAGCCGAGCACGAGCGGGACGACCCTCACGAGGAGGACGCGGCGCGGCGGCCGGCGGCGCGCGAGCGCAGCACCACCCAGATGAGCACCGCGGCCACGCCGGCCGCCGCGAGGGCGGCCGTCACGCTCGCCCTCGGGCCCGGGACGGCCGAAGCCAGCCGGGTCCGCATCCGCACGGGCCGATGGAAGTCGCGGATGGGCCAACCCTGTTCCTCCGCCACCCTTCGGAGCTCCTTGTCGGGGTTCACGGCCACCGGGTGACCGACGGCGCCGAGGAGCGGCAGGTCGGTCGCGGAGTCGCTGTAGGCGTACGAACGCGTCAGATCGATCCCCACCCGGTGGGCCACGGCGCGGACCGCGGCGGCCTTCTCCTCGCCGTACGCGTAGTACTCGAGTTCCCCCGTGTATCGGCCGTCCGCACCGATCGCGGCGCGCGTGGCGATCACCCCCGAGACGCCGAAATGGCGCGCCAGAGGTCGGACGACCTCTTCCGGCGACGACGACACGATGTAGATGCGTCTGCCCTCGGATCGATGGAGCTCCATCAGATCGAGCGCCTCGGCGTAGACGTAGGGATCGATCACCTCCAGGATCACGTCTTCGACGAGCCGCTCCACCTGCGCGCGATCCCAGCCCTTCGTGAGCTGGAGCATCCCTTCCTTCAGGCGCTCCATCTTCCCCTCGTCGGCTCCCACGAGCAGGTAGACGAGCTGGGCGTACGCACCGCGGAGCAGCTGACCGCGGGAGACCATCCCCGCCCGGTACAGGGGGCGCGAGAGCGCGAGGGTGCTGGACCGCGAGATCACGGTCTTGTCCAGATCGAAGAATGCAGCTTCCATCGGAACAACCATCGTACGGGGACCCCGTGACGTTGAGGGGAACCGCCGGAACGCCTCAGCCGAAGACGATCTCCTCGCCTTCGCGGGCGAGGTCGACGGCGCCGTCGCTCCAGAGCTCGCGTACCCGCTCGCAGAGCGCATCGAGCTCGTCGTCGGAGTGATTGGGATCGTGATGGAACAGGAGGAGCCGTCGCGCGGACGCGAGTCGGGCGAAATCGGCGACGTGGTGGGTGCTGGAGTGACCGAACCCCGCGCGCCCCGGGTACTCCTCCTCGGTGTACTGGCAGTCGTGGATCAGGACGTCGACGCCCGTGGCGACCTCGAACCCGGACACCCACTCGGGCTCCACCTTCGACAGGTCGACCGACAGCGCCGGCTCGTGGTCGGTGAGATAGGCGAGGCTCCGGCCTCCGTCCTCGATCCGGTAGCCCACGGTCGGGCCTCGGTGGATGATCGGACGGGCGATGATCGTCGCCGAGCCGAGCATCCACGGCTCGTACGGAGCGTCGTGGAGCTCGAGGTGGGCGGGCACCTCGGCGAGCCGGACGGGGAACAGGGGCGGCGAGAGGTACTGCGAGATCCGGTCGGAGAGCGATCGCGTCGGCGAGGGCGGCCCCCAGATGTGGAGCTGCGCCGTCCGATCCCACAGCGGCGCGAAGAACCCGAGCCCTTCGAGGTGATCGAGGTGGAGATGGCTCAGCAGGATGTCGATGCGTCTGGGCGCCGTCCCGTCCAGGGTCGCCCCGAGCGCCCGGATCCCGGTTCCCGAGTCGAGGATGACCAGGCTCCCGTCGTCGAGGCGCACCTCCACGCACGAGGTGTTGCCACCGGTCCGGACTGTGTCCGGTCCCGGCGACGCCAGTGAGCCCCGGGAGCCCCAGAACCTGGCGCGCACGTCAGGCCTCCCCGGCCGGCTCCCAGAAGACGGCGAGTCCGCCCACGAGCTGATCCTCCTGCGCGAACAGCGGCACGGCCACGACCTCGAGGTCGTGGGTCCGCCCGTCCATCGACTCGATCCGCAGATGCCCGTGGCTGGGGATCCCTTCGCGGAAGGCCGAGGCGAGCGGCAGGTCCGCGAGAGGGATCGGCGCTCCCGATTCGTCGACGGGCTTGAAGGTCTTCGCGAGCTCCGCGCTACTCATCTGGGCCTCGGCGTACGGACGTCCCAAGATCCGCTCCGCCGGTTCGTTGAAGAAGACGAGATCCCCGTCGGGGTCGACGAGGAGCATGGCGCTCGCGAGGTTCGCGGCCAGGTCCTTCGCCAGGATCAGCGCGATGTGTCGCTGCTTCGGCGCCGCCGGCTCCGTCACGTTCGCGACGCTACACCACGAGCCCCGGAGCCCGCGCGGCTATCCTCGGACACGGAGGCGTCTGGGTTCCTGGTGGGCCCCGCGGTCTTCAAAACCGACGAGAGGGCGACGAGCTCTCTGGCGGGTTCGATTCCCGTCCGCCTCCGCGACCTGCACGTTCGCTGGCACGACGGGTTCGGTCCTGCCGGGACCGACGGAGGGTTAGGCTGAGAGAACGTGCGGAGGGCCTGGAGGCCCGGGAGGGAGAGAAGCATGGACAAGGTCGTGCACTTCGAGATCCCGGTCGACGATGCGGCACGGGCTCGGGAGTTCTACGGCTCCGCTTTCGAGTGGGAGCTGGACGAGGCGGACATGGGTGGCGGCAACATGTACACGACGGTCACCACCACCCCGGTCGACGAGGCCACGCGGCTCCCCACGGAGCCCGGCGCCATCAACGGCGGCCTGTTCCAGCGGACCGCGGACACGCCCACCCCGGTCATCACGATCGGCGTGACGTCCATCGACGAGTCGCTGAAGAAGGTGGACGCCGGCGGCGGCAGCATCGTCCAGCCGCGCACCGAGATCCCGGACATGGGCGCCTACGCGTACTTCAAGGACTCCGAGGGCAACGTGGTCGGCTTGTGGGAGACCCGCATCTGATCGACACGTCCTGAACCGGTCGACCGGAGGCTGACGTCGGTTCAGCCCGGGTCAAGCCCCGCGAGGATGTGCCGGAGGCGACCGGCCGCCTGGGCGGCCGCGGCGGGCTCCTCGTCCACCACGGCGACCTGGATCGCGCCGAGGGCGGAGTTCACGCGAGCGAGCTCGGCCTCATCGAGGGCGACCCAGATCCGGTCACGGACGTAGTCCATCGCGTACGCGTCCGCCGCAACCCCGTCGGTGTCCCCGGCCGCCTCGTCCACCAGGAGCTGCGCCGCCCAGAGGTCCATCCGAGCGAGGTCGATCTCCGTCGCGGGCCGGTACCGAAGCTGGAGGTCGAAGCTCAACCGGGCTGCTTCGATCGCTGTGTTCCGAGCCCGAACGGGGCTGCGAGCTTCCACGGCCGCGTCGAGCGCGTTCACGGCTGCATCCAACAGCGGCGCGATCAGGCTGGGCACGTCCGCCGACCGGGATGCCCTCCACGCGGACACCACGTCCGAGGCCGCGGTCGTCGCGGCCTTCCAGTCGCCCGATCCGGCCGCAGCGAACACCGACAGAGCCCCGTCCGACATCGTCGTGAGCTCGATCGGCATCGCCCCGGTCGCCTCGTCCGTCGGTACGGCGAGAGCGAGCGCCTCGACGTCGCCTCCACCGGACGTGGAGAACTCCCCGTACCCGGGGGCGAAGAACTTGTCCTCGGTGCCCCCGTCCATGTGGAGCTCCGAGGCGAGCATCCCGCCCTCGATCGGGCCGAGCGGCCCATCGAGCGTCTCTTGGACGGACGCCACGGTGACCTCTTCGAACACGATCCCGGGTGCGTTCTCGGGTCGGTAGACGTCACCCACCTGTGGATCCGCCGGCATGATCATCGCGGCCGGCCCATCCCTGCCGGCGAGCCACGTCCCCTCGGTGACGACGATCGCACCGTCCCGGAAATCGAAGACGTCCTCGCCGAAGTACCAGACGGATCCGTCGTCCGCCTGCGCGTACATGTCGAACGCGACCTCCGCGATCCTTTCCCCGAGGAAGGCGTTGTATTGCGAAACGGCCACCTCGACCCGTTGACCGTGCCAATCGATGATCCGCGTCTCGGGCAGGAGCGTGACCTCGGTCCGGAACGGTTCGCCGTCGACGTGTCCGAGGAGCACGACCGACTCCTGGTGCGAGATCGGGAACAGCGGGTTGGTGATGGTCGTGGGATCGGAGAACGTGGGCATCGCGGTGTCGACCCGCTCCCCCTCCGGAGCGAGGAGGAGGTCCCCGAGGACCGACGGCTGCGGGATCGTCGCAGGCGCGTCGGCCGAGGGAGTCGTCGCCGACGGCGTCGCCGTGGTGGGCGTGGCTTCCGGGCTCGCCGTGCATGCACCGACCAGTGAAGCGGCAGCGACGATGGCGAGGGCAAACAGATCGTGTCGGACCGGACCCGTCGGTCTCTCCGTGTCCATGCGCATCCGTTCCTCCTCCGTGTCCTCAGGCCAGCAGCGTGCCCGAGCGAGGATGAACGGTCGCTGAACGGGCCGTGATGGATCCCTGGCGCGTGGCGACCAAGAGCCGCGGCCGGAAGGACGCCGGGTATGCTCCCCGCTCCGACCGGACCGGAGCTGCCGTGCGAGAACTCCAGACGCCGAACGAGCGGGGTGATGACGCGGTCCCCGCGACGCCCGCACCCGATCATTGGAGCGGGTCGAAGCACGTCGTCCAGGTCCGGCCTCATGTGTGGAACTGGCTCGCCCCGCGGATCGGTGGTGGCGCCGTGCTGGAGATCGGTCCCGGGCTCCGGCCGACCGCGCCCGTCGCCACGTCGACGTTCATCGATGCATCGACACACGCCCTGCGAAGTCTCGCGGCCCGCGGCGCGACGACGGCGGCCGTGGAGGGGGCACTGCCCTTCCCCGACGACTCCTTCGACGCGGTGCTCGCCTTCGAGGTCATCGAACACGTTCAGGACGACACGGGTCTCCTGGGCGAGATGGCCCGTGTCAGCCGGCCCGGCGGGGTCCTGATCCTCTCCACCCCGGTGCACGCCACGATGTGGTCACCCCTGGACGAAGCGTGTGGTCATGTCCGTCGAGACGAACCGCCGACCCTGTTCGAGAAGGTGCGGACGGCCGGCTTCGAGATCGGTGGCTATTCGTGGACCCCCGCACCTTCCCGGCTCCTCACGGGCATCCGGGTCCGGGCCCTTCGATCGAGTCGCCGGCTCTCGACCGCGTTCGTGCAGGCGCTGGTGTTCCCGATCCATGCCGCCGCACAGCGGATGTTCGCGAGGGTGAGGTGGCAGGCTCCGGCCGAGCCCGTGCCGGACGACGCGGACGACGTGATGCTCTGGGCGACGAAGGCCACCGAGGAGACACGTTCGACGCACGGGCATCGCGGGTAGAGACATCCCAGACACGGACTGGAAAGGACGTTTCCGAGTGATCTCGTGGCTGTGGAGATTCTCCCCGGTGGGTCGCCTGGCCACCGCGTGGTGGGCGTGGCGGAATCGGAGGGAAGTGGGACGGTGGCTCGGATTCGCGTGGCGAGCCGTGCCGCCGTCGGCCGCCGACCGAAGTGACCTCGTGGCCGAGGCGAGGCTCCGTACCGCCCTCGCGAGGGAGCCTCGCACCCGTGGCGCCCCCTCGCTCACCGTTCGCGTGCACGCTCGGACCGCGTTCCTCGGCGGGAACCTCCCGTTCGACGTCCACGACCTCGCGTACGCGATCGCTCGTCGCACGACCGGCGTGCTCCGCGTCGAGTGCGCGATCCGCGACCGCGGTCGCCGGCGCGCACCGGAGACGCATCACCATCACGGCGGTGTCGCCGCGCTCCCTCCTCCCCCTCCGGGGCATCAGTCGGCGAGATCGATCTCCTGATCCATCGCGTCCGGAGCGACGGTGCCGACGGTGCCGCGCCGGATCGCACGGAGGTACAGGAACAGGATCGGCAGTCGGAGCAGGCCGGCGAGCGAAAGGGCCCACGGCACCGAGACGGCACGGCCGACCCCCCCGACCACCGGCCCGGCCATCGCCTGACCGACGGCATCGGCCTGACCACCCATCGAGTTGATCGTGGCCCGGGTGGCGGGGTCGAGCCCCTGGTTGATCCAGGCCGTGAACACCGGACCGCGCAGGCTGCGCAGACCACCGACGATCCAGAAGAGGATCGCCGCCCACCAGAAGCTTCCGACGACCGCGAACCCCACGACGCTGGCGATCAGCAACACGTCGACGAGGGCGAGGAGCTTCGCCACGAGGCCGTGGCCCTCCAGATGCCCCCGGCGCCGCACGTAGGCGAGCGCGGCGATGCCGAGGACCAGTCCCACGCCGTCGAGGATCCCGAACCACACGATCGGCTCGAGGTCGCCGAGCGAAGGTAGTCCGATGCCACGCAGGAGCTGGAGATCGGACAGGCGATCCCAGCCCTCGGTCGACGCCCCGTGCAGCGCGGCCGTCGCCAGGATCAGCAGCAGCACGTGATGCGCGCGGACCTGTCGGACCGCGTCCCGCAACGTGACGCGCATGGAGTGTCGGAGCTTCGCCCCGGCGTCTCGCGTGGGGCGCCGGGTCTCCGTCATCCCGAACGCGAGCGCCAGGCCCAGGACGGCGTATCCGAGGCCGCAGACGAGGATCGGGAGCCGGAGCGCGATCGACGCGAGCGCCACGCTTCCGGCGATCCCGACCAGCGCCCCGCCGTTGAAGAACTGCTCGCTCCGGACGTAGAGGGGTCGAGCCGCGTCCTCACCCACCTCATCGGTGAGCCAGGCCACGTCCGCCCCGCTCACGAACGTCGCCGACACGCCGTAGAGGACCTGCGAGAGAGCTGCGACCCCGAACGAATCCGCGGACCCCAGCATCACGAACGCGATGCCCGTCCCGACGTACCCGATCACGATCGACCACTTCCGGCTGACCGTGTCGGCGACGATCCCGGTCGGGACCTCGAACAGGAGATACGAGACCTCGAGGATCGTGCCCATCAGTACGAGCTGGAGCGGATCCAGCCCCACCTGGATGATCAGGAAGATGCTGTACACCGTGCTGTCGAGGTGGAAGAGGAAACCGTCGACCATCCACATCGCGAGCCAGACCCGCCCGGCCCGCCACCGTTCCATCGGACGTCAGGACGCCGGGACGGACGCGATCAGCGGCATCCAGCATTCGAGGACCGTCCCTTCACCGGGTGCGCTGAGCACGCGACACCACCCTCCGGCGAGCTCGGCGCGCTCGGTCACGGTCGCCAGGCCGAGGTGACCCGGCGCCGCCCTCTGGGAAGGATCGAACCCGTCACCGTCGTCCACGATCCGTAGCAGGAGTCCGCCCTCCGACGAAGTCAATCGGACGTCCACATGGGTGGCGTTGGCGTGCTTCCGGGCGTTGGTGACGCCCTCCTGCGCGATCCGATAGAAGGACACGCGTGCCTCCGGGAGCGGCTCGTCGTCGAGCTCGTTGATCACCTCCCAGGACCATCCGGTCTCCTTCGCGGAGTGCTCGAGGTACATCGCGATCGCCGGCGTCAGCCCCTCGAGGTCGAGCGCCACGGGACGGAGCTCGAACAGGAGGTTCCGCAAGCGGTCGATCGCCGATCGCAGCTCCTCGGCCAGCTCGCCGAGTTCGTGTGCATCGAAGCGATCCGGACGGGCGAGCAGCAGCTGCAGCCGCATGTCCACCGCGCTCATCACCTGGATCGGGTCGTCGTGGATGTCGGCGGCGATCCTGCGACGCTCCTCCTCCTGAGCCGTCTCCAGCAGATGCGCCAGCTCGCGCCGCTGGGCGACCATGCGTCGGACCTCCTCGAGGCTCGAACGCAGCTGCCCCTCCGCGAGTTTCTGGGGCGTGATGTCCACCATCACGCCGCGCCAGTACACGACGGTGTCGTCCTCCGCTCTCACCGGCACGGCCTCGTCGCGGATCCACACCTCCCGACCCGCCTTCGTGAGGATCCGGTACTCGGCGAAGAACCGTTCGGCATTGGCGTTGCTGTCCCGGTGCTCGTGCACCACGCGCTCGCGGTCGTCGGGATGGATCGACCGGACCCAGAGCTCTTCGTCCTCCATCCATTCCCGGACGCTGTACCCGAGGAGGTCCACGATCTGTGGGCTCGTGTACAGGTTCGTCGACAGCTCGTCGGGACGGTCGATGTAGAGGATCGCCGGAGCCCCCTCCACGAGATGCCGGTAGGCCTCAGGGTGCAGCTCCTGCGGCGGCCACTCCGACATCCGGATCACACCCTCGAGATGATCGCCGCGAGCAGAGCGGTGCGCGGCACGATGCTCGTGAGGTCCACCCACTCGGCCGGCCCGTGATCGTCTCCGCCGATGGGACCGAGGCCGTCGATCGTCGGCGTACCGGCCGAGCTCGTCGTGTTCGCGTCGGAGGCGCCGCCCGTGGCCGCATCGCGGAGCTCGAAGCCGAGCTCCGATGCGGCCCCGACGGCGATGTCCACGAGGCGGCTGCCCCCCTCACCCTTCTCCATCGGCCGATGCCAGCCGTGGGCGTCGATCGTGATCCGCACATCGGGGACCGCCGGGTCGCTGCAGATCCGCTGCACCTCCGCCTCCGCCTCCTCGAGCGCCGCGAGCTCGGGCGACCGGAGGTCGACGTGGAGCTCGCATCGCTCGGCGACGACATTCGAACGGGTTCCGCCCCGGACCACTCCGACGTTCGACGTCACCCCCGGCCAGCGGTCGTTGAGGCCCTGGAGCGCCAGGATCGTGTGTGCGGCCTGGAGGATCGCGTTGCGGCCTTTCTCGGGCTCGACGCCTGCGTGCGCCGCCTTGCCTTCGATCGTGATCGTGAAGTCGGTGATCCCCTTGCGCGAGCTGACGATGTCGCCGTTCGCGCGAGCTCCCTCGAGCACGAGCGCGACGTCGTGGGCCGGGGCCAGCTCACGGATGACCGGCCCCGAGAAGGGCGATCCGATCTCCTCATCCGGATTGCACACGTAGGTGACGGTGCCGAAGCCGTCGAAGCCGACGTCCTGCAGCACGTGCGTGGCGAAGAATCCCGCCAGCAGACCGGCTTTCATGTCCGAGACGCCGGGGCCGCGGGCGATGTCGCCATCGATCGAGAACGGACGCTCGGCCACGGTGCCGTCGTCGAAGACCGTGTCCATGTGACCCACGAGGAGCACGTCCGGGCCGCCGGCGCCCCGGAGGGTCCCGATGACGAGATCGCCGAGCTCCCCGTCGTGCGGCCGCCGATCGACCTCCCAGCCGTGATCGAGGAACCGGCGCTCGCAGAGGTCCGCGATCCGGTTGACGCCCTCCGGCGAGTACGAGCCGCAGTCGACGTTGACCATCGTTTCGAGCACGTCGAGGAACTCCGGGTACCTGGACTCGGCTCGGTCGCGGAGCGTCTGGGCATCCATGGGCGACGCCGACGCTAGCATGAGCCGCTCGCAGCGAGAGGGACAGACGGTGACGCGAGAGGCGATCGGCGCGGTGGTGGACGCGATCGGCAGTGAGGTCCGTATCGAGGATCTCGCGATCGACGCGCCGGAAGCCGGCGAGGTCCTCGTGCGTCTCGTGGCGAGCGGCGTCTGTCACTCCGACCTGTGGGCGATCGAGCACGGGAACTGGGGAGCGCCGTTCCCGATGCTCCTCGGCCACGAGGGAGCCGGCATCGTCGAGGAGGTGGGCGAGAGCGTGGACACGCCGCGTGTAGGCGACCCCGTCGTGCTGGCATGGGCGGTCCCGTGCGGCACGTGCGGACCGTGTCGGCGCGGCGTACCTCGTCGCTGCTCGCACGCGTGGCAGCAGCCTCCCCGCGTCCACCGGGCGCGGGACGCTGCGCCGCTCGCCGGGACCCTCTCGCTCGGCACGCTCGCCTCGCACACCGTGGTCCACGCGGCGCAAGCGATCCCGATGCCGCCAGAGCTCCCGCTGCGGAGCGCGTGCCTCCTCGGCTGCGGCGTCTCCACGGGGGTCGGTGCGGCGATCCAGACGGCGAAGGTGTGGCCCGGCGCCCGCGTGGCGGTGATCGGCCTGGGTGGGATCGGTCTCGCGGCGCTACAGGGGGCGAGGATCGCGGGCGCGGAGCGATTGATCGCCGTGGACGTCGCCGCCCCGAAGCTCGCCTGGGCGGAGCGGTTCGGTGCGACGGACACGGTCGACGCCTCCGCCATCGACGCGGTGGCTGCGGTTCGCGAGCTCACGCATGGCGACGGCGTCGACTTCGCGTTCGAAGCGACCGGCGTCCCCACCGTCGTATCGCAGGCCGTGGCGATGCTCGACTACGCGGGGATCGCGGTCGCGATCGGCGTGCCGCCGATCCCCGCCGAGGTCACGCTGTCGTGGAACGGCACCGAGGATGCCGCCTACCCTCGGAAGACGTCGCTCCTGATCACGGACGGCGGCGATCCGATCCCGTCGGAGGACTTCCCGGAGATGGCCGGCTGGGCACTCGATGGCCGCCTGGACCTCGACGGGATGGTGACGCGCGAGCTCGGCCTCACCGATCTCGACGAGGCGTTCCGCGCGATGCTCGCCGGCGAGGTGGTCCGCTCCGTCGTGGTGTTCGATCCGTGACCGAGGCCCTCAGCAGCGAGCGAGCCCTTCGCGGCGACCTGAACATCTGGTGGAAGCTCGGCGTGCCGATCGCCGAGCTGATCGTGCGCGCGCTGTTCCGCGTCCGCGTCGCCGGTATCCACTACGTGCCGCTGGATGGCCCGGCGATCCTCGCGTTCGTGCACGTCAGCGTCCTCGACGGACCGAGTCTCGCGGCCGAGGTCGCATGGCGGCGCCGACGGACCGTGCGCTTCCTGGTCGCCGCCGAGATCTTCGACGTCCCCGTGAGCGGGTGGTTCCTCCGTCGGTACCGTCAGATCCCCGTGCGTCGCGGCAAGAGCGACGCCGGCGCGCTCGACGAGGTGATCGACACGATCCGCAGCGGCGCGGTCGCGGCGATCGCGCCGGAGGGAACCGTGAACCTCGCGCCCGGCGAGCTCCAGCGGATCCGGAGCGGGATCGCACGCATCGCGCTCCCCACCGGCGCTCCCGTGATCCCGGTGGGGATCTGGGGAACGCAGCGTCGATGGTCGCGGGCCGGCCGGCACTGGGGACGTCCCCTCCGACCTCGGCTCGGCTTCGCGTTCGGGCCGACGATCGAACCGAGCGGCGACGCGTCCGTCCAGGAGGACATCGACGCCTTCGTGACACGCGTCCGCGAGGCGCTCGAGCGCCAGCTGGCCGAAGCGCGCTCGCTGGCGGGTGATCCCGCCTGAGCGGAACGGCCTCGCGCGACGACCGCTACCGGCGCAAGCTCCTCCGACTCCTGTCGTCGGCGACGTTCTTCGAGGGCTACGACACCTTCGTCCTGTCGTTCGTACTGGCGCTCGTACTCGTCGATCTCGGCGGCACGGAGGCGCAAGCCGGAGCGATCCGGGCGATCGTGGGGCTCGGTGCAGCCGTCGGCTTCCTCCTGTCCGCGCAGGCCGACCGGATCGGCAGGCGGCGCCTCCTGTTGATCACGATCGTCGGCTACACGGCCTGCGCAGCGCTCACGGCGCTCTCACCGAACCTCGCGTTCCTCACGGGCGCGCAGTTCCTCTCGCAGATCTTCCTGGCGTCCGAGTGGGCCGTCGCGATCACGATCGTGACCGAGGAGTTCCCGCGAGAGGAGCGTGGTCGAGCCCTGGGGATCGTGACGTCGATGAACACGCTCGGCGGGATCGCCGTCGGTCTCCTCGCGTTCGTCTTCAGCGCGCTCCCGTTCGACGTGCCCTGGCGCGCCTACTACGTGCTGGCCCTCGTCCCGCTCGTGATCGTCACGATCGGGCGCCGCTCGATGCTCGAAACGGAGCGGTACGCCGCGGTGCGGTCGAGCGAGGGTTTCGCCCGCCTCAACCACACCGGACTGCTCGAGCCGTGGAAGCCGGCGTTCCGCTCCGACGTGCTCGCCGTGGGGCTCGTCACGTTCTTCCGTCATGCCGTCGCGGCGGCAGCCGCCTTCTGGTGGGCCTACTACGCCCAACAGGAGGTCGGGATGTCCGTCTCCACCTCCGGTCTCTATCTCGCCGCGGCCGGTGTCTTGGGCGCGGTCGGGTTCATCGTGGCGGGTCGGCTGATGGACCGGTACGGGCGCAAGCCGGTCTTCCTCGCGTACATGGTCGGCACGCTCGTGTTCGGGACGTGGCTGTTCCAGATCCGCGATCCCGGGTTGATGCTTCCTGTGCTCTGCCTCGCGATCTTCTTCGGCCTCGGATCCGTCGCCGTGACCTCGGCCTTCGCCACCGAGCCGTTCCCGACGTACGTGCGGAGTCGCGCGGCGGCATGGTGCAGGAACGCGTTCGAGATCCCGGGCGGCATCGTCGCGCCGCTCGCCGTCGGGCTCTTGGGAGACCACGTGTCCGGGCCGATCGGATCGATCGGTGATGCGATGTCCCTCACCACGGTGGCGCTGATCGTCCCGACGATCTGGATCGCGTGGCGATTCGTGCCCGAGACGAGGGACGCGAACCTGATCGCGATGGACGAGGCGGTGACGGCGTGAGGCGTGCCGTCATCGCGGCCGCACTGGCGACCTTGGTGTTGTCCGCCTGCGCGGGCCACGAACGACCGGAGGGGATCGTGGAGCGATGGCTGCTCGCGCTCAACCAGGGGACTGCGGGCGAGCCGGATCGTCACGCGCCGAACGCAGCATCCGAAGAGGTTCTGCCCGGATGGGAGCACCTCGATCCGGGCGAGCTCGACGTCGTCGAGGTGGCCCGGGCCAGCACGCCTCGCGGGTATACGTGCGCAGAGGGGACGTCGATCGTCCCCTTCCGCGTGGTTCGGCTCGATGGATCGCAGCTCCGATCCGCCGCCTGCGTGGCTGGCACCCGCGTGACACAGCTCACGGACCGGGTCGGGTCCACCGATCCCAGCTTCCCCTCGGAAGGCGGGCCACCGATCCAGGACGGGCGCGCCGGCGTCTGGGGCATCGCCATCGGTGTCGGCGCCCTGCTCGTGCTCGTCGGCGAGGCGCTCATGAGGGTCGCCCGCAGTCACACTCGTGATTAGGTCCCGAGCGGGCGGGGTAGGAAGCGGGTTGGAGGTGGTACTCCGTGATGAGCCCATGGGCATATCCCGAGAATCGCTACTACTACGAGTGGTACGCCGAAGAGTCAGGCGACGAGCGCTCGGACGGTGAGATCAAGCAGGATCTCCTGGATCAGATCCGCACCGGTCCTTACGCCGACCAGTACGACATCGATGTGGACGTGAAGAAGGGCGTCGTGATCCTGACGGGGACCGCCAGCACGACCGTCGCGAAGCGGGCGGCGGGCGACGACGCCTGGGACACCCGCGGGGTGACCGACGTCAGCAACCAGATCCAGGTCCGGAGCACCATCCCGGTCGCCTGAGGCTTTCAGCGCACAAGAAGAGGCGGGCTCCGAAGGAGCCCGCCTCGATCGTGTGCGAGTTTTCCGGCGACCTAGCCGCCCAGCGCCACGCCCGTGATCAGGTTCGAGTCGCGGAGCTTCCGGAGCGCCTCGCGCTCGATCAAACGTACCCGCTCACCCGACAGCCCGAGCACCTTCCCGGTCTCCCGGAGCGACAGCGGCTGCCCGTTCTCGAGCCCGTACCGGAGCGCGACGACGTGACGCTCGCGCTCGTCCAGCACCTTGTCGACCGCCCCGCCGATCTCTTCGCGGAGCAGCTGGTCCTCGACCTCGGCGAAACCTGCCTCGGAGTCGATCTCCTCGATCAGGTCGCCCAGCTCGGTGTCCTCGCCGACCGGTGACTGGAGGGAGAGCGGCTCGCGCCGGCCCATCTCGGTCAGGTCGTCGATCTCATCGACGGTGGTATCGAGGGCCTTCGCCAGCTCCTCGCGGGAGGGCTCGCGGCCCATCGACTGCGCGAACTGGAACCGGGTGCGGTTCAGCTTCCGGAGCCGGTCGTGGATGTGGACGGGCAGGCGGATCGACCGCGAGCGGTCTGCGATCGCCCGCGTGATGCCCTGGCGGATCCACCACGTGGCGTAGGTCGAGAACTTGAAGCCTCGGCGCCAGTCGAACAGCTCCACGGCTCGCATCAGGCCGATGTTGCCCTCCTGGATCAGATCGAGGAGAGGCAGACCCTGGCCCTGGTACTTCCGGGCCACGGAGACGACCAACCGAAGGTTCGCCATGATGAAACGCTGACGCGCGGCCTCGGCCGTGCGGATGTCACGGCGGGCCTTCGCGATGCTCTTCTCGGACCGGAGACGGCCTGCACGGAGACGGTCCTCGGCCTCCTTCCCCGCCTCGATCGTCATGGCGAGCTCGACCTCTTCTTCCTTCGTGAGCAGCGGCTCTCGAGCCGCCGCCTCGAGGTAGAGGCGCAGGTCATCAGCGTCGTCGGTCCCGAGGGGACGCGCCGGCTCAGGCAATTCTTCTCACTCTCCTCACTCGGTCCTGCTCACTTGGGTCCGTACCCCGTCCGAGGGAGCCGTACCCGTCTCTGTTGTCCATCCGAGCGACCACGTAGGCAAAGTGGACTAGGCGTCCTCCCCGGTCGCTCGATCCCATGGTAGGGGCCCCCCCCGTTCCTGTAAAGCCGGGCCCGTGTGGCGGTTCTGTGAACAATGACTGCCGCGCACGGGTTGCCGCGCCCGTTGGCTTTCGATACCCGCGACTTTCAACGCCAAACGCCGCTCGGAGATTTCCCCGGTCCGCACGGATCCTGACCTCGGGTCACCCTCCGTGGTGCTCGGCGGGGAGCCGGATACGCTTCAGCCGTGCGCCTCCCGGAACTCAGATCGGTCGACCTCGGCGGACCGGTGGCGTACCGAACGTGGGACGGACCCGTCGATACGGCATTCGTGCTCATGCACGGCCTCGGGGCCTCACACCTCTCCTGGGTCCAGGTGGCGGAGGGCCTCTCGGGGCTGGGGCGCGTGGTGGCGCTCGACCTGCCCGGCTTCGGCACCTCTCCCTTGGCCGGCCGAGGGGCGGGATTGATGGATCAACGTCGGGTGCTCTCGGACGTGCTCGGTTGGATCGATGCTTCCCGGGTCGTCCTGTGCGGGAACTCGATGGGAGGAGCGACGTCGATCCTGCAGGCAGCGGTCGAGCCCTCCTCCGCGGACGGCATCGTGCTCACGAACAGCGTGTTCCCATGGAGGCTCGGGGCCGTCCCGCACCCGCTGGTGCTGGCCGCCTTCGGGGTCTACGCGACGCCTCGGCTCGGGGAAGCGGCGGTGTCGTGGCGCGTGCGGGAGATGGATCCCGATCAGCTGGTGCGCCTAAGCCTCCGGGTGCTCGCAGCGGATCCGCGATCGATCCCCGACGACGTCGTGCGGCTCCTGGTCGACCTCGCCTCCGAGCGACGGGACGATCCAGATGTCCCCCGTGCCTTCATCGAGGCGGCCCGGTCGATGCTCCGGCTGGGGCGCCGCCCCCACGTGTCGCGCCGTGCGTTGGAGCACGTGTCGTGTCCGGTCCTGCTCATCCACGGCCGCCGGGACCGCCTGGTACCCGTGGCGTTCGCCGAGGCAGAGCTGGCACGTCACCCCGCGTGGCGAGGACGATTCTTCAACGATCTCGGACACATCCCGCAGATGGAGGCCCCCGGACGGTGGCTCGCGGAGGTCGCCGACTGGTTCGCGGACACGTACGACTAGATCCCCGCGACCTCGGCCAGACGGTCCACCTCGGACTCCACGCTGCGGGCGAGCACCTCGATGTCCGGGATCCGGTCCCAGTCGGCGGTGAGACCGAACGCCATCGTGCCTGCCGCCGACGTGCAGGCCACCGACAGCCCGCAGTCCTCCTTGAGGTTCATCGCCGGGTAGCTCGCCTGCAGCGGCGCCCCGGCGAAGTAGAGCGGCAGCTGCGGCGCGGGGATGTTCGAGACGACGAGGTTGCACCACCGCGCCTGTGCGATCAGGCGGGCCGCCGCCGCGTGGAGCGCCGGAGGCGCGAACGCACCGAGACCGATGATCGTGTCGGCGCCGACAGCCATGCCGGAGTCCTTGATCCGGGCGGCGGCGGCTCGGACGCGCCGGAGGCGCGTCCGCGCCCCCATCCGCCCCACCGGCACGTCCACGAAGACGGGCGCCACCCGATTGCCGATGTCGCCGCCGTCGCCGGGCGAGCGCACGGAGACGGGCACCATCGCCCGGAGCGACCGGCCCTGCGTGGACTCACCCCTGCTCTCGAGCAGCGCGTGGACGCCTCCCGCGACGGCCGCGAGGACGACATCGTTCACGGTGCCGCCGAGCGACTCCTTGATCCCCCGGAACACCGCGAAAGGTCGCTCGGCCGTCGCGAAGCGGCGGTTGGGACCGACCCTCCCGTCGAACGGCCCGCGAGGCGCCGTCCCCATCCCCGCGACCGTGCGGAGCGCATCCGCCGTCGCGGACACGGTTTCGGCCACGATGCGCGGCTGGCGTGCGACGTGGACGAGGCTCTGGATCGGATGGAGGACCGCCTCCTCGACCGCGTCGCGGATCAGGTCCTGCATCGGCGGCACCGGCTCGGCTGACCACGCCCCGTCCGGCTCGCCCGTCGGCGCGTCGGCGGTCAGATCGAACAGTGCCGACGCGATCATCATGTTCCCGATCCCGTCCGCCATCGCGTGATGGATCTTCAGCAGGATCGCCGTCCGATCCTCCGAGAGGTCCTCGAACACGTAGAGCTCCCACAGCGGCTTCGTTCGGTCGAGCGGGCGGGACAGCACGCGACCCACGGCCCGTTCGAGCTCGAACCGTCCGCCCGGGGCGGGGACGGATGCCCGGCGCAGGTGGAAGTCGAGGTCGAACCGGTCGTCGTCGATCCACACGGGCCGGGAGAGGTTGCCGGGAACCGACCGCAGCTTCCGGCGCAGCCGTGGAGCCAGGCGGAGCCGAGCCTCCACGACCCGCTCCACGTCGTCGTAGGTGAGGAGCGAACCGTCCGCACGCGCCGCGAAGATCGAGAGTCCGGCGACGTGCATGTGCACGCCGGGTTTCTCGAGGTAGAGGAAGCTCGCGTCGAGCCCCGACAATCGCTCCGCGGGCATCCGCCCATGCTAGGGTCCGCCGCGATGCGTCGCCTCGCGACCGCTCTGGCGCTCGCCACGCTCCTCCTGATGATGCCCGGGCCGGTCGAGGCGCAGGATCCCGCGGACGAGGCGTCGTACGGCGCGTCCGTCTCCGCGACCGACAATCTGTTCACACCGGAGATCGTCCGGGTCGACCTCGGGGAGACGGTCGAGTGGACGATGGACGGCCGCTCTCCGCACACCGTCGAAGCGGACGACGGCTCGTGGTCGTCCGGGAATCTCGACCCCGGAGCAGAGTTCGATCGGACGTTCGACGCCGAAGGGATCTTCCCGTTCTTCTGCCGGTACCACGGCCGGCCCGGCCTCGGGATGGCCGGCACCGTCGTCGTCGGCGACGCGTCGCTCCCGGGAGGCGGCGTCCCGGGTCCCGACCCCGTCCCTCCCGGACCCGCCAACACGGTCCAGGTCCCCGATGACGCCCCGACGATCCAGGACGCGGTCGACCGCGTCCGCCCGGGCGGCCTCGTCCTGATCGACCCCGGTGTGTACCGGGAGGCCGTGGTCGTCACCACGCCGTACCTCACGATCCGCGGCATGGACCGCAACGACACGATCCTCGAGGGGAGCTTCGAGCTCGCGAACGGGATCCACGTGATCGAGGCGGACGGTGTCGCCGTCGAGAACCTCACCGCCCGGCACTTCCTGCTGAACGGCTTCTACTGGTCAGACGTCCTGGGCTACCGAGGCTCCTACCTCACGGCCTCCACGAACGGCGACTACGGGATCTACGCGTTCGGGTCGCGATGGGGACGGCTCGATCACTCCTACGCGAGCGGCTCGCCCGACGCCGGGTTCTACATCGGCGCGTGCAACCCGTGCGACGCGGTGATCACCGACGTGCTCGCCGAGCACAACGCGCTCGGCTACTCCGGGACCAACGCGGGGGGGAACCTCGCGATCGTGAACAGCGAGTGGCGGGAGAACCTCGCCGGGATCGTGCCCAACACCCTCGACTCCGAGCCGTTCGCCCCGCAACGCGACGTCCTGATCGCGGGCAACCACGTCCACCACAACAACTCGACCACGGTCGGCGCGAAGGAGTACGAATACGTGCCGTTCGGGATGGGGATCGTCGTCGCCGGCGGCCGCGACGACCGCATCGTCGGCAACCTCGTCGAGGATCAAGCGACGTACGGCATCGCGATGATCCCGATCGTGGATACGAACTTCTGGCCATCCGGGGGCAACGAGGTCCGCGACAACGTCGTGCATCGGAGCGGACGGGCAGGCCTCGCGCTCGCGGCACCGTCCGCCGGCGACGACTGCTTCGCCGGCAACGACGCGGGGACCAGCCACCCCGCCGCGGTCGAGCTCCTCTTCCCCTGCGGCGGCTTCCGGCCGTTCCCGGGCGGCGGCGGGAGCATGGGACCGACCGCCAACGTCCTGTCCCGGTTCATCGATTCGATGGATGGCGAGTTCCCGCATGGCGATTGGCGCGAGCAACCCGACCCGCCAGGGGATCTCCCCGACATGCCGGGCGATCCGGCCACGGCGCCGCCCGACCCGGCCACACCCGAGGAAGCCGTGCCCGGTCGGTTCCGCATCCGCGCCGTCGACGACATCCGCGCCGCGCGCGGACCCGAGATCAGCCGGGAGGTCAGCCTCATGGGTGTTCCGCTCATCGCGTCGAGCTGGTGGAGCCTGCTCCTCGGGCTCTACGGCTACATCCTCCCGTTCGTGCTCTACGCATCGTGGGTGGCGATCGCGATGTGGGACCTGATCAGGCGTGACGCCGACACGATCCCGGAACGCGCGCGATGGATGGCGATCCTGCTCCTCGTCCCCTTCGTCGGACCGTTGCTCTACTTCGCGTTCGGGAAGTCGTCGATCCCTTCGCAGTTGCGGCTGATGCTCACGGCGGGTGGGGTGATCGCCTATCTCGTCTTCCTCGTGATCGGCCTGCTCCTCGGCGGATGAGTCTCACGCCTCGAGCTGGATCCGCATCCGCTTGAAGGCCTTTCCCTTCGATTCCGTCTTGACGACGGTGACGTGACCGACCTCCCCCGTCGCCTTCACGTGCGTCCCGCCGTCCGCCTGCTTGTCGATCCCCTCGATGTCGATCACGCGGATCGGGTCGACGGTGTCGGGGATCAAGCTGACTTTCGTGCGGATCAGATCCGGGTCGGAGAGCGCCTCGGTCCGGGGCAGGAAGCTCACGTGCACGGGACGGTTCTTGTTGAGCTCCTCGTTGAGCTTGCCCTCGACATCCTTGGCGAGCTCCTGGCTCATCTCGTCGAGCTCGAAGTCCATACGGGCCGATCCCTTGGCGTCCATGTTCCCGCCGGTCACCTTGGCCCCGTGCTCGCGGAAGATCACGCCGGAGAGGGCGTGCAACGCCGTATGGGTGCGCATCAAGAGGTGCCGCCGGCTCCAGTCGATCTCGGCCGTCACCGAGTGGCCCACGAGCGGCGCGTCGCCATCCACCTGGTGGACGATGTCGCCGCCGATCTTCACTGTGTCGGTGACCCGCGCCATCCCGTTGTCCCAGCGGAGCGTCCCGGTGTCGCCTGGCTGGCCGCCGCCGCGCGCGTAGAAGACGGTCCGATCGAGGATCACGCCCTCGTCGCGGACATCCACGACGGTGGCCTCGCAGCTGGTCAGGTAGGCGTCCTCGGCGAAAAGCTGATCGGTCATCCTCCGAAGCGTACTACCCCGCCTCAGCCTCCTTTGAGCTCGATCCAGTCGCGGATCGCCCTCTCGAGGTCGGCTCGCTTCCGGATCACGTCGGCTTCGTCCGCGAACCGCAGGTAGCGAACGGTTCCGCCGCCGCCCTCGAACCGAGGATGCTTCCCGGGCAGCTTCGCCCCTTGGTGGAAGAGCACGCTGACGTGCTTCTTCGATCGCGGCTCGATGCTCGCGATGTTCCCTTCGAAGACGAACGTCGGGCTCTTCCACTTGATCGTCTCGACGATCCGGGAGTCGACGCCGAGGACGATGTCGCGCACGGCGTTGATCGCCTCCTCGAGCGGGTGCCCGAGCTCGGAGACGAACGTATCGACCTCCTGGGTTCTCGGCATCTCGTGACAGCGTAGGCGGTGCGCTGTGGTCGCGCGCTAGACGTCGGGCTCGCGGACACGCGTTGTCCGGACCAGCGTGGCGAGGATCGCGCCGCCGAGGATCATGACCCCGCCGATCGCGGTGGGAGCCGTGATGGGCTCGTCGAGGAAGAACGCCGCGAGGACGGCCACCCCCAGCGGCTCCATCACGCCGATGATCGCGTTGCGCACCGCGCCGAGGAGCTGCAAGCCGCCGAGCATCGCCGCGAAGGCGCCGGCGGAGAACACGGCCATCCCGAGGAGGAACGGCCACGACGACGCGTCCGGAAGATCCTCGACGCCGAACGCGAGAGAGAACACGACGTTCGAGCACGCGGCGCCGGCTCCGAGCCACGCCGCGGCCGTGACCGGGTCCGTCCGGCGAACGGTCCGATCGGCGGTGATCAGATAGGCCGTGTAGGCGACCGAGGTGGCGAGCGCGAGGAGGATCCCGAGGGGCGCCACCTCCACGTCACCGCCGCCCACGATCACGACGGCGCTGCCGCCGAGCGCCAGGAGCAGGGCGACGAAGAGCCGCCATCCCGGCGGACGCCGATCCAACCCGATCGTCACCAACATCACCCACACCGGGTACAGGTAGAACAGGAGCGTGACCGCGCCCGCCTTCCCGTGGTTCAGGGCGGAGAAGAACAGGGCCGCCTCGGTCCCGTAGCCGATCGTCGCGGCGAGGACCAGCGGCAGGCGCTCCCCCGGCGCCGGTGCCAGCGGTCTGCGCAACAGGAGCAGGACGACGAAGAGCAGCACCGCCTGGCCCGCGAACCGGATCGCGAGCATCGGGAACGGCAGGTCGCCGGCCGCGACCTCCTTCCCGAACATCACGACCGCCGCGAACTGGAGCGCCATCAGCGCGGAGAGCGTGGACCCGAGCAGCTCCTGACGAGGCGTCCTGGCGCGTCGGTCGTGCGCCTCGCTCGCGCTCACGCCCCCTCCAGGAACGCCCGGACGCGCTCGATCAGGGACGGGATCGAGGCGATCAGCTCCTCCTCCGACGCGAAGGTGATCAGCTCCGCGTCGGGCAGCAGATCGGCCAGGATCCGTCCGAGCGCGGCCGGATGGATCGCGTCACCCTCCCGGCAGATCAGGAGGACCGGCGCCTCCACCTTCCGCAGCAGCTCGCGGTCCGAGATCGAGATGTCGCGCGTGACCTCGCGGATCGCTCGCGACACGCCGGCGGGGTTCATGTCCTCCCAGAGCGTGAGGTCGAGCTCGCGGAGCCCCGGCGCCCGCGCGTATCGCTCCTCGCTCAGCTCGAGGATCCGCTCGATCGCCTCGTCCTTCGGATGCGCCTCGAGGAGATCCGCGATCGAGTCGAACCTCTCCGGGTTGCGGAAGGGGAGGTCGAGCGACGCGGGCAGCAGCATCACGATCCGATCGAACCGGGCCGGGTCGTGTTCGAGGAGCGACATGATCGCCCCGGCGCCGAGGGAGGTCCCGACCGCGTTCCTCGCCTCATATGCCTGAGCGACCACGTCGAGGTCCGACGCGAGATCGGCGAACCCGTACCCCTGTCGCGGCGCGCTCGAATGACCGTGGCCCCGGAAGCAGAACCGCACCGCGGTGCCGGCGAGCGACGGGGTGAACGGAGCCAGCTCGCGACACGAGTTCGTCAGGCCGTGCGCGAAGATCGTCACCGGCCGACCGGCACCATCGACCTCGACGTGCAGCGTCACGTCTCCGTTGCGGACCTCCGGCATGGAGCCTCAGCCTGTCAGGCCTCGATCAGGTCGTCCTGCGTCGCGAACTGATCTCGGATGCGGCGGGCCCACGCCGCGACGATGCCTGTGAGGACCAGGAACACCGCGCCCGACACGATCAGCACCATCCGTGTGCGGCCGGCGTCGTTTTCCACCCACACGAGGGACAGGACGAGAGCAGGCACGATGAAGCCGAGGTTGTACGCGATGTCGAACAGCGCGAACGCCCGGCCTCGGAAGTCGTCCGGCATCGCCTGCTGGACGATCGTGTCGGCCGACACCTTCCCCAGGAAGAACGCGAAGAAGCCGATGAAGAGCATCGCCGCGAATCCGGCCACGGAGACCAGACCGCCGAACACGAGCGTTCCCGCACCGAGGAGCGCCATCGACACGAGCAGGAGCCTGATCGGAGCCACCCGATCCTTCAGCCCCTGCGCCACGATCAGCCCGAGCACCCCGCCGATCAACCCGACGCCGCCTGAGAGGAGGGTCGGCACCTGGCTGTCCGAGCCGACGAGGTTCTTCGCGTACAGCGCGAACACGAAGAGGCCGAAGCCCCAGAACTGGTAGCGGAGCATCTGGAACCCGGACAGTCCCACGGCGGCCGCGGGGCGAGCCGCCACTTCCCGGACGCCGTGCGCGATCGTGCGCATGACCCGGCGGGCCTCTTCGGCGAAACGGGTCACGTGCGCGCGTGCCTCCACGTGTCGGAGCCGGGTGGCCGCGAGTGCCCCGATCGCGAGGACCGCAGCGCCTCCGAGCACCACGAGCCACGAGGGGAGGAACCCGCCGGCCGCGAGCGCCACGGCGATCCCGAGGATCTGGAAGAGCGCGCCGCCCGCTTGCGACAGGGCGTTCCCTTGGAGGAGGTCACGGCCGGACAGGACGTCGGGGATCGCAGCCGACTTCACGGCGAGCGCCACCCGGATCACCGCCTGGGCGACGAGCAACCCGAGGACGAGCGCGGCGGTGGCGCCCGCATCGCCCTCGGTCGTGCCCTTCCCGAGCGGGAGGAGGACCGCGATCGCGATCACCCCCACGACGGCCGCCGTCACGAGGTTCGACCACCACACGACCCGTCGTCGCTCGAACCGATCGATCACGACGCCGCTGAACGGAGACAGCAGCGTGTACGGGATGTAGAGCAGCAGGATCACCTGCAGCAGGTAGTCGGCCGAGGGGACGTTCTGCACGTCGAACCCCTCTTGGCCACCGAACGCGATCGACTTGCCGATCGCGCCTTGGATCATCCCCTGCCCGGCCTGGGTCAGGAACTGCACGCTCCTCAGGGTGGCGTAGGCAGCGTTCGAGAACTGCGAGAACAGGCGGTTGAAGAAGCCGCCGAACGCGCCGAGCGCCCGAAGGATCCACGCGCTCCCGAACCGGAGCGCCGCGCCCGAGCCGACCGCCACTCCCACGACGACCCATGCCTTGGTGTCGGTGAGCGGTCCGCGCCACACACCGAGCACGGCGATCCCCGCGAGGAGGGACAGCACGATCGACGTGCCGGGGATCAGGGCGATCCGGCTGACGGTGTCCCTCAGCCCGAAGAAGGGAGCGGCCAGCAGACCGGGAAGGACGGCGAGCGCGAACAGCCCGGCGAGCACACGCGCCTGATGCGGCAGATCGGCCAGCGGCCCGGGAGGGTCCTCGAACCGCGCGGCGGCGGCGGCGCCCGCGGAACGCGCCCGCTCCACGACCTCCGGAGGAGGCTCGTAGGTGCGGTCGCCCGTCAACACGTGCGTCCCCGGGCCGATCTCGACCGAGTCCTCCAGCGCACGGTCGAGTGTGGCCTGCTCGGCCTCCGGAGAACAGGCTCCCTCGGCGAGCCCGTTGCAGAGGCCCGAGTAGTACTCCTCGATCAGGAACACCACGGGCGGCTCGGGATACGTCGTGAGCCGTGCCTGCACCTCCTCCCAATGGCTCCTCGAGGTCTCGCGGAAGTTCTCGCTCGGCCCCTCGGAGGGCTGGCCGCTTCGGAAGTCCTCGACGGTCCCGACGAAGGTCACCTGGTACTTCGCGAGCTGCCCGGGGAGTCCCGTCCGGAACACGTTCGTGTACGTCTTCGCCCACCCGTACGTGGTGTTGGATCCGGTGGCGTCATCGGTGTTGCCGTAGTTCACGATGAGGACGCTCGGTCGCTCGCCGGCCGCGACCACGACCTCGCGCGCCGCCGCCAGCGATGTCCGCACGCTCTGGGGGGCCCACTGGTTGTCCTGCTGCGCCCACCGGTTGATCGCGGGGTCGAGGAACAGCCAGGCGAGCGCGCCCACCACCACCACCGCGCCGAGGGCCCCGGCCAGCTTCCGCGAGCCCTCCCGTCGGAGCAGCCACCGCACCGCCAGGTAGGCGCCCAGGCCGGTGAGCGCCATCGGCGCCGCCGTCGCGTTCATGAAGCGGTAGTAGGGGATCGCCTGTCCGAGGAGGAACGTGAGCACCCCCGCGAACGGGAACATCCACCAGATCGCGACCTGTTCGTACTGCGGAGCGGGGGTCCGGGTGCGTCTCGCCGTAAGGACGGTGGCGACGATCGCCAGGAGGATCAGGGGGAACGTGATCGCCGGCCGCATCGAGGTCACCCACTCGATCAGGCGTTCCCGGAAGAAGGCAGCGGTGTACGGCGGTGGGAGCGCGGCGTCCTTCAAGAGCTCGGGACCGCCGGGCCCCCAGATGCCGACCACCCAGAGCGCGAGCCCGGTGACCATGCCAGAGCCCGTCGCCAACAGCAGCGGGCCATCCGATCGCATCGCCGTCCCGAAGCGGAATCGGCTCGTCACGACGTGGATCCCCCACACGGCGAGCAACGAGAGCCCGAACAGGACGCAGGTGGTCGGATGCGTGAACGCCGCCGCCATCCCGATCAGGAAGATCGCCCCGCGGGCACCCCACGACGTACGCGCGGCGTCGGCGAACGCGACGATCAGGCTCAGCAGGAACAGGACCGTGATGTTGTCGAGGTAGCCGACGTACGGAGTGGTGAGGAAGAGCCCTGCGGTCGCGAGCATCGTGAGGAGCACGACCAGCGGATCGCGCCGGCTCCGGAAGGCCCCCGCCCCGAGGGCCAGACCGGTGAGGATCGGGATCCCCAGCATCAGGAACGCGCTGAAGCTGTACGTGCTGATCCCGCTGACCCTCTGCAGCAGCGCGCCCGCGAGCGGAACCGTCACGCGGTAGCCGCCGGAGAACAGGTTGTCCGGACCCCAGTCGGCGGCGATCGATCCGGGATCGTCCTCGAGGATCAGGCCCGCCCGCCACGTGTACCACGCGGGATCCCGGGTGGGCGCCGACAAGGACGGATCCGCGATGAATCGCCAGCCGAGCGCCAGGAGGAGGATCAGCGCGAAGCCCACGATCACCCACCACGAGCCGAGTCGGCGGGAACGGGTGGCGGGCGGCGGCACGGCATGTTCGTCGGCCTGAGCGGTGCGAGTGAGCGTCACGATCCTCCCGAGGGCCCAGCGCGCCGGCTGGGGCAGCCCCCAAGGATAGAGGTCAGCGGCTGCCGCTCACGTGCTTCCACAGGCGCGACACAGGCCGATCAGATCGAGTCGGTGACGGACCGTATCGAATGCCGCTTCGCGTGCAAGCACGTCGAGGGTCCGATCCAATCGGCGCTCGAGCGGGGCCGGGATGAGGAGATCCTGGACCTGGCCGCAGCGTGAGCACATCAGGTGGTGATGGTGCCCGGTGAGCTCCTCCGCGAGCTCGTACCGCGCGAACCCATCCTCGGATGCGACCCTGCGGATCAGGCCCGCAGCTTCGAGCTCGGCGAGGTTCCGGTACGCGGAACTCTGCGGCAGGTTCTTCCGCCCGCGGACGATCGCCGGGAGCGAGAGCGGCATGCCGGCTTTGGCGAGGATCTCCACCAGGCGTCGTCTCGTGCGCGTGTACCGCCGGCCGGACGACGCGAGCCGTTCCGCCGCCTCCTGATGGAGCTCCATCAGTGGGCCTCCTGCTGGAGCGCCCTCGGCGCGGTCCGCTTCGCGAGCGCGACGGCGGCGAACAGGGCGGCCGCGACGAAGACGATCGACCCGCCGGGGGCGAGGTCGAGCGGTCGCGCGATGGTGAGACCGACGAGTGAGGACACGGCGCCGATCGCGACGGCCAGACGGAGCGTGCCGCGGAAGGACCGCGAGACCAGCTGCGCCGACGCGACGGGGAGCACCATCATCGCCGCGATCAGCAGGACGCCCACGATCCGCATGCCCGCCACGATCACGCCGGCGGTCAGCGCGGCCAGCGCCACGCTGAGCGCACCTACGGGAAGGCCGGCGACGCGCGACCAGTCTTCATCGGTCACCACCGCGAACAGCGCCCGGCCCGCGAGGCGCATCGCGACCACGACGATCACGCCGAGAGCGCCGACCATCGCGACGCCCGTCCACGTGACGGCGTACGGATCGCCGAACAGGTACGGGAGCGTCTCGAGCTCGAGATCGCCCGCTCTGCTCGCGAACACGGCGCCCATCGCGATGCCGACGTAGAAGAAGAGCGCGAGGGCGAGGTCGCCCGCCGCCTTGCGCTTCAACCGGAGCATCTCCACGCCGATGGCCCCGATCACCGCGAACGCGAGGGCGCTCCACACCGGCCAGACCCCGACGAGCAGACCGGCGCCGACCCCCGCGAACGCCACGTGGGCGATCCCGTCGCCGACGAGTGAGAGCCGCTTCTGGACGAGGAACGCGCCGATCATGGGAGCGAACACCCCGACGGCGAGGCACGCGACGAGTGCCCGCTGCGCCTCCGCCGATTCGAAGGGGTAGGGGATCGAGAGCGTTCCGATCATCCGAGGTCCTCGAGCCAGAGCGGCAGGTCCTCGCGATGGACGCCGAGCGACACGCCTCGCGCGGCGAGCTCTTCGGGGCTCCCGTCGAACACCACGCGTTCCTTCAGCACCACGACCCGATCGATCACGTCCGCCACCGCCGCGAGCTCGTGGGACACGAGGAGCACCCCGGCGCCGTGCTGGCCGATCAGGTGCACGAGCGAGTCCCGGAACCGTCGTTGCGATTCGGCATCCACGCCCGCGATCGGCTCGTCGAGGACGAGGAGCACGGGTTCGCCGGCGAAGGCGCGAGCGATGAACGCGCGTTGCTGTTGGCCGATCGAGAGCTCGTTCAGAGGGCGGCCGGCGAGTGATCCGAGGCCCACGGACTCGATCGCGTGACCGACCGCCTCCCGATCTGACCCTGTGAGACCCCGCCACCACCCTCGCTGGCGGAGGCGTCCCGCGGCCACGATCTCCTCGACGGTGGCAGGCACCTCAGACAAGAGCGACGGCCTCTGAGGCACGTACCCCACGCGCCATCGATCGTGAACGTCGCCGGGGGCACGCCCCAGGAGCTCGACGCGACCGGAGCCGGGCGGCAGCGCTCCGAGGAGCACCTTCAGAAGCGTGGACTTCCCCGACCCGTTCGGTCCCACCAGTGCCACGAACTCCCCGGCCTGGACGGTGAGGGTGACATCGCGCAGCACGGGTCCGTGGCCGTAGTCGAACGACAAGTCGATCGCGCGGAGGAGCGCCACCTCGTCGTCGAAGAGGCGGGCCGTCGCGTGCGCGACCGGCTCAGCCCCCACGGGCGCTCTCCCCGAGGATCGCCGCGAGCAAAGTATTGAGAATCATTCCCATTCTCATCGGCAGCCCCCCACGCTATCGGCGGAGCCTCGCGTCGTCAATCGGATGACCCGGTCGTGCTCCTCGCGGGAGGTGACGCCAGCCGAGGTCGGGTCAGGGGACCGTGACCCAGGGATCCGGCCCGGGGTCCCCGCCGCTCGCGACGATGGCGAGTCGCGGCAGGAAGTGCTCCCACCCCTGGAGCTGCGCCGCGTCGGCTCCCTCCGGCAGGCCGGAGTGCGTGAGCCGCACGATCGTGCCGTCTCCATCGGAGATCAGCTCGATCGTCACGGTCGAGGATCCCGGCGGGAGCTGCTCGTCGCCCTCCCACCCCCAGGTGAACACGACCCGGTTGGGAGCATCGACCTCCAGGTACTCCCCGACCGCGTGCTTCACGCCGGTGACGTTCACGCGATACACGCCGCCGGGAGACGCCTCGACCGTGGCGTCCACCCCTTTCCACCGCACGATCTTCTGCGGATCCGTGAGGAAGGGGAAGATCGCTTCGGGCGCGGCATCGATCCTGATCTCACTGTTGACGGTGAACGCGCCGGCGGCCACGTCGTCTCCCTTCCTCGGCTTCCACTTCCTCCTTGAGCGCCGCGAGGCTACCCGTCCAGAACGCCTCGAGTGAGGCCTGCAGCTCGGCGAGCGCGTCGCGGTTCGCCCGATACATGCGGCGGGCGCCGTCTCGACGTTCGGTGACGAGGCCGACGGTGCGCAGGACCGTGAGGTGCTGCGAGATCGCCGGGCGGCTGACCTCGAAGTGCGAGGCGATGTCGCCTGCGGAGCGCTCTGCGTCCCAGACGAGGCGGAGGATCTGACGACGGCGAGGCTCCGCGATCGCCTTCAGCGCAGCCTCCATGCGAGGGATGTAAGCAGATGCTTACGAGGACGTCAACGACGCGGGAGTCGGAACCGTCCCGATCGTGTGCGCTCGACGATCCCGTCCGCGGTGAGTGCCGCGGTCGCCGTGGCGACCGCGGCGGCGGAGCGGCCCGTCCGCTCGGCGAGCACGTCGGTGCTCGCCGATCGGACCGTACGCAGGATCCGGACCACCGCGCCGCGCACCTGGCGGGGGCTCCCCTCGAACGCGGACTGTCGGCGATCGGACGACCTGCCCTGCCTGCCGGTTCGGAGGAACCGGCAGTCGGGAGCCACCGGGCAGCCGTCGCACCGCGGCGCCGGCCGGCAGAAGAGACGGCCGATGTCCATCAACGCCTGGTTCCACGCGCCCGGCGCCGAGGGATCGAGCCACATCCCCGCATCACGCGTGAGGTCCCGTGCGGGGACCTCGTCCGGCTCCGCACCTCGGATCGCTCGCGCGACGACCCGCCGCACGTTGCCGTCCAGCGCCGCGACCGCGACCCCGTGGCCGATCGACGCCACGGCGGCGGCCGTGTACGGACCAACGCCGGGGAGCAGGTTCAGCGAGCCCACGTCCTGCGGCACCCGCCCGCTGTGCTCTCGGACGACGGCGCGTGCTGTCTCGTGCAGCGCGACGGCGCGCCGGTTGTAGCCGAGCCCGGCCCACGCCTTGAGAACGTCGGCGCGCGACGCCTCCCCCAGCGCGGCGACGTCGGGGAAGCGCGCGACGAACGCGTCGAAGATCGGCTCGACGCGAGACGCCTGCGTCTGTTGGAGCATCACCTCGGAGACCAGGGTCCGGTAGGCGTTCCGGCGGCCCCTTCGCCATGCGTATGCGTGGCGGCGCGGCCGGTACCAGTCCAGCACCGCTCGACGTGACCGTTCGACATCCACGCGATCAGAACCCCGGCCGATCAGAATCCGGGCTTCGAGTCCTTCGAAGGCATCTCGTCGGTGGCTTTCCGGAGCGCCGCGTAGATCTCGCTGAAGACCTCGCCCACGTACGTGGCGGGCTGGCTCCCCTCGGAGCCCATCGCCCCCCGCACCGCGGAAGCCGTGATGTCGGCGGCCTTGTCGAATACGTGCCAGTCGATGTCGCGTGACATGGTTCCTCCTGGGTCCGTGGACCGTATGGCCGGGATCGGTGGGGGCCACAGGCTACCTCCGCCTCGGCGACCGGACCTATCATCCCGTCGATGCGCGACGTGATCGACCGGCGGATCCTCCTCGCGTTCGCCGGCGTCGTCCTCCTCGCGGGCTCGAACATCGTCGCCGTGCGCTTCAGCAATCGAGAGCTCGATCCATTCTGGGGCGCCGGCGTCCGTTTCCTGGGAGCGTCCGTGATCCTCTGGGTGCTCGCCTCGCGAGCGAGCCATCCGCTCCCTCGAGGGAAGGCGCTCACCGGCGCGCTCGTCTACGGCGTGCTCAGCTTCTTGATCGCGTACGCCTTCTTCTACTGGGGTTCCCAGGAGGTTCCGGCTGGCCTGGGAGGCACGGTGATGGCGTCGGTCCCTCTGCTCACGGTCCTGCTCGCCGCGGCCCATCGGCTGGAGCGCTTGCGGCTCCGCGCCATAGTCGGCGCCGTGGTCGCGCTGGCGGGGATCGCGCTGATGTCGTCCGACGCGCTCTCCGGTGATGTGTCCGTGCTCTCCGTGCTGGCGGTCGTCGTCGCCGCGGCGGCGGCCGCGGAGTCCGGCATCGTCCTGAAGCTGCTGACGTCGGCCCACCCCGTGGTGACGAACGCGATCGGGATGAGCGTGGGCGCGGTGCTGCTCCTCCTGCTCTCGCTGTTCGCCGGCGAGTCTTGGAACGCGCCCACCAGCCCGAGCGTGTGGGCGGCCCTCGGCTACTTGATCGTCGCCTCGCCGTTCCTCTTCATGCTGATCGTGTATGTGATCGGACGGTGGACGGCCACGGGCGCGAGCTACCAGTTCGTCCTGTTCCCGATCGTGGCGGTGATCGGCGGCGCGCTGCTGCTCGGGGAAGAAGTGACGTCATCCCTGCTCCTGGGAGCCCCACTCGTCCTCCTCGGGGTCTACATCGGTGCGCTGGCCGTCGACAGGACCCCGGAGGACGCACACCCGCTCGGGCGGGAGAGATCGGGCACCGCGGACGGCTAGATGCGGCCGGGCGCTCGTCACTGCTGCCTGAAGCCGAAGCACCGTCGAACGGAACCGCCGACCGACCTCGGCTAGCATCCGTCCCCGATGCTCTTCCCCACGGTCGACTTCGCGATCTTCTTCGTGGTGGTCTTCCTGGGACATTGGTTGCTGAACCACCTCGCGCAGCCTTGGAACTTGTTCATGATCGCGGCGAGCTACGTCTTCTACGCGTGGTGGGATCCGCGGTTCGTCCTGCTCCTGGTCGGCATCAGCCTGATCGCGCAGTTGGGCGCGATCGCGGTCGACCGAAGGCGCTCCCCTCGTTCGCGGCTGGTGGTCAACGCCGCCGCCGTCGCGCTCCTCCTCCTGCCGCTCGCGTTCTTCAAGTACTACGGGTTCTTCGCGGTGAACGTGACGAACACGCTCGCGGCCCTCGGCATAGGGTCTTCGGTCCCCCTGATCCAGGTGGTCCTCCCCGTGGGGATCTCGTTCTTCACGTTCATGGCGATCGCCTACGTCGTGGACGTCTATCGGGGCGACGTGGAGGTGGCGGGGTGGACGGACACGTTCCTGTACCTGTCGTTCTTCCCCCATCTCGTCGCCGGGCCGATCGTGCGACCCGGCGAGCTGATCCCCCAGTTGCAGGAGCGTCGGGACGAGCGCCACGTCGACGTGGCGGGGGCGGCCTGGCTGATCCTGGGTGGCCTGTTCAAGAAGGTCGTCGTCTCGAGCTACCTCGCCTCCGAGATCGTGGACCCGGTCTTCGGCGACCCGTTCACCAGGAGCGCTCCCGACGCGCTCTTCGGGATCGTCGGCTACGCGATCGTGATCTACGCGGACTTCAGCGGCTATACCGATATCGCGATCGGGGTCGCGAAACTGCTCGGCTTCCGGTTCCCGAGGAACTTCGACCGGCCGTACACAGCTCGCTCGATCCAGGAGTTCTGGCGTCGCTGGCACATGACGCTCTCTCGCTGGTTACGCGACTACCTGTACATCCCGCTCGGCGGGAACCGGCGTGGCGAACGGCGAACCCTGATCAACGTCGTCGCCACCATGGTCCTCGGTGGCCTGTGGCACGGCGCCGCTTGGACGTTCGTCTTCTGGGGAGCGTTCCACGGTGGCCTGCTCGCCGCGAACCAGTGGCGCCGACGGCGCGACTCCGGAGCGGAGGCAGAGGAACAGCCGGATCGCTGGCCGGACCACCTGCGCCGGTGCGCCACCACGTTCGCGCTCGTCTGCGTGGGATGGGTCTTCTTCCGGTCCGACTCCCTCGAGACGGCGTTCGGGCTCCTCGGCCGGCTCGTCACGGGCTGGCTCACCCCGACCGAGTTCGTGAACCCGCTCGTGATCCTGACGATCCTCGGGATGCTCGCGCTGCAGTTCTGGCCCCGAGGGTTCGGGTTGTGGCTCCAAGCGGGACTTTCCCGGCTGAAGCCCGCGCCGCTCGGGATCGTCCTGGCACTCGTTCTGCTGGTGATCGTGATCCTGGGGCCACCCGGCGTGGCACCCTTCATCTACTTCCAGTTCTGAAGAGGGCGAGGACATGAGCGAGTCGCGGGGACCGGGCGAGGTCGCGTCGGCGGCCGAGGTTCCGGAGCTCGCCGCCAGGGTCCTCTACGGCCGCCGGCTGATGCCCGCGGGTCGGGTGCTCGTCGTCCTGCTCGTCTCGCTCCTCACGTGGACGCTCCTCTACGCGCCGACCTTGAAACGGGCAGCGGAGGCGTCGCCGATCGGAACCCGGCGCACGCTTTCGCTCGCGATCCTCACGCCGATCGCCGCGGTGAGCGACTGGATCGGTCTCGACCAGCTCGCCACGGCGATCGAGCGCGCCGTCGGCCACGACGCGGGCAAGTCGGACGGCGCGTTCGTTCCCCCGCCCGACGACATCCCGGTGGCGCCGCCGGACGACGATCCGGACGACGGGCCGGGAGATGGCGGCGAGAACGAACCCATCCGCGTCCCGACGCCGGAGCGGAAGCTCCGCGTGGTTATCGTCGGCGACTCCCTCGCGGGCGGCCTCGGCTACTTCGCCGAGCGGGTGTTCCGGCCGCGGCTGGTGACCGTCTCGGGGCAAGGCAGGATCTCGACGGGACTGGCGCGCCCGGACTACTTCAACTGGCCGTTCACGATGCGTCGGATCGTCGACCGGTTCGATCCCGACCTCGTGATCGTGATGCTCGGCGAGAACGACCATCAATCGTTGCAGGACGTGCACGGCAACCGGGAGGCACTGATCGGCACCGCGGGATGGCCACCCGCGTACCGGGACCGGGTGCTCGCGATGATGCGCATCGCCACGTCGCGCGGCGGGAAGGTCGTGTGGGCCGGCCTGCCGATCTCCGCCGACTACCGGTTGCGCGAGCACTCGAGACGTCAGAACGATCTCATCGAGTTCGCCGCGAGCATCTCCAGCGATGTCGTCTACTTCGACACGTGGAACCGCTTCCGCGATCCCGCCGGCGGATACACCGCGTACTACCGCGAAGGCAACCGCGTGATCCTGATCCGGGAGGGCGACGGTCTCCACTTCAACGCCGTCGGCTACACGCTCGTCGCGCGAGAGATCGCGAAGCTCGCCGCGGAGGAGTTCGGCCTCTCGTCGCGGACGTTCGAGACGGAGATCTAGGGCCCGGTGGACTCGCCGGGGATCGGTACGTCGGGCACGTTCGCCATCGATGCCGTCACGTCTTCCTGCCGGTACTCCACCTCCGGCAGGCGGCCGTTCAGGTAGTCGTCGTAGGCCTGCATGTCGAAGGCCCCGTGACCCGACAGGCCGAAGAGGATCACGCGCTCCTCTCCGGCATCGCGCGCCGCGATGGCCTCATCGATCGCTCCCCGGACGGCATGGGCCGACTCGGGGGCCGGCACGATCCCCTCCGTGTGGGCGAACTGCACGGCCGCGTCGAACACCGCGTTCTGCGAGAAGGCGGCGGCCTCCATGTGGCCGTGCTTGACGAGGAGCGAGAGCGACGGTGAATCTCCGTGGTAGCGCAGTCCTCCCGCGTGCACCGGGGCCGGCACGAACGTGTGGCCGAGGGTGTACATCGGCACCAGCGGGATCGTCTCGCCCGTGTCGCCGAAGTCGTAGGCGAACCGGCCTTTCGTGAGTGTGGGACACGCCGCCGGCTCCGTGGCCAGGAACCGCGTCTCCGGCGTCGCACCCGAGAGCCGATCGACCATGAACGGGTACGCGAGGCCGGCGTAGTTCGATCCGCCGCCCACGCATCCGATCACGACGTCGGGCCGATCGCCCGTCAGTTCCATCTGCGCCTTCGCCTCGAGCCCGATCACGGTCTGGTGCAGCAGCACGTGGTTCAACACGGAGCCGAGTGAGTACTTGATCGCCCCGCCGGAGGCGGCGGCGACCTCGACGGCCTCGCTGATGGCGATCCCGAGGGAGCCGGTCGAGTCCGGGTCGGCCTCGAGGATCGCCTTCCCCGCCTGCGTGGTCGGCGACGGGGACGGCACCACCTCGGCGCCGAACGTCTCCATGAAGATCCGGCGGTACGGCTTCTGCTCGTAGGAAGCCTTCACCATGAAGACCTGGCAATCGAGTCCGAAGAACTTCGACGCCATCGCGAGCGCGGAGCCCCACTGACCGGCGCCGGTCTCCGTGGCCAGGCGCTTCGTCCCCGCCTCCTTGTTGTAGAAGGCCTGCGCGATCGCCGTGTTCGGCTTGTGGCTCCCCGCCGGGGAGACGCCCTCGTACTTGTAGTAGATCCGCGCTGTGGTCTGGAGCGCCTTCTCGAGACGGACGGCTCGCTGCAGCGGGGACGGCCGCCAGAGGCGGTAGACGTCGAGGATCTCGCCCGGGATGTCGATCCACGGATCGGTGGAGACCTCTTGGAGGATCAGCGCTTCCGGGAACAGCGGGGCGAAGAGATCCGGCGTGACGGGCTCGAGCGTCCCCGGGTGCAGGGGCGGCAGGGGCTGGATGCCGGCCTGCGCGATGGAGGGCATGATGTTCAGCCACGCGGTCGGCAGCTGATCGGGCGGGAGATCGAACCGGATCGGCGCGTCGCTCATCGGGGAAACCTCCTCGTTCGCCAGAAGCCAGGGAACCGGACGAGGGGCGAGCCTACCCGGAGCGCGTTCCCGGAGCCAGTCGCGGATCAGCCGCCCTCGCGGACCGGCTGATCGGCGAGCTCGACCCACCCGTCCACGAGCCGAGCCAGATGGATCGCGACGCGGTCCTGAGCGGGGCCATCGATCGGCTCTCCCGTCTCCACATCGAAGACGCTCCCGTGGCACGGGCACTCGACGGTGGCCGACCGATCGTCGAAGTCGCCTTCCGAGAGAGCGCACCCCGCATGGGTGCACTCGTCGGCGAACGCGAACAGTCTCGCTTCCACATGCGCGACCGCCACCCGTCCGGAGGACAGATCGAACGCCCGCATCTCGCCCTCGGGGATCTCGGCGAGCGAAGCGACGCGCACGAAGTCCATCGGGCTAGGCTCGCACGAGCGCGGACCAGCCGCGCTGGAGCGCCGTCACCGCTCCGAGCGCGGCGAGGATCAACAGGATCGGGGTCATGGCGCCCGGAAGGATGAGCCCGATGATCAGCGCGATGAATCGCTCCAGTCGTTGGAAGAAGCCCTCGGTGAGCTGCACGCCCACGGCCTCGGCCTCGGCTCGGATGTGGCTCACGGACAGGCTCACCACCAGGGTGAAGAGCGCGAGCGCGGCGTCGAGGCGCCTGCCATCCTCCGCGAGCGCCCAGAACAGGCAGGCGAACAGGATCGCGTCGGCGACGCGGTCCAGGACCGAGTCCATGAACGCTCCCGACCGCTTCTGCTGCCCGTAGTGCCTCGCGACCGATCCGTCGAAGACGTCGCACAGGCCGGCCGCGAGCAGGGCCCAGCCCGCGAGGAACCAGTCCCCCGTGATGATCAGCACCCCGGTCGCCACGTTGAGGACGAGCGCCGCGACCGTCAGGTGCCACGGTCGTACCCGTGCCCAGATGAGGAACGCGAGGATCGCCCGGTACGGCCATTGGAACGCCCATTGGATCGCGCCGCCGGCCGCCGATTCGTTCTTCCGAGGTTTCGGGAGGTCGCGGACCTTCGGCGCCTCGCGCGCGACGTGGGGTCTCGGGCGATGCCCCGCGGCCGCGCGACGGCCCATCAGCTCTCGCTCATCAACCGAGGAACGGCTCGAAGCCGACGACCACGTACCGGAAGCTCCCACCGGGCGCCTCCACGAGCACCTCCTGATCCTTCGACGCGCCCATCAGGGCCGTCCCGAGGGGAGACGACGTCGTGACCGTTCGCGCCCCCGGGGCTCGCTCCTCGCCGTGCTCCGCCAGGAGGTACGTCTCCTCGTCCTCGTCGTCGAGCGAGCGGACGGTAACGAGCATGTGCGGCATGATCGCGTCCGCTTCCGTCGGCGCCTCGACGATCTCCGGATCGCGGAGCGCCTCCTGGAGCCTGCGGATCTGTGATTCCATCAGGCCCTGCGCGTCTTTGGCCGCGTCGTACTCGGCGTTCTCCCGGATGTCCCCGTGCTCGCGCGCCACCTTGAGACGCTCCGCGATCCGCTCCCGCCCGTTCGTCACGAGCTCCTCGAGCTCGGTCTTCAGCCGGGTGTAGGCCTCGAGCGTCAACAGCGCCGTCGGCTCCTGCCCGGCCTTGCGTTCGGGACGCGTCTTCAGTTCTTCCGGCAGTTCAGGCATGGCGCGAGTCTACTGAAGGGCCCGCCGGCCTCTCCGGCCAGCCACGCTTCGCGTACGTATCGCCCGTCGAGACCGGCGGCGATATCCTCGGCCGCACCGGATCGGGCCACGAAGAGTGGCCAAGAAGCGGGAGGCATCGATGGGACGTCTGGAAGGCAAGGTGGCGCTGATCACGGGGGGCGCGAGCGGGATGGGTCTGATCGCGGCCCAGCTCTTCGCGTCCGAAGGTGCCAAGGTCGTCCTGACCGACGTGACCGACGACGTCGGCGAGCAGGTCGCCGAGAAGATCCGCGCCGACGGCGGCGAAGCGACGTACGTGCATGCGGACGTGTCCCGCGAGGCAGACGCGGAGGCGATGGTGGCACGGGCCGTCGACTCGTACGGGGGTCTCACGGTCCTCTACAACAACGCGGGGGTGATGCTCGGCGACGACGGCTCGGTCCATTCGACCGACGAGTCCATCTGGGACACGACCCTCGCGGTCAACGTGAAAGGCGTCGCGCACGGTTGCAAGTACGGCATCCCGGCGATCATCGACTCCGGAGGTGGCTCGATCATCAACGTCGCCTCGTTCGTCGCATGGATGGGGGCGGCGACGTCCCAGACCGCGTACACGGCATCGAAAGGAGCGGTGCTCGCGATGACGCGAGAGATCGCGGTCGAGTACGCGAGGAAGGGCGTGCGCTGCAACGCCTTGTGTCCCGGCCCGATCGACACTCCCCTGCTGGCCGAGCTCCTCTCGGACCCGGAGCGACGGCAACGTCGTTTCGTCCACATCCCGATGGGTCGCCTGGGACGCGCGGAGGAGCTCGCGAACGCGGCCCTGTTCCTCGCGAGTGACGATTCCAGCTACATGACGGGCACGTCGCTCGTCGTCGACGGCGGGATCACTGCGGCGTACGTGACCCCCGAGGATTGATCACGTGCTTCGGAATCTCCTGGCCACTGGCCACACCTGGAGCGGTGGCGGCGGCGGGTTCAGTCTTATCCCCGTGTTCGGTGTGATCGTGTCGATCGCGCTCGCGCGCTCCGTCCTCGCGATCCGTCTCTCGATCCCCCTCGCCGCATCGAGCGTGTTCCTCGGCACCGTCTTCGCGATCGTCGCGGACATCGCCGGGCTCACGATCGCGACGTCGATGTGGTTCCTGAGTGCGGTCGGGATCGCATCCGTGATCCGACTGGGACGAGGCTCGCTCCCCCGCAACACCTCAGATTGACAGACGGTCCCCGACGGGGCTGAATACGTCGGTGACCCGCATCCGCGGGCGGGGAGGGGGGCATGACCCGTGTCTGAGCGCCGCAAGCTCGGTTCGGTTGAGTACCGAGAGGTGAGCCAGGACTACTTCGACCAGCGAGGACTGAGACGACACGCCGGCGTGTTCGCGCTCTGGTCGCTTGGCGTCGCGGCCGTCATCTCGGGCGACTTCTTCGGGTGGAACTTCGGCCTCGGCGTCGGAGGCTTCGGGGGCCTACTGGTCGCGACGGTCTTCATCACGGTGATGTACTACGGCCTCTGCTATTCGATCGCCGAGATGTCCCCGGCGCTGCCCCACACGGGAGGGGCGTACTCGTTCGCGCGATCCGCGATGGGCCCGTGGGGCGGATTCATCACCGGTCTCGCTGAGAACATGGAATACGTGATCACGCCCGCTGTGGTGGTGGTCTCGATCGGCGCCTACATGAGCGTGATCATGACGGAGCTGTTCGATCTCACGAGCACACCGTTCTGGAACACGCCTCCATTCTGGTGGGCGATCTTCTACCTCGTGTTCGTCGGACTGAACATCGCCGGGATCGAAGCGACGATGCGTTTCACGATCATCATCAACATCATGGCGTTGTTGATCCTCGGGTTCTTCTTCGTGGCCGCCCTCACGAAGTTCGACGCCAGCCTCTTGTTCAACATCCCGGAGGGCGGAGGAGACTCCCTGCCGGACGGCGGTGGACCGTTCCTTCCGTTCGGGATCGGCGGGATCTTCAAAGCCTTACCGTTCGCGATCTGGTTCTACCTCGCGATCGAGGAGCTTCCGCTCGCCGCCGAGGAATCGATGGACCCGAAGCGGGACATCCCGCGGGCGACGATCTGGGGCATGACCACGCTGGTCGTCACAGGCGTACTCGTGCTCGTTCTGAACCCCGGCGTCTCCGGCGCGAACGAGACGGGCGCGACGCTCGAGCCGCTGTTCCTGGGGTTCACGGCGATCTTCCCGAACGCGGACATCGCCGCCTTGCTCGCGCTGATCGCGGTCGTCGGCCTGGTCGCCAGCTTCTTCACGATTATCTTCGCGTACGGCCGGAACATCTTCTCGCTCTCGCGGGCCGGCTACTTCCCGCAGTGGTTGTCCGTGACCCACGGAGAGCGGAGGACGCCGCACGTCGCGCTCATCGTCGGTGCGGTGATCGGCTACATCCTCGCGTACGTCATCTACAAGTTCGGCTACGACGACGCGGGTGCGACGACGGGGTTGGGCGCAGCGCTGCTGACGATGGCCGTCTTCGGCGCGGTGATCTCGTACGCGATGCAGTGCCTGTCGTTCATCGTGCTGCGGCGGAAGCTGCCGAACATCCAGCGGCCGTATCGAAGCCCGCTCGGCGAAGGCGGAGCCGCGGTCGCCGGTGTGATCGCGGTGATCGCGCTGATCTCGCTCTTCCTGATCCGCGATTATCGCTGGGGCGTGATCGGGACGCTGATCTGGTTCGTGCTCGGACTCGTGTACTTCGCGATCGCCGGACGGAACCGGCTCGTGCTCTCCCCGGAGGAGGAGTTCGCACTCACCTTGGGAGAGAAGGGCGTGCCAGGTGAGACGTACGGCACGAGCGAGGCCGACCAAGAGGCGATCCTGCGCGCCGGGGGGACGACGCCGCCGCCACCCTCGCCGCCCGCCTCCGGCTGACAGAGATCGACGCGGTTCACGAGGGGCGGTGGGCAACAGGCCCGCCGCCCCTCCTCATCCCAGGAGGTCACGTGCAGCAGCAGGGCATGATCGACGCGAAGCAGCTCGAGGAGCTCGCCGATGCCGGCGAGATCGACACCGTCCTGTGCATGTTCACGGACTTCCAGGGTCGGTTCGTCGGCAAGCGCATCCTCCCGCACTTCTTCCTCGAGGACGTGATGGGAGAAGAAGGGCTCCACGCGTGCCTGTACCTGATCGCGATCGACATGGAGATGGAGCCGCTGCCCGGCTTCGAGTACGCGAGCTGGGAGACCGGCTACGGAGACTTCAAGATGATCCCGGACATGTCCACGATGCGGCTCGTCCCGTGGCTCGAGAAGACGGCGATGGTGATCTGCGACGTCGCGGACGAGCACACGAGCGAGCTGGTCGAGGTGGCGCCCCGCACGATCCTCCGCCGCCAGGCCGAGCGGGCCAAGGCCGCCGGCTACACGTTCAAGACCGGATCGGAGCTCGAGTTCTATCTCTTCAAGGAGTCCTACGAAGAAGCAGCCGCGAAGCGCTACCAGGGCATCCAGCCGTCATCCCCGTACATCATGGACTACCACATGCTCGCGACCACCAAGGACGAGTGGCTGATCCGCCAGATCCGCAACGGGATGTTGGGGGCAGGGATCCCGATCGAGTTCTCGAAGGGCGAGTTCGGTCGTGGCCAACACGAGATCAACGTCACGTACGCGGACGCCCTGACGACCGCCGAC
>DASSDW010000265.1:0-3986 GCA_035696925.1 Actinomycetota bacterium
AGAGATCCATGCGATTCCTTCATCCGCTGAGCGCGAGTGCCGGCCGGACTGATCACGAACGACGGGCCCTCGGGGACATTCCGGCGATCGAGTTCTTCGCCGATCGAGCGGAAGACCGGGTTCGTGCGCCTCCCGAACGCCAGGGTCGTCGTTGTCTCCACCACTGACCCCACCGCATTGCCCCAGGTCCACCAAAGGAACCTGCGCGCGGGGACCCTCGTGATCCTCGTCAGGGGATGATGGGTGAGCCGGAGGATAGGGCGACCATCATGGTGTTCGCCCTTGGACCATCCGACGATCTGATCGAACGCCAGCGGATCGAGAACCCAGGCGCGCCCTCTCGACGAATCCCGCAGCTGTCGCGCGGTGAGGATCCGCCGATCCGTGACGAGCGAGTCAGAGTCGCTTCGTGCGATCACCCGTTCCCCGGGCTCGAGCGATGACTCCAGGAAGGCCTCGCGCTCGGAGAGCCACTGGCGCCGTCGCTCGAGGGCCCTCGCTCGGGCGTGGCGCCACTCCGCACGACTCCGACCGACGCCGGACTCCGGATGCACCGGCTCGCGCATGTGGCGAGGCTAGCTCCGGGGCGGCATGGATGGCGTCGGCGTGCTCACCTGTCATCTCCCGCTCGCGTCGCTATCCTGGGGATGCGGGGTGGAGCAGTCTGGTAGCTCGCTGGGCTCATAACCCAGAGGTCACAGGTTCAAATCCTGTCCCCGCGACGAGAGACCAGCAGGTCAAGCGAGGTCCCGGTCGATCCGGGACCCTTTTGCGTGGGGTTGGGTCCATCAGGATTCTGGCGTCGGCTCACGGAGCCGACGTCGCTAGATCGACTGCAGCTGGCGGAACTGGGCCCGCACGTCGGGATCCTCGCAGGCCGACACGATGGTTGAGACGATCCGGTGCGCCGCCTCCTCCTGCGGCATCCTCGCCTCCAGGTCCAGCGCCTGGCTCCATGCGTCCGTCACGGCGACCCACAGGGGACCCTGGCCGAGATCGGCTTTCAACTCGTTGATCGGGAACGCGTCCTCGGCGTGGAGAAGGTCGAGCCAGGTGGCGATGTAGTCGCCGCAGGCTCGGGCGCCTGAGCCCTCAGGTGTCACGAAGAGCGACGACGTGCGACCGGGGCTCGGGGAGGACGCAACCGTAGGGTCGTCGTCGGAGCCGGTGAGCGCGACGATCGCTCCCGCGGCAAGCGCCGCCAGGATCGACAGAACGGCGACCGCCCGCTTCGCCACGGATACATCGTCGCGTGAGCGGGGTGGGGGAGCAACCGCTCGTACTCACCTCCGGCCCCGGCGATGCCGATGACGTCCGAGATGAACGACTCCTTCGCACCGGTGCAGCTCCCCGACGACATCCAACGACGTCTGAACGTCGCCAAGGCGGCGGGCGCGCTCCTGCTGATCGCGGTCTGGGGCTGGTTCGCCCTCGTCAAGGGGGATCAGACGCCCGTGTTCGTGTACCTCAACATCGCCGTGCACGAGGTCGGTCATGTTCTCTTCCGGCCGTTCGGGGAGCTCACGATGCTGATCATGGGATCCGGCTTCGAGGTCCTGTTCCCGTTCGCGGTCGGCGCGTCCTTCCTCCTCCGCACGCGCGACCTCGTGTCCACGGCCGTCGCCTGGGGATGGGCGGCGAGCGCCCTGGCCAGTGCGGCCACCTACATCGGCGACGCTGACGACGGTCGGTTGGCGCTCCTGGGAGCCACCGGGCCCGATGCGGCCGGCGACTGGGAGCGGATCCTGGGCGTCGAGTTCTTCGACAAGGTCTACCTCGCGGACAGGATCGCCGGGGTCGTACGGGCGTGGGCTTCGTGCTCTGGGGCGTGGCGCTCTGCCTCGCCGTCTGGGCCATCGTCAGGAACCGCCAGCTCGTGCGGGCCGCCGCAGCAGGTCCGAAGGCCCGGGTGACCGCGGAGCCTCGAGTGCCGGTCGTTCCCACCCACGACGAGGAGATGTGGCGCTGATCCACGCGGGCGGCCTCTCCCTCGAGTTGGAGTACGATGCTCCGGCCCGAACCCGAGGGAGCGTCATATGGCTGGAAGCACCGTCGTCATCGAATGGCTCAGGCAGGTGCCGCTGTTCTCCGCGTGCTCGGCCCGTGAGCTCCGCGCGATCGCGGGCGTGGTGAAGGAGGTCGACCACCCGCGGGGAACCGTGATCGCCACCGAAGGGGATCCGGGCGTCGGACTGTTCGTGATCGTCGACGGTGAAGCGGAGGTCACGATCGGGGGCAAACGCATGGCGATCCTCCGCCGTGGCGACTTCTTCGGTGAGATCGCGTTGCTCGACGGGGGACCTCGCTCGGCCACCGTCGCCGCACGGACGGACATCCGGCTCCTCGGTCTGACCGAGTGGGTCTTCCGAGGACTCCTCCAGGAGCATCCCTCGATCGCCGTGAAGACCCTCGAGTCGATGGCCGGCCGGCTCCGCGACGCGACGCAAGCCGCGACGGCATAGCCCTCCCCGGCCGATGCCGGTCCTGACCCGCCCGGACGGCGTTCGCCTGTACCACGAGCAGCACGGACCGGAGCTCGCTCCGCCGCTGATCCTGCTCGAGGGCATGGGCGGCGACATCCCCGGATGGCGCCGGAACATCCCCGTCCTCTCGCAGGAGCTCCGCGTCATCGCGTACGACTTCCGCGGCAACGGGAACAGCGACGAGCCCACAGGCCCGGTCACGATGGCGGCGTTCGTCGAGGACACCCTCGCCCTGCTGGATTCGCTGGGCGTGGACCGGACCCACGTCTACGGCCAGTCCCTCGGCGGCATGGTGGCCCAGGAGCTGGCGCTTACCCACCCCGAGCGGGTGCGCACGCTGATCCTTGGGTGCACCCACGCGGGACCGCGACACGTTCTGCGGGGGAAGCGCTCCCACGTGCCCAAGGGTGAGCCGTGGCGCTCGATGTACGCGCCCGGCTTCCCCGACCTCCACCCCGAGCATGTGGCAGATGATCTCCGGGTGGGCGCCGCCCAGCCGAAACATCCGGAGGGCGGGCGGAGACAATGGGAGGCGATGCAGGGGTTCGACAGTTTCGATCGCCTCCCCGACCTCCGCGTTCCCACGCTCGTCGTGCACGGCGCCGAGGATCAGGCGATCGCCCCGGAGAACGGGGAGCTCCTCGCGGAGCGGATCCCGGGAGCGGAGTTGGTGTTGCTCGAGGGCGCCGGCCACCTGTACCACTCCGAGCAGGCCGGTAGGGCGGACGCGGCGGTGCTCGACTTCGTCCGGAAGCACGACGATGCCTGACGCACCCGAAGAGGTCGTCCGGCTCGCGGAGGAGCGGGCAGACGCGCGGACCTCCCGGGACTTCGCGGCGGCCGACGCGCTCCGCGATCGGATCGCGGGCTCGGGCTGGACCGTGGTGGATGACCCCGGCGGCTACCGGCTGGAGCCGATCTCAGTCAGCGCGACGGAGCTCCCGTCGCGCCGTCGCGCCGCTGAGGTCCCTTCGATCTTGCAGGACGCACCCGACATGGATGCGACCGTCCACTGGGTTTGCGAAGGCTGGCACGAGGACATCGAGCGGGCGCTCGCCGCCTTCCGCGCGCACGAGGGCGACCGGTCGGTGCAGTACGTGGTGGCGGACGTGACCGACCGAGATCCGACGACCTGGGGCGCGGATGTCGACGTCGTGTGGTTGGAGCAGGGGACCGGCTGGGCGGCGGCGCGGAACGCCGGCATCCGGCGCACCCGCGGCCGCACGGTGCTGATGGCCGACGGCTCGGTCGAGCCCACGGGCGACGTGTTCGGACCGCTCGAGGAGGCGCTCGAGGATCCGCAGGTCGGCGTGTGCGGACCCTTCGGGGTCGTGACCCACGACCTGCGGCAGTTCGACGATTCGCGCACCGGAGAGGTCGACGCGATCGAGGGCTACCTGATGGCGCTCCGTCGAGAGACGCTCGTCGAAGCGGGGTTCTTCGACGAGAAGTTCCGCTGGTATCGCACGGCCGACATCGAGTTCTCGTTCCGGGTGAAGGACC
>DASSDW010000266.1:0-14840 GCA_035696925.1 Actinomycetota bacterium
GAGATCGCGGATCACCTCCGGACGGAGCATCGAGGCGATGTACGACGTGGTCGACGCGCGACAGCCCGGAGCGATCTCCTCCGTGACGCACGCGCCGCCGACGAGCTCCCGCCGTTCCAGCACGACGGTCCGGAGACCGGCCTGGGCGAGGTAGAACGCGGCGGTCAGCCCGTTGTGCCCGCCACCGATCACGATCGCGTCGTAGCCCACCACGCGTCCTTCTCCTCGAGCGTCTCCGAACCGGCAGGAACTCTACGGAGCAGGTTGGGAAGGCGCCGATCGGAAGGTGACCGTGGTTCACCGTCGCGGTTCTGCTCAGCTTGCCGTCCTTTCCCGCTGCTCGGCAACGCCGGCGGATACGACGTTCCCCTTGCGGCTCTACAGCTCCCGAGAGCGTCGTATCGCCTCGACACGCTCGGCGGAGTCGCCGGTCGCGGACAGCACCAGAGCGAGATCCAGAAAACTGTCGGCGGCGATGCGTTTCGCATTGGTCGACGAGCTCGCGAGCCGTGGCAGGACGGCGAGTACGCGAACCGCACCACGTGCTCGCGCAGGCGTCGTGACCTATGAATGCCGAGGGGGCCTCCCTAGACTGCTGGCGTGAGTCTGTGTTCGAGCTGCGGCGCTGATAACCCCGACACCGCAAGGTTCTGCGTCCGTTGCGGTGCGGCGCTCGGGACATGCGAACGCTGCGGCGCGGAGCTTCCACCGGATGCGAAGTTCTGTCCGGCGTGCGGCCACCGAGTCGATGATCAGCCCCAGCTCCCCGCCGGAGAAGAGCGGAAGCGCGTGACCATCCTCTTCGCGGATGTGGCGGGCTCGACGGAGCTCGGTGAGCGGCTGGATCCTGAGCGATTGCGGGAGGTCCTGGATTCGTACTTCGCGGCGATGCGTCACGAGATCGAGGCGGAGGGCGGGACCGTCGAGAAGTTCATCGGTGACGCGGTGGTGGCAGCCTTCGGCGTCCCGACCACCCACGAGGACGATCCGACGAGGGCGCTCCGGGCGGCCTTGAGGATGCGCCGGAGTCTCGAGCGATTGAACGGTTCGCTCGAGGACGCGCATGCGATCCGGCTGGCGATGCGCATCGGGGTGAACACGGGAGAGGTCGTCGCGCGGGCGAGCCCGGGACCGGGGGAAGGTTTCGTGACCGGCGACGCGGTCAATGTTGCGGCACGGCTGGAGCAGGGCGCCGAGCACGGGCAGATCCTCGTTGGCGAGCGCACAGCCCGGGCCGCGCACGGCATGACCTTCAGGGCGCTGGGGCCGCTCACGCTGAAGGGCAAGCAAGAGGCTGTTCGGGCGCACGAGCTGCTCGACGAGGAGGTGACGGAGCCGAGGACGGCGCAGCGGACCGACGCTCGCCTCTACCGCACGCCGATGGTTGGACGGACCGCCGAACTCACGATGGTCAGGAGCGTATTCGAGCGGTGCGTGGCGGATCGGCGGCCGCAGCTGGTGACCGTGTACGGGGACGCCGGCGTCGGCAAGACGCGCCTGGTCGAGGAGTTCGCGGACTGGACGACGAGCCTCCCGCAGCGGCCCCTCATGATCAATGGCCGGTGCCTATCGTACGGCGAAAGCGTCACGTACTGGCCGCTCGGGGAGATCCTGAAGGCCCAGGCCGGCATCCTCGACACCGATCCGCCGGAGCTCGCGGTCGAGAAGGTCCGCAAGGTCGGCAGCCAACTGATCACGCGCGACGTTTCCGCAGACCCGGCACGTGCGAACGCCGCCCTCGCGTACACGATCGGTCTGGAGGACCCGGACGTCTCGTTCGCGACCTCGGATCCTCGAGGGGTTCGCGATGACCTCCACGCCGCATGGCGCTCATTCTTCTCCGCGCTGGCCGGAACCGGACCGGTCATTGTCCTCGTCGAGGACATCCACTGGGCCGACCCGGCGCTCCTCGATCTGTTGGAGGACGCCGCGGATCGGAGTGAAGGCCCGCTCCTGTTCCTGTGTCCCGCGCGACCCGAGCTCACCGCCCGCCGCCCCGAATGGGGCGGTGGACGGTGGAATCACTCGAGCCTGTTGCTCGAGCCGCTGTCCACAGACGAATCAGCGCAGCTCCTCGACCTGCTCGTGGAGAGCGGCGCCCTCTCGAGCGACCTTCGCGCACTGATCCTGGAGCGCGCAGGCGGGAACCCCTTCTTCCTCGAGGAGATCGTGCAGCGGTTGTTGGAGGAACCGGCGGGAGTCGAGGACCTCGAGATCCCCGACACCGTGCAGGGCGTGCTCGCCGCGCGCATCGATCTGCTCATGCCCCTCGAGAAGCGGGTCGTGCAGTCGGCGGCGGTCGTCGGCCGGACCTTCTGGATCGGAGCCGTTCGGTCGTTGCTCGAGCCGGATCCGGGCACTGTCGAGCTCGACGAGGTCCTGTGGCGGCTCGAGGACCGAGGCCTCGTCCACGCGCGCGCCGGCTCCTCGATCGTGGGCGAGCGCCAGTTCTCCTTCCGCCACATCCTGATCAAGGACGTCGCCTACGAGAGCTTGCCTCGGAGGAATCGAGCCAGGGCACACGCTCGCGTGGCGGCGTGGATCGAGCAACGGACGAAGGATCGGGATCGTGAGTTCGCCGAGTTGCTCGCGCATCACTACGAGCACGCCTATCAGGCGCTCTCGAGCGAGGCTCGAGCGGATCCCGATGAGGTGGAGAGCTTGCGAGAGCGGGTGTTCCGGTACGCCCTTCTCGCCGCGAACGAGGCGGGGGGCAAGCTCGCGCTGGAGCAGGCGGAGCGGTACGCCGAATCGGCGCTGTCGGTCGCCACCGGGCCGAGCGAGCGATCGCGGGCGCTCGAGATCTTGGGCATCGCATACTTCCACGACTACCAGGGAGACCGAGCGTGGCGGTCCTTCAAGGAGGCGATCGACCTCCTCAGGGGCGATGAATCCGGATCGAGCGGCGAGGATCCGCGACGCATCGCGCGATTGTGCGCGGTCGCGCTCGAGATGGTGACGAGAGCTCCGGGGATCATGCGTGAACGCGTATCACGCGACGAGGGCAGGCGGTATCTGGAGATCGGGCTCACGGCCGCAGGACTGGAAGACAGCGAAGAGCGGGCTCGGCTGCTCGTCGCGAGCTCGTTCGCGCCCGATTCCTTCCGCGAGCCGCAGCCGGACGACGCCGAGCTGGAGCGAGCGATCGCCACCGGTGAGGAAGCGGCGGCGATGGCGCAACGGCTCGGGCGCGTCGACCTTGAATCGGCCGCGCTGGATGGGATCACGTCCGCGCACCAATCGCTCGGACGGTACATGCCGATGGAAGGTCCGGTCCGGCGACGCCTCGAGCTCGCTCCGAAGCTCACGGATCCGTACGAGGTCGGTGACATCCACGCGATGGCAGCGTGGTGGGCCCTCAGTTCCGGGCGATACCGGGAGTCGGAGGATCTGGCCGGTCGCGGATATTCGGCGGCGATGCCGGGGTCGCCCATGCAAGGCCTGTACTGCCTGGACTTCCGTGCGGCTGCGCGGTTCCGGCTCGGAGACTGGGACGGCGTGCTCGCGGACGTCTCGCTCGCTGAGGAGATCCTGGGTGACCGGAGCGAATCGCCGCCGGGCTTCGCCCCCATGCATCTCGCGATCGCCGCTTTCGTGCACGATGCGAGGGGCGACCAGGCGACCGCAAGCCGGTACCTCCGGCTGGTCCGCTGGCTCGAGCAGGTCGAGGATCGTCTGGATACCGTCCTCACCCTCTGGCAGGCGCGCGTGCTCGCGCGGCGCGGCAGGTTCGCGGACGCGCGAGCTCTCCTCCAGCGTCCGGAGGTGACCGAGGATCGGCGCGGACAGGACGAGATCCTCGAGGCCTGGTGCGAGGTCGTCTCCGAGGAGGGCGCCTGGGTCGAAGCCACCGAGATCGTCGATCGGACGACGCGCCACGCGGATCGGGCCGGCGAGCCTCCGCTCGCGCTCTTCGCCACGCGCCTCGAAGGTAGGGCTGCGGCTGCAGCAGGCGAACCGGATCGAGCCGCGGAGCTCTTGCGCCGGGCGACCGACGGGTTCGCGGGGCTCGATGCAACGTGGGAGGCAGCCGTCACTCGCCTTGACCTGGCACATACCCTCCTGGGTGCGAACCGGAGCGCCGCACAGCTCCTCGCACGCGACGCCGTTCAGGTGTTCGAGCGACTCGGGTCCGCGCGCGAGCTGAAGATCGCTGGTGAGCTCCTCGCTCGACCGGGCTGACCCCCCCTAGGCGGGGCTGACACGATGATCGTCCGGCGCATGGTGGCTCGTCGACACGTAGTCGAGAACGCGAAGCGTCACGGTCCGGCGGACGCCGGGGATCGCTCGTATCGCGAACACCAGGGAGGCGAGCGTGTCTTCGTCGTCGGCAGAGAGGCAAGCGAGGATGTCGAAATCACCGATGATCACGTCGGCCTCGAGGTCGTCCAGAGGTACATCGATCGCGTTGGCGATCTCTGGGAGGAGCTCGCTCGGATCAGCGACGCGAGCTTCGATCCGGACGAAGACGGTGTGTTCCCGGTACTGACTCCTGCGAACCTTCGCGAACGTGACCGACGTAGCGGAGTCGTCTCCAGGAGCGTTGAGTCGGTCGAAGAGCTGCTCGACGCCCATGAATGCGATGACCTTGATGATCTTGAAGGGACCCGTGACCGCCGCGACGTACCGAAGGCCCGGGGTCGGCATCACTCCTGCCTCCTTGATCTCCCGCACCATCCCGTAGCCAGCGTCGGGGTCGAACACGAACACAGCGCGGTCAGAGTTGCCGTTGGACATGGTCCCCTCCCGTTCGAAGGCACAAGTTGACACCCCTTCGGCGGAGATGGCAAACCGGCGAACGATGCGCGGTAGGAGTTGAGGGCCGTCGGCTCCGCACGCGCGAAGGACACGGCCGGCTGGGCATTGAACCCGCCTGCGCGGCAGCGGGCTCGCCGAGGTGCCCTCACAACGGCAAAAGGGACCGGGTGAGACGCGTGTAGCTCGGGACTAGCCGAACACTCGGATGGGGAAGACCCAGCCTCCGAACGCGAAGCGGCGCGCCGCTTCAGCGGCGCGCCGCCCGTCCGGATCCGTTGTTCTCCTAGTCGTCGTTGAGCCGGTCGCGGACCGCGTCCACGCCTTCGCCCACCTTGTCCTTGGCGTCCTCGGCCGCGCCCTTCACGTCGCCGCTCGCCTGATCGAGCTTCCCTTCACGCTCCAGCCGCTCGTTGTCGGTCAGATCGCCGACGGCTTCCTTCGCGTGACCCTTGGCCTTGTCGATGTTCTCGCCCAAGCTGTCCACCTCCCGGTACGTTGCCCTGATGCTTCCTCGGACGTCAGGTACCCGAGGCGGAGGCCGCGGAAACCGGCGGGGCGAGGTCGAACCACACGCGGGTCGTGTCTCCGTGCTCGACTCCCCAACGCGTGGCGAGATGATCGAGGAGCCACAGCCCCCATCCGCCGTCCTCCTGACGCGGCCGGACCTGCGGCTCGAACCCGGGCCCGGGGTCGATCACGTCGACGTGGAGCATCGCCCTCGATCCCCGGACACGGACCTCGATGGCGTCGGCGGCACCGAGACCCGCGTGCCGGACGCTGTTGGACACGACCTCGCTCACGAGAAGTGCGGCGTTGTCCACGACCGGGTCGTCCAGCGACACGCGGAGTGGTTCGAGGGTTCGGCGAGCCTCGGCGGGCGATCGTGCATCGGGCGGCAGCCGGAAGCTCATGTCAAGGAGCACGTCACGTACCTACCCAAGACCGCTCCTACCGCAAACGCGGTATGCGGTCGGCCCAGGGTCGTTGCCCTCTTCCTCAACCCGTGGGCGGGGGCGGTGAGGGATCGGGTTGGGGCGGAGGGATCGGCTGTGGCTGTGGGTCGGGCTGGGGCTGGGGAACCGGCTGGGGCGGGACCGGTGGTCCCGGTTCCGGCGGCTGCGGAGGCTGCGGCTCGGGCTCCGGCTCCCGGCGGACGTCTCGTATCGGATCGATCATGGGGCCACCTCCCTTTCTCGTGTCCTCACTCCGTTCCCGGCGTCGTCTGGCTCCTGTCTGGCGACGTTCGGTCAGCGGCGACGGTCGAGGAGTCGCTCGAGCTGCGCCTTCGACATCTTCGAGCGACCGTCGATCCCACGATCCTTCGCTTCCTCGTAGAGCTGCCGGTAGGTCCTGCCGCCGGGTCCGGAGTGGGAACGCAACCCACCACGCCGACCCGAGGACAAGTCGTCCACCGACGTCCGACTCGCGGTCCGCGCTTCGCCGGATCTCGCGCGTTCCTTGTTGACGGTCCGCGCGGCGATCTCCTCCGCCTTGTCTTCCGACCGCCCTTGCTTCCGCAACCCTTCCTTGATGTGTTCGTACTGACGCTCGCGCTTCTCGCTCCATGCTTGCTGTGGCACGTCGACCTCCCTCTTCTTCCATCGACCCTTCGACCGTACCCGGCCGGTGATGAGCGCACACGTTGAGCGAGATGCGTTTGGCCGGGATGGTTCTCGGGTATCTCGCCCGCCAGAACGACGACACCCGGTGAGGAGGTAGCCGATGCAACTGTCCGTCGAGCTCGATCCGACGTCCGTGCGGACGGAAACACCGCAAGACGGGCCTCCGGTGCCTCGCTTCGACGAGGGCCGGGTGTGCGAGGTTGCCGGCTGCCGGACCGTTCTCTCCGTGTACAACGACGGCGAGCGATGCTGGTCGCATCGACCGATGGAGCGCGTCACGCCGCTCCGGAACCACCGCAGGTAGCTCTCGGCTCGTCAGGCGAGAGCCTCCCCCAGAACGACCGGACCCGCTACACACTTCCCTTCGGGGTTGCCGGAACCCCTACCATGTCGGCCATGGAACATCGGGCGACGTTCGAGCTGGCCCCGGAAGCCGCCTCGGAAGCACGCGCCGTGGTGAACTCCGAGCTCGGGCCGGCCGTCTCGACGAAGGTCCTGGAGGACGCCACGCTCCTGGTGAGTGAGCTCGTCACCAACGCCGTCCGCCACGCGCCCCGCGAGGGCCTCCCGAAGATCGAGCTCCGGCTCAAGGTGGATCCGGCACGCGTCCGTGTGGTGGTCTCGGATCCCGGTACGGGGTTCGTCGCGGAGCCCAAGCTGCCCACGGCTTCGGAGAGCTCGGGCTGGGGCCTCTACCTGGTGGACCGGCTCGCGGACCGATGGGGGATCATCACGAGGGATCGCAGCGAAGTGTGGTTCGAGATCGACGTGGGTGCGTGATGTCGACCGACCCGACCGAACGGAGTGCGGAGCGGCGGTCGGTCCGGAAGCCGCGCTCGCCCGGGCCGCTCGCTCCGTGGATCTGGAACCCACGATGGATCCCGGGGTTCGTCCTCGCGCAGGTGGCGGTCCTTCTCGTGTTCGCAGAGAAGAGTCCGGGGAGCTTCGAAGGGGTCCCGGGAGGCTTCGGCGCGCTCCTGTCGGTGGCGACCGCGATCGTCTGCGGCCCGATCGCGGGGGCGCTCGTCAGTCTCGTCGGCGGCCTCGTGTTCGTGCCGCTCGTCACGGATTTCGAGCAAGGGTCCCAGTTCTCCGTCTTCCTCTGGCTCATCGCGTCGGTCGGCTCGGGCGTGATAGCCGGGAGGCTCCGGCAAGCGAACGATGACCGCGCCTCGGCGACGGCGCGCGAACGGCTCGCCGGTAACCGGCTCCACCGGCTCCAGGCGGTCACGGAGGTGCTGGCCCGCGCGACGACCCCGGAGGACGTCGCGAACGCGACGGTCAGCGCGGCGATCGAGGCGCTCGGGGCCGATGTCGGCGGACTGACGATCCGCGCCGCTGACGATCCGGGGGTCCTCCGGGTTCTCGTCGGCTCCGCCCTGGACGGGCCCGCCGACACCGGCTGGAAGCAGCACCCGACCGACACACCCGCGCCCGGACCGGAGATCGTGCGGACGGGCCGACCGATCTTCATCGAGACCCGCGACGAGCTCCTGGCTCGATTCCCTATCGTTCGCAGGATCGAACGCGGAGCCGCACGGTACGGCGGCTTCGCTGGGGTGCCGGTGGCGATGGGGACGGAGATCCTAGGAGCGCTCAGCCTCGGCTTCCATCGGGACCACATGGTCCCGCCGGAGGAACGGGGTCTCCTCCTCTCGATCGCCCACCAGGCAGCGATCGCGCTCGACCGCATCCGGTCGAGCGATGACGAGCGTCGCGCCCGGGCGACCGCGGAGCATGCAGAGGATCGCCTGAGGAAGCTGCAGGCCGTGAGCGACGCCGCGAACGCGGCCAGCGGCCTCGACGAGCTCGTCGAGCGGGTCCTTCCCGTGGTCCGGGACGCGGTGCTCGCCGACGGCACGTCCTTCCTCTTGTTGTCGGACGACGGCCGCGACCTCCGGCTCAGGGGGCGGGTCGGGGTTGCGGAGGAAGCGAGCGAAGTCGTCGCGATCCCGCTGGGTGCCGGCGCGTCCGGCCGCATCGCCGCGACCGGCAGGCCGCTCGTCATCGGCGAGATGACGCCTCAAGACGTGATCAGTCCGGCGCTGCGCGGGCGACGTTCCTACGTCGGGGTCCCCGTGCGGGTGGGCGGCCGTGTGGTCGGTGTCCTGCACGCCTCGTCCTCCACGCCGGGCGCGTTCCACGACGACGACGCCGACTTCCTCCAGAGCATCGCGGATTCGCTCGCGGCCACCATCGATCGAACCCGGCTGTTCGACCAGCGAGACCGCATGGCGACGGCCCTCGAGCGAGCGCTCCTCCCGATGTCGCTGCCACACGTGCCGGGATTCGAGATCGCCACGATGTACCGGCCCTCGCGGTTCGGCGACGAGGTGGGCGGCGACTTCTACGACGTGTTCGGCGACGGGAAGGTCTGGTACCTCGCGATCGGCGACGTGTGCGGCAAGGGACCGGAGGCCGCCGCCATCATGGGGATGACCCGGGTCGCCCTCAGGAGCCTCGCGCGCGAGGACGACACCCGGCCCCTTCCCGAGGTGCTGGGGCTCCTCAACGGCTTCCTGCTCGAGAGCGAGCTGATGGGGGATCGCTTCTGCACCGTGTGCGTCGTCCGCCTCACGTTCTCCGACGAGGGGACCGCCGTGACCGCGTGTCTGGGTGGTCATCCCCCGCCCCTCGTGGTTCGTGCAGACGGGTCGCTCGACACCGTGGGGAGACCCGGTTCGCTCCTCGGACTGTTCGAGGACATCTCGCTCCACGAGATGCACGCGGAGTTGGGCCGAGGTGACGCGATCGCGCTCTTCACCGACGGGCTCACGGAGCTCTCCGTCGAGCGTCCCGATGAGGGAGAGGCCATGCTCCGGTCGGCGCTCGTCGCCGCTGCCGGCGAGGACGCGGCCGGGATCATCAAGACGGTGGAACGCACCCTGCTCGATCCTCGGGGCGAGCTCCGCGACGACGCAGCGTTGGTCGTGGCGAAGCGCCTCTAACGCGAGGGTAGCCCTGGCCAGGAGTGGGTACAGGTTCCCTATCGGCGACCCCGAGGAGGGATCTGGATATGAGACAACCAGCGACGATGCAGGAAGCGAAGTCCATGGTCAAGGAGCGTTTCCTCGACCGGCGGGTCGAGAAGCTCTCCAAGGAGAACGACAAGCTGCGAGAGGCGGTGGGCGAGCTCCGACAGGACCTCGATGAAGCGCAGGATCGCTCGAAGGAGACGCTCGCGGCGCTCTCGAAGAAGACCCGCCGGCCCGGCCGCATGAAGTGGTTGGTGCTCGCGGGCGGAGCGTACGTGCTCGGCGCCAAGGCGGGCCGCGGTCGCTACGAGCAGCTCAAGGGGTGGGCGCGTTCGCTCGCTCCCGAGAACGGCAACGGGACGACCGCGACCCAGGTGAGCACAGGTCCCGACCTGCCCAGCAAGGCCTGACCGACGCGTTCGGTCGAACGAGGGGAGGTGCGCGAGCCCGCGCCTCTCCCTCGCGTTTGCACGGTCATCGCAGCGGGAACCTATGGGCACGTCATGGCACCGCATGCCGACACCTTCCCGGAGGTTCATTCTTCTCGCCTCGTCCGGGCCCGCCCGCTCCTCCGTGCGGGCGGGCCCGGCGCCTCCCCCATCTCATGAGCGGATCTCAGGCTGACAAGGAGCGCTTCGAGCCTCGCTTGAAGCACAGGCTCTCGACGGGTCTCGTCGTCGGCTCCCTCGTGGGGATCGCGATCGGGATCGGCGTGGGGATGTTCGCGTTCGACGGGCGGGCCGGCGCCGTCGCCGCCTGCGCCATCGCCGGTCTCATCGCCGGACTGCTCTACGGCACGATCGTCGGTTCGTTCGCCGGCTTGGAATCTCCCGATCCGGGGCAGGAACCCTCCGAGACATCGCACCCGTTGTCGGAACCCGCGGTGGACGAGGAGCATGAACCGGGCGGCACCGGAACGGACGGCGCGGATCGGCCGGGCTGACCGGTCCCTCTCGCTGGGATCCCCGCGGCGCGACCCCTGTCGGTGTCAGCCCGCGTCCTCGACCCGCCGGAACACCGGCACGGCGAACCAGGAGACGCCCAACACGAGGAGGACGACGAGGCTCACCAGGATCGCGGCGACGACGCCGTACAGCACGTTCGTGATGAGGAAGACGACGGTCGCCATCGCGAGCGTGAGCAGCGCGAGGCCCACGATCGCGAACGTGTTCGATAGACGCAGCATCTCCTCCTTGTCCCCCTGCCGGAAGCGGATCCGGTGGTAGGCAGCGGGCATCGTGAGCGCCCCGGTCGCGCCCACCGTCAACAGGACGGTGGCGAAGTACACGATCTTGTCGGTCGAGGTCGCATCGTCGAACCCGCTCGAGAAGGGAACGGTGAGGAGGAAGGCGAGCAGGACCTGCACGCCCGGCAGGATGACGCGGAGGCCGTTCAGCAGCTCGATCAGCTCGCGGTCGACGCGCTCCTTGGGTGATTCGTCGGGGTCCGTGGTGGCCGTCGATCCACGATCCGCTTCGGCGCCCGCTCGCTGGTTCTGCCGCTCCTTGGTCACCGGACCACGGTACCCGACCTACCGCATGGTGCCGAGTTTGGCCGAGGGCGTCGGCGGGAACGCTGGGAGGGCACGGAGGAAGACGGGACGACCGAGCGAGAGAGGACGTGTCCCATGATGCTCGTCAGACACGCGATGGCGATGTCTCCGGTGACCGCGTCACCCGACATGAATGCGGGCGACGCCGCCGGGCTCATGGCCGCGAACGACATCGGCGTCGTACCCATCACGGACGGCGACCGACTCGTCGGGATCGTGACGGATCGCGATCTGGTACTCCGTGTGCTCGCGGAACGGAAGGACCCGAAGGCCGTGCGTTTGGGAGACATCGCGACGACGAAGGGGATCGAGACCACCTCGCCGGACACGCAGCTCTGCGACGCCAGGGCGCTGATGGCCGAGCGGCGGATCCGACGGCTCCCGGTCGTCAAGGACGACCGGCTCGTCGGCATGTTGTCCCTGGGTGACGTGGCGATCGGATCGGCCTCGATGCGGAGCGTGGGCGAGACGCTCGCGTCGATCTCGACGTCGATGGCCACCGAGGAGACGAACGCCGGACCCGACATCGGCACGCCCGAACGGGTCAAGGAGGCGCGGGAGGCTTCGTAACCGTTCCGCTCGAACGTGGGGCGGGAGCCGGTCGCGGACCCCCTCCGTCCGGCTCCCGTTTCACACCTCTTCGGCGAGCTTCCGGAGCTTCTCCAGCGATTGGGAGACGAGCCGGGAGACGTGCATCTGCGAGATCCCGAGCTCCCCGGCGATCTCCGTCTGGGTCCTCCCCTCGAAGAACCGCAGGTAGAGGATCGTCCGCTCCCGCTCGGGGAGGTCGCGGAGCGCGGGCGCGAGGCTCAGCCAGTCATCAGAGACCTGGAAGCTCGGGTCCACGTTCCCGATCGACTCGGCGGCGGTGCTGGACGCGTCGCCGACCGGAGCATCGAGCGAGTCCGTCGTGTACGCCTGCAGTGCATCGAGGGCCTGCAAGACGTCGTCCTCCCCGATGTCCGCCGCCCGAGCGATCTCCGCGACGGTCGGAGCCCGGCCGAGGTCCTGCCACATGGTCGACACGGTCCGATTGACGAGGATCGCGGTCTCCTGGACGTTCCGGGGGACGCGCAGCGCCCATCCGCGATCGCGGAAGTGCCGCTTCAGCTCACCCACGATCGTCGCCGCCGCGTAGGTGGAGAACGGCACTCCCCGCTCGGGATCGAATCGGTCGATCGCGTTCAACAGGCCGAGAGAGGCGGTCTGAGTGAGATCGTCGACGGGCTCACCCCTGCCCGAGAAGCGCCGGGCGAAGTACTCGGCGAGCGGCAGGAACTCCGTGGCGAGCGCCTCCCGGGCCGACGGGTCGGGCAATCGACGGAAGAGATCCGTGATCTCCTCGTCGGATCGTGTCTGGCCGGTGCGCTCGCTCACCGATCCACACGCTCACGACGCTTGGTGAAGCCGATCGACGGACCGGCCCCCTCGGCCCGGTCGGCCCGGACCTCATCGGTCAGTCCTTTCACCACGAGCCAGGGCCACGACGCCGTGACGCGATCGGTGGGCCACGGGTCCGACCGCCCGTCGGACGTGAGGGTGACTTCCATCGTGTCCCCGTCGCGACCGATCGACATCCGGAGCGACTTCGCGTCGCCCTCCTCGAGCAGGAGCGACGCCGCCTCCGTGACTGCGAGCCGGATGTCCTCGATCTGGTCGATCGGCAGGTCGAGTCGCGCCGCCACTCCCGCAACGACGTTGCGGAGCACTTGGATGAACACCGCGGTCGCAGGGACGTCCACGGAGACTGCCGTCGGGAGATTCGTCACGGTGTCGACCTATACTACCGGCGCCGTTTCGGCTCCCCGACATCAGGAGGTTGGCACCGTGGACCTGACCCTCGACAGGCGCACGCATGGACGCTGGGCCGTCGTCGAGGTGAAGGGTGAGCTGGATCTCTACACGGCCCCCAGCTTCCGTGAATCCGTCCTGGATGCGGGCGACGCCGAGGATCCCAAGGTCATCGTGGACTTCCGCGGTCTCGGCTTCATCGACTCGTCCGGCTTGGGAGCGATCGTCGCCTGCCTCAAGCACATCCGGGAACGCGGCGGCGACCTCGCGCTCGTCGCGCCGGAGGGGTCGGGTCTCCGTCGTCTGATGGATCTCACCGGACTCGACCGCGTGCTGACCCTCTATCAGAGCATCGACGACATCTCCCAGGACTGACGGGGCGGATGTCCACCTCCCGGTTGAGCGTGGCTGGCGATCCGGCATTGGCGCTCGTGGTACGGATCTTCGTGGGGTCGGTAACGGAGCAGTGGGGACTCTCCGAGCCCGTGAGGGAAGACCTCCGGCTCGCCGCCTCTGAGCTCTTCTCCGGGGCGGTCGAGGCCGGGAACAGAGACCTCGTCAGGTTCGAGCTCTCGACGGACGAGGGCGAGATGGAGCTACGGGCGGAGGACGTCGCCGTCGAGCACGAGAGCGCCGACCTCGAGGGCTGGGCGGGCCGCTTCGCGCTGATCCGGGCGCTGTTCCCGGACGCCCACGTGTCCGACACCACCGTCCGGATCCGCATCCCCCTCACGAACTAGGGGTTCCGAGCGCCGTTCACCTGCTGCTCGCGCTCCTGGGACCCGAGCCACGGAGGGGGTTGAAGCCGGTTCCGCCTGGGTATACCCGGAGCCAGACGAGGGCGGCCGGATGCGGCCCGTCCCAGTGTGGCCAGCGCCGCCAGAGTGCGGCCAGAAGGAGGGCCAGATATGTCTGCGATCCAGCATCACGACACGGATGCGACCTCGACGGAGACACGAGCGGTCAGCGAGGCGCCTTCTCCGTGGCTCGCGCTCCGCGTGCTCCTCACTGTCGCCGCGGCGGTGCTCCTATTGGTCGGAAGCTTCTTCGAGTGGGTCGAGGGCACCGACGGATCGGAGGTCGCCGTACAGGCCTTCTGGTCCACCGACGCGGGGACGGCCGGCTTCTTCTCCTCGGCGGGACTGGTCACCGCGATCTGCGGCGCCGTCATCATCCTGGGTCTCGCGTTCCGAGGTGGCTGGCTCACGAGGTTCGCCGGCGCGGTGGCACTCGTGGCCTTCACCCTGATCGTGATCCAGATGGGCCGCGAGGGATCACTCGACACCCTTCAGGACGTCGGGATGGGCCTGTGGTTCGTGCTGGCCGGCGGCATCCTCGCGCTGATCGGCGGATTCTTCCCGTCCACGCGTACGGTTGCCGCGTCCACCGCGTCCACGGACACGGATACCGATCCGGACGGAAGCGCAACGCACTCGCACACGGACTAGCGGGGCCGAGCGCCTCCCCGCATATCGATCGTGACCCGGCCGTCACACGGCCGGGTCACGACGCTTCTTGGTGCATCTCGCATCAGACCGGTGCGCCTGAGATGAGGACGATCCGCAGCGATGACCGTCCCGACGCATGCACGGGCCGCCAGATGGGAATGGTGGCACCACGAGTCCAACGACGGGAGAAACCCATGTCCGTTCAGAACCGCATCGAGAGATCGCTCGAGCAGGAACGCGCCCGCCTCCAGGACATCCGATCGAGCCTGACGGAGGTCGCGGAGGACGTGGAGCGCGATCCCACCGGCGATCCTTCCGCCGGCGGCCACGTGGCCGACGCCGGGTCGGAGATGTTCGAACGTTCCCGTGATCTCTCGATCATCAGCGAGATCGACGCACAGCTGATCGACATCGACCATGCGGAGGCCCGTCTCTCGAACGGGACCTATGGGACGTGCGAGGCGTGCGGGAAGGCGATCGGCTCCGAGAGGCTGGCCGCGCGCCCGGCCACACGGTAGTGCATCGACGATCAGGTCGGCGTGGAGCGCGAGATGCAGGCGCGGGGCGCGTGAGGAGAGGCGGCGGGACGGGGAAAGGCACGACCGAGGACACCGATCGAGGAGGGCGTCATGCCGAAGAAGAGGCCGAGCGTGAAGAACGAGGACCAGTACGAGGCCCTGAAGGACAAGGGGAT
>DASSDW010000267.1:0-6213 GCA_035696925.1 Actinomycetota bacterium
CATCGAGACCCGCGATGTCGGGTCGGCGCTTGTCGTCCACCGCGGCGATGTACTCGGCCGGGGTCTTCGCGTCCAGCTGGCCCTTCATCTTCATCGCGACGTCCGAGACTCGGCGTCACCAGACCGGCAGCGACGCATCGGCACTTCCATCTATATGTACTGTCGCACGAAGGCGTTGCTTTGGCCTCGCCGGATCACAGGTGTGGATCGCCTCGCGGCTACGGCTTCGCCTGCTCCTCCAGTCGCTCCTCGCGGGCCTCGCGACGCTCCTCGATCAGCTCCTGGCGATCGCGGAGCTCCCGCGAATCGAGCCCGGGCCCGATCTTCGCGGTGACGAGCGCGATCGTCGCAACCGTGATCACCGCAGCTGCGAGGAGTGACCAGAGCACCTGCTTCGCGTAGCTCGGGGTCGCCTTGGCCATCACCGGCCTCCGAACAGGTAGTCGCCGGCTGACGTGACCCACGTGAGAGCGAACAGCCCGAAGACCGTGAGCCCGAGATACGGGAGGAACCGATCCAGAGCGGTCCACCATCGGATCACGACGACCTTGAGGACCAGGACTACGAGCAGCAGCGAACCGAACACCACATGAAGGAACGCTCGCGTGCTCTCACCATAGGCCGCGTGCTCGATCCCGTCCTCCACGCCGAAGTACGCGAGGCACAACCACCCGACGAGCACCGTGATCGGGAGGATCGCGTCGCCGACGGATCGATGCGCGAAGGACGCAGCCTTGGGCTTGAGGAATGGGACCCGTAGCTTCGCGTAGCTCACGGACATCATCGCCACCTGGTAGATCGCGAGCGCGAACAGGATCGTCGTGAGCGCGGTCTTGACCTGCGGCACGTTGCCGAATGTCAGTGCATCAACCAGATCGTCCAACCAGGATGCCCTTCTTTGCCGACCGCCCATGTATACCCAAGGGCGGAGCATCCCATCCTTGTTCAACCGATTGTCACGCGGGACGCTCGGCGGCGGTGATGAACGCACACCGGCGGGCTAGGCTTGAGCAGCCGCCGACCTATCGGTAGCGGGCGCGAGTTGCTGTACCTCCTTCGCCAGTCCGGGCCGCCCCCGCGTTGGGCCCGTGATCTATGACGGGCCAAAGAAGAGAGCGATGACCAACATCGTCAACAGGAACAGGGTTGCGACGACCATCCCGTAGTTCATGAATCCTCCTAGTTGGCCACGGTGTGTCGCTGCCACTCCTGTCGATTCAGCTGAAGGCGCCACCCCATTTTGCCGATCGGAGAGCGCCTCGACCATTCGGCCTGACCGAACGAACTGCGCCCCCAGCGGAACCCTGCCTTTTCGCGTTGATCGGATCTCAGGGCGTCGTACAACCCATCTGCTCAGCGCCGAGGCCGTCGGCCTCGCAAGGAGTACAAGCACTCAGTCGGCGAGTGCGGCCATCGGCGTGATGATGCCGGAAACGGCATTCACTGGAGGCTATCGGTAGCTGCTTCTCACTGATGAATCATCATTCTCAGACGTCCGTGACGGTTCTGTGGCGACCGTTGCCCAGGGACGATTGCTCGTGCTTCCATCCCGAGGATGGTGGGCGGGGTCATCGCGATCGTCTGGGGGCTTTGTCTTGCTGGCATGGCTTGGGGAGCGATGTTTTGGGAGGGCGCGATCCACCCGATCCTTCCTCAGGAGCTCCTGGCTCAATGGGTCGTCGGCTCTCTGCTCGTGGGAGGAGTCCTACTCGTCGGCGGGGCGCGCGCGCCGGGAGCTGCGCTGGTCGGTTCCTCGTTCTGTTCCTTCCTCGCTTACCTCCCCTTGAAGAGGCTCTACGGAGGCGAAAACCTCGAAACCCTGGTGCACGGCGCGGTCATCCTCGCGAGCGTTGGCTTGGTCGTGTCCGGCCTCGCCTGGCTGCGTGGAGCTGCTGGCGAGGTGCGTCGACGGCGAGCCCTCGCCGAAGATTTCCCCGTGCCTCGCATCCTGGTGCGCGCCCCGCTCGGTCGATTCCCCATGGCGTTGCCCCTCGCGTTCGTCACCGTCGTCGTCGGGACGCTGCTGATCCGTCGGATCGACGCGGCGGCGGTCCGCGGGTTCGAGGACCCTTGGGTCCAGCCGCTGCTTGCGTTCAAGGTCGCCTTCCTCGCGCTGCTGTTCCTGGTGCAGGCGTGGCAGGCGTCGCGGGCATCGGGGGAGGAAGAAGCAGGGAATGGCCCCATGAGCCCCGTGTGGGGCCGGGTGTTGGACGGTTTCGCTCGTGGCGGCGGGCCGCCGTTCCTCTTGTAGATGCCATCGCCTGGCGCTGCATCGTCGCCGAGATGGCTAACCTCCCACCGGGAGGCGGCGATGCTTCCCGCGATGCTCGAGGACTCGTAGGCGAGCGGGCTGGTCGGTTGGGCCGACGGCGTGGCGATGATCGCTGTCCGACGGACTTGAAGGCATGATCGGCGCAAAGGGCGTGGAGCTGCTCTGAGGCTGTTTCCGTACCGAGTGTCGCCGACTGGTTCGCGCGGTCCCGACCGATGACCTGGTATACCGGTAACTAGGTAGGCGCGGAAGGAGGCGGGTATGGCCAACATCCCCGAGCCTTCCGTCGAGCGCCGAAGGGGAAAGCTCATCATCGAGGTCCCGCGCCTGCCTAGCCGCTCGACGCTCCGCGAGTGTCGCGCCCGAGCCAAGGTGATCGCGGCGCGGAGAGAAGGCGTGAGGAGCGAGCCGGATGTGACCGCATACGACGGTCGGCCGTCCACGGTCGGGGGTCCGATGCGGGACCCGCAGGGATGGATCTTCACGTTCGACTTGAACGGCGATGTGCCGAAGCAGGAAGGGTGGTCAACTACAGATGGCTGATCCGGGCAGCGACTGGGAAGCGAGCGAAGTCACGTCATACAACCCGGGACATTCCTCGAGGTCGAGGCAAACCTGGCAGCAAGCCGGTAGCCGATCCGGTAACTAGAGCATGAACACCAGGTCAAGCGGTGGGCGCTGAGGGACTCGACCCCCCGACCTTCGCCTTGTAAGGGCGAGAGGAACGTGCTGGTCAGAGCACTGACCAGCGCAAATGGTGTTCCGTTAGTCCCTTTCCGTACCGCTCAGTGCCGTCAGGTTGTTAGTCAGTTGTTATGCATGATCGTGAGGCGATCATCGATCGGCTCCGTCGTCACGAGGAGGGTGGAAGCGTCGGCAAGTACTCATCGATCGGCAACGTTGCCCATCGCTTCGGAACGGTCGCGGGGGGTTGCGGGAACTTTGCGGGACCGTTCGCCCCTTTCATAATCGGGACATGTCGCCCGGCGGGAACCTTCCAACCGGAACCCTGACGTTCCTGTTCACGGACATCGAGGGCTCCACTCGCCTGCTCCAGGAGCTGGGCGAGGGGTACCGCCGTGTTCAGAACGATCATGCCGAGATCATGCGCAAGGGGATCGCGGAGGGAGAGGGGGTCGAGATCCGAACCGAGGGCGATTCGGTGTTCGCGGTCTTCACGACGCCGTCCGGAGCGGTTCGCGCCGCCGTCGCCGCGCAGCGAGGGCTGGCCGCCCACGCGTGGCCGCACGGTCTACCACTACGGGTGCGGATGGGGATGCACACCGGCGAGGCGGTCCTCGGCGGAGACGACTACCTAGGCATCGACGTCAACCGCGCGGCGCGGATCGCCGCCGCTGGTCACGGCGGCCAAGTGCTCCTCTCAGACGCGACTCGCGGCCTCGTCGAACAAGCGCTGTCGGAGGGGGTGCGCCTCCGCGATCTGGGCGAGCGCCGACTCAAGGATCTCGCGCTCCCGATGCGGATCTACCAGCTGGACATCGACGGCCTCATCGACGAGTTTCCGGAGCTGAGCACCCTCGACGCCCGCCCGACGAATCTTCCGATACAGCTCACGACCTTCGTCGGGAGGGACGGAGAGATAGAACGGGTCGCTGGCCTGCTCGCGGAGCATCGTCTCGTGACGTTGACGGGGGCCGGGGGGTCGGGCAAGACGCGTCTGGCTCTCCAGGTCGCCGGGGAGCAGCTGGGCAACTTCCGCCACGGAGCGTTCTTCGTCGACCTCGCAGCGATCCGTGATCCGGCCCTGGTCCCTTCTACGCTGGCACAGGCACTAGGGCTGCGCGTCGCGCCGGGGGGTGACCCGCTGGCTGCCGCCAGGGGCCACCTTCGCGAACGCGAGCTGCTCCTGGTTCTCGACAACTTCGAGCAGGTGTCCACAGGGGCGGCGGTGATCGAAGATCTCCTCGCGTCTTCAGCCAAGCTTCGGGTTCTCGTCACGAGCAGGATGGCGCTCCGCGTCTACGGGGAGCAGGAGTTCGAGGTCCCTCCGTTCGATCTCCCCAAAGCCGAAGGTGGGATGGATGAGCTCTCACGATCCGAAGCGGTGCTGCTCTTCGTCGACCGCGCCCGAGCGGTCAAGCCCAACTTCGAGCTCACGGTGGCGACCGCTCCCACGATCGCCGCGATCGTGACGAAGCTCGACGGGCTGGCGCTCGCGATCGAGCTGGCCGCGAGCCGCGTTCGCATCCTCACCCCGAAGACCATCCTGTCCCGGCTCGATCAACGCCTTTCGCTTCCGGCGGGTTCTGGGCGAGGCCGGCCCGAGCGGCAGCAGACCCTTCGAGCCGCCATCGAATGGAGCTACGACTTGCTCGGGGAGCACGAGCGGCGGGTGTTCGCCCGGCTGTCCGTGTTCCCCGGCGGGTGCTCGATCGAGGCGGCCGAAGCGGTCGCAGGATCCGAGGATGCGGGGGTCGCGGTGCTCGACGCGGTGGAAGCCCTCGTCGAGCAGAGCCTCATTCGACAGGTCGAGGCGGCCGAGGGTGATTCCCGGTTCCGGATGCTGGAGACCATCTCGGAGTACGGAGGCGAGCGGCTCCGCGAGGAGTTCGATGCCGACGACACCTGCCGGCGTCTCGCCGAGTTCCTCCTCAACTTCGCGGAGGAGGCCGAGCCCCATCTGCTGATGAAGGAGCAGGCAGTGTGGCTCGATCGATGCGAGCAGGAACGTCCCAACCTGCGAGCGGCGATCCGCTGGGCCCTCGAGACAGGGGAGGCCGACATCGGGCTTCGGACCGTCACCGCGCTGTGGCGGTTCTGGCACCAGCGGGGTCCATTGTGGGAAGGTCGCCAGACTCTCGATGAGCTTCTCGCACTCGGGGGGTCGCCGGAGATCCGCGCACGTGCCCTGAGCGCCGCCGGCGGTATGGCCTGGTGGGGCGGCGACAGCTCCGCGGCACAGCGATACCACGAGGAGGCGCTCCCCCTGTTCCGACAGATCGGGGATCGGCGAGGGGAGATGGAGTGCCTCCAGAGCTTGGCCACGGCGATGACCTTCGGCGCCGGAGGCCCGGTCGAAGAGCGGCTCCGCGAGAGTCTGGCGATCGCCGAGGAGCTCGGTGACCGGAACGGGGCCGCCTTCGCGAACTTGGGGATGGGACGCCTCATCGCGCTGGCCCAGGGCGATCCCGCGACCGCGATCCCGATCATGGAGCAGGCGCTACGCGCGTTCGACGAGCTCGGCAACCTACAGGGGTTGGCCGAGTGTCTCGTCTCGATAGCCCACGCCTCGCGACGTCTCGGTGAGCCTGCCCGGGCCAGAAGCAACTACCTTCGTGTCATGGATATGCAGGCGGTCGCGGGGAATCGTGCCGCAGTCACGGGCATGCTGTTCTTCCTTTCGAGCGTGGAGGGAGAGCTGGGGCGGCATGAGCGGGCCGTCCGGCTCTGGGCTGCCGCGGACTCGGCCCGGGAGATCACCGGGCACTTGTCCCCGCCCGCGGCCCAGGGCATGATCGGCGACCCTATAGCCGTCGCGCGCCAAGCCATCGGCGACAAGGCGGTGGAGCGCGCCCTCACAGCGGGCAGGGCGATGGATCACAACGTAGCTGTGGCCTATGCGCACGAGAGGGAACCCACCGAAGGCCCGGGAACATGAGCGGGGTTGCCCTGCTCGTTTGCCCGCCGGGGGTCCTCGGATACGGCCACGGAGCCCAGAAAGATCATCGGGCCGCCGCCGGAGACCTGCGGATTCGTGGGCGCTGAGGGACTCGAACCCCCGACCTTCGCCTTGTAAGGGCGACGCTCTTCCAGCTGAGCTAAGCGCCCGCACCACCACTATCGGCATGCCCGCACGCTCGGCACACCACATCTCCCAGGGTGACGGACAAGCGGGTGGAGCCGCAAGCCTCGCACCGATCCAGGCTCTCCTGCCAGTCGGGGCGGTCGTGTTGGCAGTCCGGACAGATCAGGACCTGGAC
>DASSDW010000268.1:0-27738 GCA_035696925.1 Actinomycetota bacterium
GATCGTCGCGATGCTCCGGGAGGCGGGCGCGTCCGAGGTCCACATCCGGATCACGTCCCCGCCGATCCGCTGGCCCTGCTTCTACGGGATCGACATGAGCACGCGGAACGAGCTGGTGGCCGCGGACCTGACCGTCGAGGAGATCCGCACGTACGTGGGAGCCGACTCCCTCGGCTACATCTCGCTCGGGGGGCTCGTCGAGTCGACCGGCGAGCCGGCCGAGGACTTCTGCCGGGCGTGCTTCGACGGCGAGTACCCGATCCCCGTTCCGGAGCACGCCGGCAAGTTCCTGCTGGAGGATCAGCTCCAGCTCCCCACGGCGTGAGCGGCGCGTACCGTCGCGCGGGGATCGACACCGAGGCCGCGGCGAAGGCGGTGGCCTTGATCGCCGACCTCGCCACCGCCACGAGGACCCCCGAGGTCGCCGACCAGGTGGGAGGGTTCGCCGGCCTGTACCGGATCGACGAGCAGCGACTGCTGGCGGCGGCGACCGACGGCGTGGGAACGAAGCTCGAGATCGCCCGGTTGACCGGTCGGCTCGACACCGTGGGGATCGACCTCGTGGCGATGTGCGCCGACGACGTGGTGTGCACCGGCGCCGAGCCGCTCTTCTTCCTCGACTACCTCGCGATCGGCCGGGTCGACCCCACGCGGGTCGCTTCGTTGGTCGAAGGAGTGGTCGAAGGGTGCCGGCGGGCGGGGTGTGCACTCCTCGGTGGCGAGACGGCCGAGCACCCCGGGATGATGGCCGAGGACGCGTTCGATCTCGCGGGCTTCTGCGTCGGCGTGGTCGAAGAGGCGTCGCTCCTGGGACCGCACCGCGTCGCGGAGGGAGACGTCGTGATCGGGCTCGCCTCCACCGGCCTCCACGCGAACGGGTACTCGCTGGTCCGTTCGGCGCTCTTGCCGGCCTTCGATCTCGCGGGCACGCCATCGGGGCTCGATCGTTCCCTCGCGGACGAGCTGCTCGAGCCGTGCGCGATCTACGCGCCCGACGTCGTCGCCCTGGCGCGGGACGGGCTCGTCCATGCCGCGGCCCACGTCACCGGAGGCGGGATCCTCGAGAACCTGCCCCGAGCGTTGCCGGAGGGCCTGGGAGCCACGATCCGTCGGCAGAGCTGGCCGGAGCACCCGATCTTCGGCCTGGTGCGCGAGACCTCGGGCGCTTCCGAGGACGATCTCTTCGCGACGTTCAACATGGGGGTCGGCATGCTGCTGGTCGTCGGATCGACTGCGGCCGACGACGTGCTGGCCCGCAGCACGCATCGCGCCTTCAGGATCGGCGAGGTGACGGCCGCCTCCGGCGTGCGGCTCATATGACGATGGGATGACGCTTCCACCCGCTGCCTCGTGATGACTAGGCGCTCGTCACCCGTGCTGAGAGCATCGGTCGGATGGTGGAGGCCAAGCGGCCCAGTGCGAAACGACCCGATGGACGTATGCAGGTCCGGTCGTCGGAGGCCGTTGGGATAGGTGAGATGGACGCGCAGAAGCCCCAGATCGAGGGAGGTCATGACAGCGTGCTCGTCGTCGACGACGAGCCGCAGGTGGCGTGGGTCCTCCGGTTCAGCCTCGAGCACGAGGGCTACAAGACGTACACGGCCAGCAACGGTCTCGAAGCGATGGAGGAGCTGCGGAAGCACCACCCGATGTTGATGGTGCTCGATCTGATGATGCCCGAGATGGACGGGTGGGCGGTCCTGCGCGAGCTGACCAAGCTCCCGGAGGAGCAGCGCCCACGGATCGTCATCGTCAGCGCGCTCACCGGCCCGGACGACAAGGCGAAGGCCACCGCCCTCGGCGCCGACGCGTTCGTCCCGAAGCCGTTCGACGTGGAGGAGCTCATCGGCGTCCTCGGCGGGCTCGCCAAGGCGTCGTAGCCCGCGGGCTCACTCCACGATCTTGCCGTAGCGGATACCCCGCGCCGGCACCCGTACCTCCGTCCCATCCTTCTTCCGCACGAAGTAGGTCTCGGCGTCCTCGTCCCATCGCTCCAGCACGCCCACCGCCTCGCCGACGTAGCCGTTCGGGAGCTCGAACTGGAAGGACACCCGTTTGCCGAGGTCGTGGGGGGTGACGAGGTTCCTGGCGGCCATCGCGCGAGGATAGCGCGTCACGCCATGCGGCCGGCTCAGCCGACCCGCGAGATGCAGCCCGCCGGCGGTACCGGGTAGGCGTCGGAGTGCAGCGCCCACGCCAGGATCTCGAGCCCGTCGACGATCCGAGGCCCGGGTCGTGAGAAGTACGACGTCGCGTCCACTGCGAAGACGTTGCCGTTGCGGACCGCCGACGTCTCCCGGAGCTCCGGGTGCGCGACGATCGCGGCGGCCTCCTCCTCCGCCTCTTCGAGGTAGTAGCCGCAGGGCATGAAGATGATCGCTTCGGGGTTCGCGTCCCGGATCTGACGGTGGGTGACCACCTGCGAAGGGCCGCCCTTCTCGGACAACAGGTTGACGCCGGCAGCGGCCTCCACCATCTCCGGCAACCAATGACCGGCGGCGAACGGGGGATCCGACCACTCGAGGCAGAACACGTTCAGCATCGGGAGGCGCGTGGCGACCTCCTTCACCTTCGCCACCCGCATCCGGAGGGAGTCCGTGAGCTTGGCAGCCTCCTCCGGCCGTTCGAGGAGCTTCCCGACCACGTCGATCTGCGCGATCACGTCTTCGAGGGTGATCGGGTCCAAGGAGAGCACCTTGGCGTCGGGGAGGCCGAGCTTCTCCAGCGCCTGTTGGACCTGTCCGGAGGGGACGGCGCAGACCCGGCACAGGTCCTGGGTGAGGACCACGTCGGGCTGCTCCCGCCGGAGGAGGTCGGTGTCCAGGACGTAGAGAGGCTCCTCGGCGTCCAACCTGCCGCGTACCGCCTGATCGATCTCGTGGGCGGACAGCGGGCGTCCCTGGGGCAGCGCGCTCCGGGACACCACCGGTTTCGTCACGGCCTCCGGCGGGAAGTCGCATTCGTCCGTGACACCGACGAGGGAATCTCCGAGGCCCAGGGCGAACACGATCTCGGTTGCCGACGGGAGCAGGGAGACGACCTTCATGGCGCGCAACGGTACCGCGGCGATCCCACCTCAGCTCCTGGGTCGAGGACGCCGAGAGCATAGGAGATGCCCTCCGTCGCTAGACTCCCGGAGATGGTCCCCAGCGCCTACCTGCGTGTGTTCCAGCCTCTCGACGCGTTCGAGGGGGAGGAGCAGCTGCGGTGGGAGCGGTACCTCGTGTCGAACCGGTGGCTGCCCGGGAGCCCGCGCCGCTACCGCGACCACGCGAAGGGGGGCCTGGGGCTGATCGCGCCCGCGGACGGTGATCACGCGGAGGTCCGGGTCGTGGACGGCAGGACCTACGTGAGCCCTTGGCGGATGCGGATGCGCGTGCTGGCCGCGGGCCTCGCGTTCCGCGAGACCCGTCCGATCGAGCTCTCGGAGCGCTTCCTTTCGAAGAAGGACGCGAAGCGGGTGGCCCGCGAGCTGCGGCGGCTCCGCCGGCGCGACCCGCTCGCGGTGGCCTTCTGTCACCAGAGCCCGTGGCACGTGCCGATCCGTTGGTTCGCGCTCTTCGCGGACGAGGAGCGGTGGCTGGGGGAAGACGAGCACGGGCAGCTGCGGCTCCGGTACCGAACCACCGCCCGCAAGGCGCTCCGTCGAGCGGGCCAGACGATCCCGCTCCTGCGAAGGTCGGACCTGGGGCCCATCGGCGACCTCCTGATGGACCTCCACGAGTGGATCGCGCTGTTCGACGTCCGGTCGCTCGTGGAGCTCGACTACGGGGGGCTCTGCGACTTCCTCACATGGGATGAGCTCGACGACGATCGCAGCGTGCGCGACCTGGGCCTCGCGCTGGAGGCGCTCGCGCGGCATGAGTTCCCTCGGTCGGCCGAGATCTACCAGGGCGTGCTGGCGCATTGGGCAGAGATCCGTGGCCACGAGCTCCTGAACTGAGCACGACCAGCCGACAACGCTGATCGCTCGCCGGGGGTTCATCTGCGGGATGGACGAACCGCTCCCACTCGTGAATGAATCATCGGTGGGGGGAACGCCAGCTGTGGCCGAGTCAACGAGCTTCGAGGCCTTCTTCCACGACGAGGCCCGGACCCTCTTCCGACGCCTCTGCGCGGTGACGGGGAACTCGTCGGAGGCAGAGGAGATCATGCAGGACGCGTTCCTCGCCCTCTGGGAGCGGTGGGACCGCATCTCCAAGATGGATGATCCCACCGGGTACCTCTATCGCACCGCGATGAATGTCTTCCGGAAGCGGACACGTCGTGCCGCCCTGGTGGGGCGACGGACCATCGCGTCTGCTCCGGATCCCACGCCATACTCCGAGATCGATGCGCACCAGGATCTCCTCACCGCCCTGGCGGAGCTGAGCCCTCGACAACGGGCCGCCCTGGTCTTGACGGATGTACTCGACTACTCGAGCGAGGAGGCCGGTTCCGTGCTCGGGGTCACGGCGGGGACCGTTCGAGGTCTCGCGTCCCGAGCTCGGGAAGCTCTTCGGGCGCAGGCGGAGGACCTATCATGAGCGGCGAGCGGCTTCTCCTGGAATGGGTGGGCGAGCGATTCACCTTCCCCGAGGACGCGTTCGACCGCTTGTTGAGGCGACGGAACCGAAAGGTTCGCCACCAGCGGATCGCTTCCGGGCTGCTCGCGGTGATCGTGTCGATCCTCGCGATCGCGGGGCTCCTCCGCGCTTTCGAGGATCGGGAAACGGGCGATCGGACGATCCATCCCGAGCCGCGTCCATCAGGGCCGATGGCGTACCAGGACAACGGCCTGTCGAGGATCGCGCGCGGTCGAGACCTGGGTTACTCCTGGACACTCAACGACCAGCACGCAGATCCTCGAACGGACCCGGGTCCCTACCTCGTGATCGAGGGACCGATGGCCATCCCGATGTTGATCGACCCGGTGAACATCTGGCAGATCGGGTGTCTGGATCGGGGCGCGTATCTCACTGCCGCCACACTTCCCAACGTCGACCGGGTCTGGATGCGTCTCGACGGGGGCACCGAGTTCGAGGCTCGCTGGATGCCCATCCGAAACCGACGGGGACGGCCTCTCCGGCTCTGGCTCGCGTTCCTTCCCGGGTCGGGCAGAGGCATCGTGAGGATCGGGGACCGAGCAGGCGTCCCCACGAGGTGGCCGATCGAACCGGAGGCCCCCGCTCGCCAGGCGCGGTTCAGCTGCGCGAGTTCCCCGTTCTCGTAGTGCCCCGCGTTCGCCGCCCTTCCCCCGAACGCTCAGATCGAGCGAACGCGCAGATCTCAGGTCGAAGCGACGATCTTGCATCGACAGCAGCGTTCTTCGTCCTTCGGGGGTTCATGCATGTGGAAGCGGAACACCCGCGAGCACGCGAGGGATGCGGACGATCGCTCCGGCCCCTTACGCGTTCTGGCGTCTTTGCGCATCCATGAGTGACGACGGAGATGGACCGCACGGGCGCGTGGTGACGTTCGCAACGTGCGAACGGTGTCGTAGGTCCTTGCCCGTCGAAGCACGCGCCTCGCAAGCTGCTCGGAGAGCGAATGACCGGAAGGGAGGTGACGGCCCAGCGTGAAGGAGAGCTCGTATCGGTTCCCACCCCCGGGAGGAGAGGCATCATGTTGAGGAAACGAAGGGGAGCCGCGATGGCCGTCGCCATCGTCGTGCTCACGGCTGTACTGGCACTGCCGACGTCCGGGTCGGTCGCGGCACAGAGCGTCCCGGATCAGGTTCTCGCGTGGAACCAGCACGCCTACGACGAGCTGATCGTGGGCACGCCGGCGACGTGGAAATCACCGGTCGTGTCGGCCCTTCACCTCGCGATGGTCCACGGCGCGATTTACGACGCCGTGAACGCGATCGCGGGCGGATACGAGCCCTATCTTGTGGCCCCCGCGACGGCGGACCCCACCGACTCGGAGGATGCCGCGGCGGCCGCGGCCGGTTACCAGGTGCTCCTGGACATCCTCAAGCCTCCGCTGATCGCCGACGCTGACGTCCCGACGGTCGCCGCCAGGCTGCAGGGGTACTATGACGCTTCGCTCGCGGCGATCTCGGGCGCCGGGATCTCCCAGAGCTCGATCGACGGGGGTGTGGCCGTCGGGAACGCCACGGCGCAGGCGATGATCGCTGAGCGGACCGGCGACGGCCGCTACGGCGAACCGTCGTTCGACGTCGGCTTCGGCGTAGGGGAGTGGCGGCCCCTCGCGGAGGGCCTGGCCGGCAACAACTTCTACTGGGTGGGCCAGGTGGTGCCGTTCCTCGTCCCGGACGCCGCGATGTTCGGCACACGGGGTCCGAACGCCGTCACGAGCGCCAAGTACACGAGGGAGTTCAACCGTGTGAAGTCGCTCGGCGCCATCGACAGCACCACGAGGAGAGCAGATCAGACCGCGATGGCTCTTTTCTGGGCCGACCACGCGATCGGGATGTGGACCCGGATCTTCCGGCAGCTCTCGGTGGCGAACCAGCTATCCACTGCCGAAAACGCTCGATACTTCGGCATGCTGTACCTCACGGTGGGGGACGCCGTGATCGCCTGCAACCTGGATAAGGCGAAATGGGGCTTCTGGCGGCCGACGACCGCGATCCGGGAGGCGGCAACCGACGGCAATCCGTTGACGGAGGCCGACGGAACCTGGGAGTCGCTCAACCCGGTTCCGCCCTATCCTGAGCACCCGTCCGGGCACAATTGCGGCAGTTGGTCGATCGTCGAGACCCTGAAGGACTTCTACGGGACGAACCGCATGACGTTCGACGCGACACGCACGTTCCCGCAGCCGGGTCCCGCACCGATCACGCGCACGTTCACGCGGTTCGCCCAGGCGGGCCGGGAGATCCTTCGAGCGCGCGTCTTCGGTGGACTGCACTTCTGGACGGCAGAGGCGCAAGGTGCACGACTCGGCCGGAGGATCGCGAACTTCCGGCAGGAGCACTACTTCCAGCCGGAGTAGGCGCACCGCTGAAGCGGAAGGATGCCCCCGAACGGGGGGCATCCTTCCGTCCCATCGTTCACGGGACGTTGGTGACGTTCTCGCCGTTGGTGCCGAATCGATGCCGGCCCCGCCGTTGATCGTGTCGGTACCCGCCCCACCGCCCAGCGTGACGTTTCCCGTTCCTGCCGTCGATGTAGTCGATGCTCGACGCGCGGGCACTCTTCCCATGAGTCGGTCCGGGCCCGCTCGTCGGTGGGGAGGGGCGGGATCGAACCGCCGACACCGCGGTTTTCAGCCGCGTGCTCTACCGACTGAGCTACCTCCCCCGATCTCGCCTGGGGCTCGCTCGTCCTTCGGCCCCAGACCGGTGAGCGAGCCGTTTCCGACTCGCTCACCCAGCGCGCCCGACGGGCTTCGATCCCGCGATCTCCTCCTTGACAGGGAGGTGAGGACGACCGGACTCCTCTACGGGCGCATATGTGGTGGTGCCGTGCCCCCAACGGGATTCGAACCCGTGCTACCGCCTTGAAAGGGCGGCGTCCTAGGCCGCTAGACGATGGGGGCCTGCCCCTCGCCATCTTCCCATCGGGGACAGCTCCGAGAGTATAGCCAGGGCCCTCATGCCGGTGATCGAGCTCCCCATCAGGACAACCGACCGTCGCACACGAGGTTGACGTCAGAGCCCGCTGCCGCGACGGCAGCCTGCAGGTCGTCGCAGCGCGCCCGGATCTCCGCCGCCGCGTGGCGGAAGACCGGGGCCTCGAGTCGCTCCAAGACCTCGTCGGCGGTCGGGAAGCTCGCATCCCGGACCTTCACGAAGAGATCGAGGGAGGACTTCCAGGCGTCGAAGAAGGCTTGCTGGGGAGCGACGAGCTCCGGGGGAGGGGCAAGCGCTCCGAGGGCATCCAGGACGTCCCGGTCGAGGCGGGCGCTCTGGTCGAGGAAGACCGACACCACCGCCCTGCGATCCTCCCCGGGCGCCGCCTCCTCGAGCCGGACCCGGAGGTCGCGGCGGAGCCCTCGCTCCTGGATGTGAGCGGTCTCGCTGACCCGCTGGAGCTGGGCGAAGTAGTCGCCGGGAGCGGGACCGCCATCGCCGTCCTCGCCGCAGGCTGCCGCGAAGAGCAGCATCAGGACGAGGGGCCGCGCGATCCGCATGCCGGGCAGCGTGTCAGCGCGGCGAGAGGAACGGCAACCAGGCCCTCAAGGAGGGCCTTCGTTCGCCCGAAGCTGTCGTATGCCCCATCGCGAGGTCCGCGTGGTCCTGGAGTGGCTCGGCCTGGTCGAGCCCGATCGCTCGCGACGGGAGCCGGCCGCGCTCCCGAGCTGGGCTCCGTGGGTGGTCACGTTCCTGCTCGTGTGCGCAGCGGCGATCGGGGCCGTGGTCGTCAGCGCGGTCCTCGAGCTGCGAGGCTGAATCGGTCGCCGACCGTGGGTGTCCACCCGTCGGCGCACTCCAGAGCGTGACGCGCACCCCGTGACCGGGCCCAGACGATCCTCCCCCGCCGGCATCGGTGGACCTCCAGCACCTCCATCCCCGGGCCGAGGAACGCCACCGTGATCGTCTGCCGCAGCCCGAAGGTCTGGATGCTGCGGCAGCGACGCAGCAGCATCGCTTCGCGCGGTCCGGGCGGTGGGTAACCCCGAAGCCCCCGCATCCGCTCCCTCCGCGACTCCGGGACGAGCACCCGCCACACGCCGCCCGGCCCGGCCATCTCGGTCAGCTGCATCGGTGCGACCATAGCGACCCTGGCCGACGCAGCGTTTCCCGAGTCCGCGCCACGGGTAGTCAACGGTCTGTGGCCCCGCGGGGGCCTGTTCGAGTCGATGGAGGGAAACCAGTGAACAAGGAACAGCTCGACGAACTCTTGTACCAGTCGCTCGAGACAGAGCGCGGGGGGGTCAAGATCTACGAGACCGCCGTGCGGTGTGCTCAGAACGACGACCTGAAGAAGGAGTGGGGGAAGTACCTGGACGAGACCCGCAACCACGAGGTCATCATGCTGCGTGTCCTCGACGCGTTCGGTCTCGACGCGGAGACCGAAACGCCGGGACGTCAGATCGTGCGGGCCAAGGGCGAGGCGCTCGTCGAGTCCATGGAGTCCGCGCTCCGGGCCGATCCCGCTGCGGCGCAGTTGGTCGCCGCCGAGTGCGTCGTCGAGGCGGAGTCGAAGGACCACATGAACTGGGAGCTGATCGGCGAAGCAGCCAAGAAGCTCACCGGTGAGCAGGGGAAGGCGCTCAAGGAGGCCCACGGCGAGGTGGAGGAGCAGGAGGACGAGCACCTCTACCACACGATGGGATGGGCCCGAGAGCTCTGGCTCGAGTCCCTGGGACTCCCGGCAGTGCTCCCGCCTCCGGAGGAGCAGAAGCACACGAAGTCCGCGATCGGTGCCGACCGAGCCAAGCAGGCACGGACGGAGATGCTGTGATCGATGGGCAGAGGTCACGCGGCAAGCGCGTGACGGGGGAGTCGGCGACGACGCGCGCACACGCGTCGTTCGCCGACTTCTCCACCTTGGTGGCGAGATGGACCGGGAACCACTGGGCGTTCCTGGTCGCGGCAGCACTCGTGGTCGTCTCCTTGCTGCTCTTCGGCGTGGAGATCACGAACATCGCGATCTCGATCGGGACGCTGCTGATGGTGTTCATCCTGCAGAACACCCAGAACCGGGATTCCGCCGCGCTGCACCTGAAGCTCGACGAGATGGTCCGGGCCGAACCGGAGGCTCGGGACGATGTCCGGGGCGTGGAGTCAAAGCCTGCCCACGAGATCGACGAGCTTCATCTGCACGAGCCCGATGGATCCAGGGTCTGAAGCCTGGTGGGGCGGGCAGGATTCGAACCCGCGACACGAGGGTTAAAAGCCCCCTGCTCTAACCGGACTGAGCTACCGCCCCTCCGGAGATTGTAGGAACCTCGTCCCGACCGTGGATCAGTCCACGTAGCGGTTCGTGATGGGCATCCGGCGGTCGCGGCCGAAGGCCTTCGGCGTGATCTTGATGCCCGGCGCGGCCTGGCGCCGCTTGTGCTCTGTGCGGTCGATCATCCGGATGACACGATCGACCGTCGCGGGGTCGTGGCCGCGGCCAACGATCTCGTCCACGCCCAGGTCGTCCTCGACATACGCCTCGACGATCGGATCGAGCGTCTCGTACGGCGGCAGGGAGTCCGTGTCCTTCTGGCCGGGCCGGAGCTCCGCCGAGGGGGGCTTCGTCAACACCCGTTCCGGGATCGGTGCACCGCGTCCTTCTTCGTTGCGCCAGCGGCAGAGCTCGTAGACGAGCGTCTTCGGCACGTCCTTGAGCGGTGCGAACCCGCCCGCCATGTCTCCGTAGAGGGTCGCGTAGCCGACCGCGTACTCGCTCTTGTTCCCGGTCGCCAGCGCGAGCGACCCGAACTTGTTCGAGATCGCCATCCAGAGGTTCCCGCGGATGCGAGCCTGCAGGTTCTCCTCGGCGACGTCCTCGGGGCGGTCCTCGAACAGCGGTCGCAGCGTCGATCGGTAGGCGTCGTACACGGCATCGATCCGCGTGACGTCGAGCCGGATACCCAGCCGCGCGGCGATCTCGACGGCGTCCTCCACGCTCTCCGGGCTCGAGTACGGCGAGGGCATCGAGAGGGCGCGGACCGCGTCGGCGCCGAGCGCGTCGGCCGCCAGCACCGCGACGAAGGCCGAGTCGACGCCGCCCGAGAGGCCGAGGACGACGTCGTCGAACCCGTTCTTCCGTACGTAGTCGCGCAGACCGAGGACGAGGGCGCGGTAGATCGACTCGGGCGGCTCCGGCCACACGGCGTCGCGCTCGGCGCGTGCCGCGTCATCGTCCACGTCGACGATCAGCAGGTCCTCGTCGAACAGCGCCGCCCGGCACGCGACCTCCCCGTCCGGTCCCATCACGACCGACCCGCCATCGAAGACGAGCTCGTCCTGGCCGCCTACCGCATTCACGTACGCGATCCACCCGCCGAACTCGCGGGCCCGATCCCGGAGGACGCCGAGCCGCTCCTCGAGCTTGCGTCGGTGGTACGGGGACCCGTTGATGTTCGTCACCAGCGGAACGCCCTGGTACTCGGAGAAGGGCCGCCCCGGATGCCAGGCGTCCTCGCACACCGACAGCCCCATCGTGACGCCGCCCACCGAGATCTGCTCGGTCCGCTCGCCGGGCACGAAGTATCGCTGCTCGTCGAAGACCCCGAAGTTCGGCAGGACGATCTTGTGGTAGCGGGCGCGGACCTCGCCGCCGGCGAGGAATCCTGCCGCGTTGTGCAGCCCTCGCTCGGTGCGGTCCACGAAACCGGCGATCACGGGACAGGCATCGGCGGTCTTGGCAGCGAGCTCGTCGAGCGCGGCGAGGTTGTCTCGGACGAACTCGGGGCGGAGCACGAGATCCTCGGGCGGGTATCCGGTGACCGACAGCTCCGGGAAGCACACGAGCTCGACGCCGGCGGCCGTCGCCTCCGCCGCCGAGGAGGCCATCTTCTCGACGTTGCCGGCGAGGTCGCCGACGGTGAGGTTCAGCTGGCCGAGCGCGATGCGAGGCACACCATCAGCGTAACGCGGGGAGCCGGTTGGTCAGGTCGGGTCGGCCGCTGACCTTCGCGGACCTATTCCGGTCCGCCGATGTCGACGTTGTAGGCCTCCCACACGAGGTCCGCGCCCTTCTGGCGGTGACGGATCACCTTCCCGATCAGCCGCTGGAGGTCGTCGCGAGCGTCGGCGAGCGGCCAGGGGAGACCTCCGATCTCGACCTGCTCGAGCCGAGCCAGCATCTCGCCGACCGCCTCGGTGATCTCGGGATGCTCGCCCCGCAGGCGATCGATCGTGCCGCTCAGACGCGGCGACATCGTGACGATCTCCTCGTAGAGGCCCTCCGGCTTCTCGGTGTGCTCGACGTGCTGGTCCCACGCGTCACGGACCGCGGTGATCTCCTTGACCACGTGTGAGGTCCAATCCGGGATCCGCCCTGCGGCGGGAGAGGAGGTGGCGAACTCGAGCGCCACGAGTGCCTCGTGGAGGGTTTTCCGGCGGCGCGCCGCCTCCTTCAGCGTGGGCGTGCGCTCGTGTTCCCTCGGTGGCTCGGCCATCCGGGCACTGTAGCCCCCGCCCGCGACACCACGCAATCTGGGCTCTCGCACCGCCCGTAGTACTCCCGACACCGAGGGAGGATCCATGGCCGCACGCCCCCGCAGGGGCATCGTCGTACTCGCGATCAGCGTCGCCACGATCTCCGGGACCACGGGGATCGCCGACGCGGTCACCGTGGGCGTCCGCGGGGTCTTCAACGGCACCCGCTACGTCTGGAGCCCCAAGGTGCGGGACGTCGCGAGAACGACGACCGTTCGGTGGCGGGCCGTGGACGCCAGCCACAACGTTAAGTCCCGAGGCGCGAACTGGAGCTACTTCAAGAGCATCCCCAACGGGTCATCCGTGAAGAGGACCTTCAACCGCCGAGGAACCTTCCGCTTCTACTGCACGATCCACGGCAACGTCGTGAACGGCGTCTGCTCCGGGATGTGCGGCTCGATCGTCGTCAGCTGACGCTCGCCGACGCGAGCTCGTGCACCATGGCTCGCGCCAAGGCCGCCGAGACCGTGTTGCCCTTCGCGTCGAACAGCGCCAGGGACTCGCGAGCCGCCTCGGTGGCCTCTCTCGTCCGCCCCGCGAGCCGCAGCACTTCCGCGAGGTCGATCATCGCTTCGCCCTGCGAGTTCAGGTCGTCGGAGGCCTGGATCATCGCCACGGCCTCGCGCGCGAGCTTCTCGCCCTCGGCCGTGTCGCCGCGCGAGGCGAGGATCTTCCCGCGAACGCTTCGCCACCGGAACTGCGACGACACGTCGTCCTGCGCGGCGAGCTCCTCGCTGATCTTCGTGTGCTCCTCCGCGCCGTCCAGATCTCCCTGGCGGTACAGCACCTCCGCAAGGAACGCCGCGGTGGTGGAGATGTAGTTCGTCTCGCCCATCCGCTCGAGGGCGTCGAAGTCACCTCGCAGCTCGGCCTCCGCAGCCTCCAGATCGCCGGCGAGCATCTCCACCGGTCCCGAGTCGAACGACGTCTGCGCCGCCAGGAACGTCCAGCCGAGCTCCTCGAGCTTCGCGCGACTCGCTCGATAGAGCGAACGGGACTCCTCCACGTTGCCCCGCATCGCCTCGAGGTGCGACAGCGCGGCTTCGAGAAGGGCCTCCGGCTTCCGGTCGCCGCGGACCTCCTCGAGGAGTGCGCGGCACCGTTCGATCGCCTCCGGCACCGGCGTCGGTCCGCTGAGCGCGCAGTAGCCGAGCGAGGGGATCGCCCGGGCCACCATCAACCGGTTGCCCGCGAGACGGGCGTGCTGGAGCGTGCGCTGCGCCGCGGCCTCCGAGTCTCCCCACTGCAGACCCATCTCCCGCACGAACATGATCAGTCGCCACGCGCGCGCGAGGCCGTCGTGCGCCTCCAGCGCCTCCAGCTCGGGGAGATGCTCTTCGACGCCGGCGACGATCGTCGGCTCCACCGCCTCCGGGTCGACGGTGTACAGGAGCTCCAGCTCTTGGATCTGCGCGGTCGCCTCCAGGACCCGGTCGGAGAGCTCGTGCGCCTCATCGATCGCGGCGTGCAGCATCGCGCCCGCCTCGTCGAACCCTCCCTGCTCGGTCAGGGCCTCCGCCGCGTCCAGGCGGAGCCGTGGGCGCTCCGCGTGGCCCGGCGGGAGCAGGGTCGCGGCCCGCTGCAGGAGGTTGGCGGCCGCGGGGATGTCTCCCCGCGCCAGCGCCCGGCGCCCGGCGGAGGAGAGATAGCCGCTCCCGCGCACACCGATCTGCCAGACCTGCTCATCGTTCGGTGCGAGCTGCTGGAGCGTGAAGAACGCCTGCTCGAGGTGATAGCCGCGGATCTCCTCGAACTCGAGCACGCGGTCGGAGGCCACCCGCTCCAGCCAATCGATGAAGCGGACGTGGAGGTCGGCCCGCGTCCGCTTCAGCAACCCGTGGTACGCCGCTTCGCGGATCAGGATGTGCATGAACCGGTAGGCCTCCTGTCCCGCGAAGGTCGATTCGTGCGGCGCCACGAGCTCGCGATGCGTGAGGTTCCGGAGGCTCTCGCCCGTGTGGCGGCGCACCTCGTCCGGCGAGAGGTCCTCGACGGCGCCCCGGAAGAAGACCTGTCCGATGACGGAAGCCCGCTCCACCACCACCCGGTCGATCGGACCGAGGCGGTCGAGCCGCGCGGAGAGCAGCGCCTGGATCGTCGGAGGGATCGTGATCGCGCCGACCTCGCGGATCAGGGTCCATCGCCCGCGGTCGTCCTTCTCGAGGATCCCGTCGTCCAGGAGCATCGAGAGCATCTGCTCGACGAAGAGAGGGTTTCCCTCGGACGCCTCGACGATCTTCGCGCGGACCGCGGCATCGAGGTCGGTGGTCCCGAGAAGGTTCGCGGCCACCTCCGCGCTCTCGTCCTCGGACAGGGGCTGGAGCACGAGGACCCGGCGCCCGTCCGACTCCTCGCCCCACTCGGGATGCGCGTCGAAGAGGTCGGGCCGAGCCGAGCACGCGAGCACTACAGGCACCCCCGTCAGGTTCGACTCGACGTAGGAGATGAGGTCGAGGAACGTCCGCTCCGCCCAATGGATGTCGTCGATCAGCACGATCAGCGGCCGCCCGTCGGAGAGCAGCTCGAAGAATCGTCGGGCGGCCCAGAACGTCTCCTCCACGGGATAGTTCGCGGTGGACAGGCCGATCGCACCCGCGATCCGATCCGCGACGTCGCGCCCCTCCGGCCCGAGGAGGGCCACCAGCTTCTCCATCGCGTCCGCCGCCGGGTCGTCGTTGCCGATCCCCGCGACGTTCCTCGCGATCTCGGCGAGCGGCCAGAACGTCAGGCCTTCGCCGTAGGAGAGGCATCGCCCGTGCAGGTCGACACCCTCGGAACGGGCGACGAACTCTTTGAGGAGTCGTGACTTCCCCGTCCCTGCGGGAGCTACCACCGTCACCACCTGGCAGCTCGCGGTCGCTCGTGCCCGGTCGAGGGCATCCGTCAGCACCATGAGCTCGTCGTCGCGGCCCACCATCGGCGCGTCCAGACGGCGCGCCACGCCCTCCTCGTGGCGGCCGACCGAGAGCAACCGGTATGCGGGCATCCGCTCGGACTTGCCCTTCAGCTCGAGCGGCTCCACCGGCTCGGCTTGAACGCCGTCCTTCACCAGGCGGTACGTGGGCTCGCCCAGCAGGATCTCCATCGGGGGCGCGTTCTGCTCGAGGCGAGCGGCGACGTTCACGGTGTCGCCGGTGACCAGCCGATGTCCGACGCTCACGTCGCCGGCGACCACCTCGCCGGTATTCACACCCGTGCGGTTCTCGATCCTGATCCCGTAGACCTCTTCGAACCGGGCGTTCAGACCGACGAGCTCCTCCTGCATCTCGGCGGCCGCCCGCACGGCCCGCATCGCATCGTCCTCGTGGAGCTGCGGGAGCCCGAAGACCGCCATGACGGCGTCGCCGATGTACTTCTCCACGGTGCCGCCGTGCCGCTCGAGCGCGGCCCGCATAGCGTTGAAGTACTGGTTCAGGACCTCGCGAAGCGTCTCCGTGTCGAGCCGCTCCGCCAGCGCGGTCGATCCCTTCAGGTCGGAGAAGACCACCGTGACGGTCTTGCGGACCTCCTCCGGGACGACCTCGACGGCGGCGAGCTGCGCGCCGCACATCCCGCACATCCGGAAACGATCCGGGTTCTCCTCACCGCAGCTCGGGCAGGTCTGCACTTGACGAGTGTACGCCCGGCCCCTTCGGGGCCGGGCGCACGTTTCCGCTGGTGGTCAGGGGGAGATCAGGTGCGGCGAGGCGGGTCCCCACCGAGGACGAACCCGCGGATGAAGCTGCCGCCGTCGTTATCACCCGACTGGCTGACGATGCACGGCGCGAACTGGGGCGCCGTCTTCTTGTTGGGACACTTCGGCGCCAGCGCGACGTAGAACGTTTTCCCGCCGATCGTCTGTGGCGTGTAGGCGGCGCCGTTGTGCTCCCACGGGTCAGGCGATTCGAGCCCGATGCACCAGCCGATGTGCCTCTGCCCGTTGTTCGCTGCGGCCTTCATATCGGCCCGGGTGATGTGCGTTTCGAGGCGAACGACCTCTGACTCGTCACCGGTCGTGACGTGGAAGAACGTCTTGTTGGAGAAGATCACTCGCTGCGTCGGGCAGGTCACAAGCTCACCCGAGAGTTGGCTCGCCGCGAGGCCGAAGTTGCCCTGCGCTGTGTATGTCTCGAGGTTGCTCCGCAGGTTCACGTTGCAACCGGTACCGCTGCACCCGTCCTCCCAGATGTCGAACCCGTCCGATGGATCGCCTTCGAAAGGCCAGCCTTCTTCGAGGAGGGTGATCTCCGAGGCGTACCTCGCCTGCGGAACGATCTTGTAGTCGGTCGCCATGAAGTCGTTGGTCTCGGCGATCGACAGAGACGTGTCGAAGGTTGCGATCCCACCTTCATCTGTCAGCTCGGGACTGACACTGAGCGTTCCCTCTGCCAGTCCTGCGCCTTCCGCGAGCCTGAACTTCACTTCGACTTCGCCCTCTTCGGCCGGCACGAGCACCAGTTCCTCTTCGACGGATATGTACTTGCTGACCTCCACTTGCACGAACCCGTCCGCCGGACTGGTGCTGTCGAACGGGGACGCCGTGATCAGATCGTTCCTTCCGGCATCCGTCGGTTGCTGGCCCTCCACGATCGAGACAACGAGGTCTCCCTCCTCCTGAGCGAGCGAGGCCGGGGCCACAAGTCCCGAGACGACGAGAGTGCCTACAAGGAGCACGAGCAAGGACGAAACACGAAGCTTCCGAGAACTCATCGATCTACCCTCCTGGTGGTCGCCGTTCTATCCGGGAGGCCCGGCGCACCCCAGACCAGAACGGGAATCATCCCCTGTTCGGCCTATGGCGTCAACCGGAGCGCCCTAAGACAACCGCACTAGAGGATGGGGAGGTAGCGCTCCAGCTCGTACGGAGTGACGTGAGACTTGTAGGCGTCCCATTCCTCGCGCTTGTTGCGAAGGAGGAACTCCAGCACGTGGTCGCCGAGCGCCTCGCGGAGCACGTCGGAGCCCTCCGCGAGGTGGATCGCTTCGACCAGATCTTCGGGAAGCGAGCGGATCCCGGCGACCTCCCGCTCGTGCTCACTCATCTCGTAGATGTTGTTCGAGGCCTCCGGTGCCAGGTCGTACTCGCCCTCGAGGCCGGCGAGTCCCGCGGCGAGCATCGCCGAGAACGCCAGGTACGGGTTGCACGCAGGGTCGGGGGAGCGGTACTCGATCCGGGTCGCGCCCTCCTTGCCCGGCTTGTACATCGGCACACGCACGAGCGCGCTCCGGTTCCGACGCGCCCAGCACACGTAGACGGGCGCCTCGAACCCGGGCACGAGCCGCTTGTAGGAGTTCACCCACTGGTTCGTGAGCAAGGTGATCTCGGGCGCGTGCCGAAGGAGGCCCGCGATGTACGCCTTCGCGGTCTTCGACAGGTGGTACTCATCCGTTGCATCGAAGAACGCGTTGCGGTCGCCCTCGAACAGCGACTGGTGCGTGTGCATCCCCGAGCCGTTCACCCCGGCGACGGGTTTCGGCATGAACGTGGCGTAGATGCCGAACTCGTGGGCGACCTCCTTCACCGTGAGGCGGTAGGTCATGACCTGGTCGGCCATCGTCAGGGCGTCCGTGTAGCGGAGGTCGATCTCGTGCTGCGAGGGCGCGACCTCGTGATGGACGTACTCGACGGGGATCCCCATCGACTCGAGGTACTGCACGGTGCGCTTGCGGTAGTCCGTGGCGACGTCGAGCGGCGTCTCGTCGAAGTACCCGCCCTGGTCGAGGAAGGTCGGGTCGTCGAGGGACTTGAAGTAGAAGAACTCGAGCTCCGGGCCGACGTAGAACGTGAAGCCCTTGTCCGCGGCGCGGGCGAGCTGACGCTTGAGGGCCCCGCGCGGGTCGCCGGCGAACGGCGTGCCGTCCGGCTCGAGGATGTCGCAGAACATCCGCGCCACGGGCTGCTCGGTCTTCCAGGGGATCACCTGGAACGTGGAGGGGTCGGGGAGCGCCACCATGTCGGATTCCTGGATGCGGGCGAACCCGTCGATCGAGGAGCCGTCGAAGCCCATGCCCTCCGTGAGGGCGCCCTCGAGCTCCTGCGAGGTGATCGTGAACGCCTTCAGGAACCCCAGGACGTCGGTGAACCAGAGGCGAACGAAACGGATCCCGCGCTCCTCGATCGTGCGAAGGACGTACTCGGCTTCCGCGGAGAGGGTCATGCGATCGAGGGTACGAGTGCTGGCGACGCCGCCGGTTACGTGGGGGTAAACGTTGCTCCCGTTGGCCACAACTACGATGGGTGCGTGGAGCGGAGAAGGGTCGCTTCGGGATCGCCCTACGAGCCGGTGATCGGATTCTCGCGCGCGATCGTCGCGGGGAACCACGTCTCGGTGGCGGCGACCGCGCCCATCATGCCCGACGGCGCGGAGCCGTCCGCCGATGCCTACGACCAGGCGAAGCGGTGCCTCGAGATCATCGTCGCGGCGTTGGAGGAGGCGGGCGCCTCGGCGTCTGACGTCGTGCGGACCCGCTGCTATCTGGTCGCCGCCGAAGACTGGCGGGAGGTGGGGCGGGCGCACGGCGAGGTGTTCGCCGACGTTCGCCCCGCCAGCGCGATGATCGTGGTGACGGGCTTCATCGATCCGCGATGGCGGGTGGAGATCGAAGCCGACGCGATCGTGGACGTCTAGCCGTCACGGAGTGGGCGGCCCCGCCTCGAGCCGAGCCCTGACCTCGTCCATCCGTTCGCGCGAGTGGTGCGGCATCTCCCAATTGGTCTCCATCCACCACGTGCATCCGGCGTCGGCCCAGGGCTTGACCTCCTCGGCAGCCCGGACGGGGTCGTCGGCCGGCGTCTGTCCCTCGGCGATGACGTCGAGGTCGGCTCGAGCGCCCTGATCGGCCAGCCACTCCCGCATCGCTCGGATCTGATCCGGGGACCCGCGGTGACCGCCTTCGGTGAACTGGGGGACGACGCCGTCGCACCGGAGCACTCGTCGCATCGACTTCATCCGTGGCCACACGCCAACGACCCAGATCGGGATCTGATCCTGGATCGGTCGACTCACCTCGAGTTGATCCGGACGTCCGAACTCGAGGTCGTGGATCGCCCCTTCGTAGCGGGCGTCACCACGCCACAGCGCTCGCATCAGGTCGATGCCGTCGTCCATCAGATCGGCGCGTGCACGGAGATCAACGACCTCGGCGGCCAGCGGGAGGTCTTCGGTGATGGCACCCACGCCGACGGTGATGATGGCGCGGCCGTTCGACAGCTGGTCGAGGGTGGCCACCTGGCTCGCAACCTTCCATGGTCGGCGCCAGGGAAGTGGGGTGAGCACGGTGCCGAGGCGGACGGACCGGGTTCTCACGGCGATCGCGGACAGGAGTCCCCACGGGTCCACCCCATATGCCCCTTCCCACGCGAACACGCCGTCCCAGCCGTTGTCCTCGGCGAGGATCGCCAACTCGAGCTGCTCGGGAGCGGTGCCCCCCGGGAGGATGAATCCCGCGCGCATCCACCCATGATGAGGGACCGAGGACTCGACGGACCGATAGGACCTGGCGTGCACTTCACCGGTCGTCGGGTTCGCTCACGGAGCGGGTTGGCGGTGCCCGCCGGTCGGTGGCAAGGTTGCTCTTCCGCACATCGAGCACTCCGGGAGGGGGGAGAACGAGATGATCGGACTCGCTCCAGCTTGTGGCGGGCCGACGTTCGCCGAAGGGGCGGGGGAGATATCGCCACCTCGCGCGAGCTCATGAGGACGAGGAGTGGAACGCCAGCGACGTCGGAACTTTCGCCTTCTCAGGCCACGAGGGTGTCGCCGCCTTGGTTCTCGTGGAGCCTGAGGATCGCGACGATCTGGTCGCTCGGGTACGCAGCCCTTGGGGTGACCTGGATGCTCGGCGGCCCCGGTTTCCCGTTCGGCCGCGCGAACGACCCGAGCGCCGAGATCACCGCCTTCAGCGGGCTCGAGGCGGACGTCGGAGGAGCGGTGATCGCCGGCCTGGGGCTCGTGGGAGGACTGGTCGTGCTCACCCTCGCGCGGCGGCCGGCTCGGGGTCCCGTGCGTTCCGCCACGCTCGGCTCCGCCTGGGCGCTCGCCATCCTCTTGATCCTCGTCGTGCCGGATTACCGTCCGCTCCTCGCGACCGCCTACGCCCCGATCATCCTGGTCGGCGCGCCCTTCGGCTGGCCGCCCGACGTCGCGTTGGGCGACGTGTTCCCCTGGCCTGTCGTGAACCAGCTCGTCTGTATCGTCGGAGGTGTCGCATGGGCGGGGACGGCGATCGCCTCAGGCCGCATCGGACGTGGCGCGTGCCTCACCTGCGGCCGAGCCGGTGAGGAGGGATGGACGTCGCCCTCGTCGGCCACCCGCTGGGGTCGTTGGGTGACGGCCGTCGCCGTCGCGATCCCGCTGCTGTACGCGGCGACCCGGTACGCGTGGGCCTTGGGGATCCCGTTGGGGATCTCCGAGTCGTTCTTCCGCGAAGGACAGGCGATCGGTCTGTGGTTCGCGGGCGCCGCACTCGCTTCGCTCGCCGTCGGTGGCGCACTCCTGACGACGGGTCTGGCTCTCCCCTGGGGGACCAGATTCCCGAGCTGGATCCCTCGGCTCGCAGGTCACCGGGTCCCTCCTCTTCTCGCCATCGTGCCCGCGACGGTCGTGGCGCTCCTCGTGACGTCAGCCGGCCTCATGTTCGTGCGGATCCTTCTCGCGGGTGCGTTCACCGACGTGTTCGAGTTCGGAGCGGATGTCGGATGGGTCGCGCTCGCTCCCGAGCTCTTGTGGCCTGTGTGGGGGGTCGCGTTGGTCGCGGCGACCCTCGCCTACCACTACCGACGACGGGGTCGTTGCGAGGTCTGCGGGCGCGGGTAGGACGGCCGGGAGCGAGGGCGACTGCCCTACGATGCCGAGGTGCTGACGCCCGAGATCCTCGGCCGGACGTTCTCCGAGGCGCCGGATCCCGAACTCGCGCGCGTTGCCTTCTCCCGCGTCGGCGAAGACCCGGGAGCGCGCGAGCTCCTGAGCCGCCCGGAGATCCTGCCCGTCGCCTCGCGATTGCTCGGGTTCTCCACCGCCGCAAGTGACCTGCTCGTGCGGCATCCCGTCGAGGTCGGTGCGCTGGCGGACGTCTCCGCGCGCGAGCGGGAGGCTCTGGGGACCGAGCTCCGCGGCGATGTGACGGCGCACGGCGCCACCGCCGGCCTCCGGCGGTTCCGCCGCCGGGCGATGCTCCGGATCGCGGCCCGGGACCTCGACGGCGCGCCGTTCGAGGACGTCGTCGCGGAGATCAGCGACGTCGCCGACGCTTGCCTCGCGTTCGCCTGTCCCGACGGCCACGCGGTCGTCGCGCTGGGGAAGCTCGGCGGGTCCGAGCTGAACTACGCGAGCGACGTCGACCTCCTCCTGCTCCATCGAGAGGAGCTGGGCGGGGACGGCGCCGAGACGGCGGCGGCCAACGTGATCTCCGATCTGTCCGACCCGACCTCCGAGGGTGTCGCGCTCCGGGTCGACCTGACGCTCCGGCCCGGAGGCCGCGCGGGGGCGCTCACCCGAACGCTCGGATCGACCCTCGCCTACTACGAGCGCGAGGCCGCCACGTGGGAACGACAAGCGATGATCAAGGCGCGTCCCGCCGCGGGCGATCTGGCCCTCGCCGCCGCGTTCGTCGAGGGCGTGGGCGAGTTCGCGTACCCGCGCGACCTCCACGAGGCCGCGATCCACGAGGTCCGCCGCTCCAAGGTCCGGCTCGAGGAGTACATCCGGCGTCGCGGCAAGGAGCTCACGGAGGTCAAGCGCGGCCGCGGAGGCATCCGGGACGTCGAGTTCGCGGTCCAGCTCCTGCAGATCGTGCACGGCCGCCGGGACAAGCGGCTCCGTGAGCCCAACACGCTCGCCGCCCTCGCAGCGCTCGCGGACGAGGGTTACGTCGCGCAGGAGGACGCCGACGCCCTCGCCGACGCCTACCGGTTCCTGCGCCGGCTGGAGCACCGGCTGCAGATGGTGCGCGACCTCCAGACCCACGACCTCCCGGCCGACCGGCACGCACGCACCACCGTGGCGCGGTCGCTCGGGCTCGCCGGCGCCGACGCGCTCCAGGCCGAGTACGACCGGACCACGGATCTCGTCCGAGGGATCCACGAGCGCCTGTTCTACCGGCCGCTCCTCGAGGCGTTCGCCGGTCCGGTCCAGCCTTCCCCGGGTCACGATCGCGAGGCGACCGAGGAGCTCCTCGCCGGACTCGGGTTCGCCCAGCCGTCGCGCGCGTTCGCGTCCCTGGAGCGCCTCGTCACCTCCACCACGCGGATCGGCAAGGTCCTCTCGCACGTGTTCCCCGTGATGGCGCCGGCTCTCGCGCTCGCGGCCGACCCGGACGCCGCCCTCGTCCGGCTCGAGCGGATCGCGGACTCGGTGGGGGACCGGATCGCGCCCGCCGACGCCCTCGCCGCCGATCCGCTCGCGGCGCGGCGCCTCGCCCACCTCGCGGCGGCGAGCTCCTTCGCCACCGACGTCCTCGTGGCCGAGCCCGACCGCATCCTCGCGCTCTCGGGATCCCTGTTCGGAGCACCGGCCGTCGACACGCAGGCGCAGCTGATGGAAGCCGTGGCCCGCACGGCCGGTCGCGAGCTCACTCCGCGCGAGACGGGGGAGGCGATCGCCGCGGTGGCCTACCGGGTGGTGCAGGAGGCCGTCGCCGCCGCCGACCCCAACCTGCCCTTCGCCGTGGTGGGGATGGGGAAGCTCGGCGCCAAGGAGCTCAACGTCGCGAGCGACCTCGACCTCCTGTTCGTCTACGAGGGCGAAGGGCCCGAGGACCTCGCGCGCGCGACGGCAGCCGGCGAACGCGTGATGCGCCACGTCCACGACGCCGGCTGGGAGCCCGACGCCGACCTCCGGCCTGAGGGACGCAGCGGCCCCCTCGCGCGATCGATGGCCGGCTTCCTCGAGTACTGGGAGCGGTACGCCGAGCCGTGGGAGTTCCAGTCGCTCCTGCGGGCGCGGCACGTCGCGGGCGACGCGGAACTCGGACGGCGGTTCGAGCTGAACGCAGCGGACTTCGCGTACCCACCCGACGGCCTCACGCTCGACCGTGTGGTCGAGATCCGGAGGATGCGCGATCGGATCGAGCGCGAGCGTGTGAAGCCGCCGGAGGCGTCGAAGTTCCACTTCAAGCTCGGCGTCGGGTCGCTCGCCGATGTGCAGTTCGCGGTCGAGTTGTCGCTGATGCGGTTCGGCGGCTCAGAGCCCGAGGTGCGCTCCCGGCGGACCCTCGAGGCGATCGAGAAGCTCGCCGCCGCGCGCCACCTGGAGGATCAGGTCGCCCGCGACCTCGCGGAGGCCTTCGTATTCCTCTCGGACGTGAAGAACGTGCTCGAGATGGACCGTCGCGTCCACGCGGAATCGCTCCCGGCTGCGCCGGGCGAGCAGACGGCGCTCGCACGTAGGCTCGGCTTCGAGGAGTATCCACGGCAGGCGTTCCTGGAGCGGTACCTGCACGTGACGCGGCGGTGTCGCCGGGCAATGGAACGGGTGTTCGCCCAGGGGCTCGCCTAGAGCGCCGAGATCGAGAGGGGAGATCGATGCTGAAGGAGTTCAAGGAGTTCATCTCGAAGGGGAATCTGGTCGAGATCGCGGTCGGCCTGATCCTCGCGCTGGCGTTCGCGGGATTGGTGACCTCGTTCACCGAGAACTTGATCAGCCCGATCATCGGCGCGATCTTCGGCCAGCCGAACTTCGACAGCCTCGTGATCGACATCGGCGACGCCCAGCTGCGTTACGGGGCGTTCCTCACGACCCTGCTGAACTTCGTGATCGTGGCGTTCGTGCTGTTCCTCGTGATCAAGGCCTACAACCGGACGTTCCCCAAGAAGGAGTCTGCGGTCGGTCCGAGCGAGATCGACCTGCTCGCCGAGATCCGCGACGAACTTCGGCGCCGCTGAATCTCGCCCGGGGCGTTGAACTTTTCGGCCCCGGGTACCGATACAGGGATATGCAGATCGACGCGACCTCCGACGCGAAGAAGCTGATCCGGGCGCGCGGAGGGATGCTGTTCGTCTGGATGGAGGCCGGGATGCGGGGCCTCCGGTTCCTGCGGACCTCGACGGAGCCTCCACCCGATGCGCTGGATTGGGACCGCACAGAGACCCCCGAGGGCTTCCTCGTCTTCACGCCCCCGAAGATGCGGAAGCCCAGTACGCTCGGCCTCGAGGTTCGAGGTTTCTTGACCAAGCTCCGCATCAACGCCCTCTGGAACGGCTGCGCCTTCGTCGTCTAGGACTGTAGGCATCAATCTGATCGCGCCCTCTGAGCTTGCTCGTCCCAGCCCGATGTCTCCTTGAGCCCCAGCTAGGATCAAGTCGACACGGCGCTGAAGGTTGTGAGGGCGGATGGCCGACTGGATCGAGGTGGCGTTCGAGGCCGATCTCGCCGATCGGAGACCGGTACGCGTCACTCTTGGCGATGAGTCTGTTTTCCTGATCAAAGCTGGGAAAGACTGGTTCGCCATCGGGAACCAGTGCACGCATCAAGGGGCTGCACTCGACAAAGGGGTCATCAGGCTCTCCGGCTCGTTGCATACGGTGACGTGCCCTGCCCACGGAAGCATGTTCCGCCTCGACGACGGGAAGGCGATGCGCCCACCGGCCACGAAGCCAGTTCGCGGTTACAACGTCAGGGTCATTGAAGGCCGAGTTCTTCTTCGGCCGCGCGTCTCGACAGTTGCTAGCTTGCCGCCTTGAAGCGAGCGTAGCGCTCCTCGAGGAGATCCTGTCGAGGCCAGGCACGGCGACTTCCTGGGAGCGTCAGCTTTGATGCGTGAATCCCTTGAAGAGCGTGCATTAGGGTTGGTCCATCGACCTCTTTGAGTACGTCCCCACGAATTTCGATTACGTAATCAGGCCGGATTCCCAGCACCGAGTTGTCAAACGCCCTGTGATGGATGGCACACATGGCCACGCCGTTTGGCACGATCGGCTCGCCGCCATCTGAATCCTCCCGAATGTGCGCAGCCTCTAAGAGTTCAGCGTGTCGCAAATGGCAGAGCGCGCACTGTCGTGCGTACGCGTCTAGCACTCTCTGGCGAAAAAGCGGTTGATGAACACGTCGTCGAACGAGGGCTTCTACGTAACGTCGCTGAAGGGCAGCATCCTCGGGGTGCGGGACGATGTGGGTCCACGGCATCCTAAGGTCCTGATCTACGGCCACCACAAACTGATGCAGCTCAGGTTCCTCGGCTAGGAGCCATACTTGGTTCACGGCTTGAAAGACGCCGGGGCTCACTCCGATGAACCAGATCAGCGGCTTTCCCAGCTTCATTGCATTCCGCAAACCCCTGTTGTCGTACGCATCTGGATCAGTGCCCCTCCACTTGTATCGGGGATAGCCATCGGCTCCGATGTCGTCTTCGTACGGTCGATCCTCTGGCCTCAGTGAATAGGTCGTTCGAATCGTCAAGGCTGCATCGAGCCCTGAAACGATGCGGATGCCTCGCATGTGCTGTAACAGCGAGACTCGCCGTCCTTCAAACTCAAACTCATCTAGCTCCTTCTGCGAGATGAACCCCCCGTTTCGATCGTCAAATTCGCGCACGTACACGCTTGCTGCTGCGCGGATTCGATCATCGAACGAAGGCTCTGGCACAGAAGCAGTATGCGCCGACGCCTCAGATCGAGCTAGAGCTTCTCGATCGAGCGGGCTTCCATCCTCGGTCCGTAGGCGGGCGGGATGATCTGGCTCCGTTCCAGTAGCACCTGCACCCTCCCTCGCTGGCCTCGGTAGGGCTCTAGCAGCTCCAGCATCCGCTCGTCGGTGCCGCGCTCCTCTCCCGCGAGCGCCCATCCGACGATGTCGGGGAGGTGGTAGTCGCCGACCGACACCGCGTCCGGGTCGCCGAACGAGAGGCGCATCACCTCCGACGCCGTCCAGGGGCCGATGCCCGGCATCGCCTCCAGGCGGCGCCGGGCCTCGTCGAACGGCACGTCGGCCAGCGCCTCGAGCGACGCCGCCCGAGCGCACACGGCTCGGATCACCTCCGCGCGGCGGCGCTCCACCCCCCACGGGTGGAACCGGTAGTAGGGGACCTCGGCCACCGTCGCGGGATCCGCCGGAAGCATGAGCCCGCCTTCTCCCGGCGCCGGTTCGCTCAGCGCGATGGTCATCCGACGCCACGCACGGCGAGCCTCCATCCCGACGACCTTCTGCTCCAAGATCGCGGCCACGAGCGTCCGCACCACGTCGAGCGCCCGCGTGAGCCGAACCGCCCGGTGTTCCTTCCACACCCGTGCCATCACATCGTCGTGCGCTTCGAACGCCGAGGCGTCGTCCTCCGCACCGATCAGCCCCGGAGCGTGCTCGAGCGCCCACGAGGCTCCCGCGCCCCAGGCCGTCGCCCGCACCGAACCGTTCATCTGTTCGAGGAGCAGCGTCACCGGACCGTCCGGGGTCCGCGCCGCCCGCCAGGTGGTCCGACCCACGATCCGCATCGTGGGATCGCCCGTCCCGCGCCGGAGCGGGAACAACGTCCCCGCGAGGTCGTAGGGCTCCTCGATGGGGATCGAGCGGGTCACGTGAGCGGTCACGAGGCTCACGAGGGGCTCGGCGAGCTCGGCGTGGGCACCGACGGGCTCGGCGAGAGCCCCACGTCCGAGGCCAGGTGGCGGGCGATCTGGAGGCTCCCGGTCTCCGGGAACTGCGTCACGACGTCCCACGCGACCAGGCCCATGTGCCCCTCCTCGTCGGGCTGGAAGTAGAGCACCTCGGCGGAGAAGGGGACGTCGCCCTCGGCGGTGAACCCCGTCGGGCCGGCGCCGCCGGTCGTTCCCACGCGGAGGAACACGGTGCCGTCGCGCACCTCGTCGCGCGCCTCGTGGAAATGGCCCGAGACCACGAGCGGGACGACCCCCGCGACCTCCGCCGCCATCCGGTCGTCGTGGACGAGGACGATGTCGGGCGGCTCCGGCAGGGCGGTCACGTCGGCGAGGACCTGGTCGGCCGCGCCGGCGACCAGCTCGATCACGTCCTCGTCTCCCACGGGGGTGCCCCGCTCCTCGTTGAAGTAGGGGTGTCCGAGCCCGTAGATCGTGAAGCCGCCGACCTCTTCGGTGCCCCCGTCGAGCACGACGGTCTCGTCCACCCGGTCGAGGGCCTCTTGGAAGGCAGCCGAGTCGTGGTTCCCGCGGACCCAGACGTACGGGAGCCCGAACGCGGGGATCTCCGAAAGGATGAACTCCTCGTCGGGCGCCCCGAACGACGTGGTGTCGCCGGTGTCCATCACGAGGTCGACGTCGAAGCTGCGGGCGAGCTCCTGTGCGAAGTCGTAGCCGAGCGTGGAGAGATGGATGTCGGAGATGTGCAGGACGCGGATCTCGTCCCCCCGCCCGAGGGGGTTGGACTCGATCGCGGCGTAGGCCCGCGCGGCGCCTGCCACCACGCGGCGGAGCTCCTCACGGAAATAGCCCACGCGTTCGATCGCGCCCTCGACGGGACCGAACAGCTGCGGCACGAGCCGGAGGGAACCCGTGTAGCTCGGCGCCTGGAAGGCGGCCGCGTCGAAGCCGAGCGCCGTGAAGCCGACGGAGAGCAGGACGGCCACGAGCCCGGAGACCGTGGCGCGAAGCACGAGCAGCCAGCGGTTCCGGAACGCGAGCAGTCCGAGGGCCGCCGCGCCGGCGATCCCCACCAGCACCACCCAGGCGGCGAAGCGACCCGCGGCGTCGAGCGTGTTCCGCTCCACCTCGGCGGCGACCGAGTCGATCCCACGCCGGAGTCCTTCCT
>DASSDW010000269.1:0-3196 GCA_035696925.1 Actinomycetota bacterium
TCCTCGTCGTCGTGGTGGTCGGCCTGTTCATCGCCCTGCCGGCGATCGCTGACTAACGGCCCCTGCCCCCGAAGAGGAACCGTGAACCTCGGCACACACGTCGTATTCCCCTGGCGCGACGGGCGGTCTACGCTCCGACGGGGTGGACGAATACTCTGTCGCACGGCGTCCCGGAACCTACGTGGTCACCGTTCCGCGCACCCGTAGGCGAACGACGCTCGAGGAGTGTCAGGCACTGGCCGAGGAACTCGCTCTGACGCAAGGCCTCCGAGCCACGCCCGAGATCAGCTCCTATGGAGCGCGCCGAGTCAGCTCCGGCCGCATGTCTGTACCCCAAGGTTGGATCGTCACCTGGCGCTGCTGATCGGTGCGGGACCGATCACGTGCCGACGCGCACATATCCGGGCCCTCAGGTTCCGGTGCCTGAGCGCCGATACAGAGCGAGAGACCGAAGGGGGTCGGATGTCCCGCGTCCTCGTAGTCGATGACGAGTCGATCATCGGTGTGATCCTTCGCCTTGCGCTCGACGCGAAGGGCCATGAGACGCTCGTGGCCGCGGATGGACGGACGGGGATCGAGATCGCGCGGGCCGAGCACCCGGACGCGATCGTCCTCGACCTGATGATGCCGGGTGTGAACGGCTACGACGTGCTCGACGCGGTGCGCCATTCGTCCGACCTGGACGAGGTGCCCGTCCTGGTCTTGACGGCGGTCACGCTCTCGCGGGATCGGGAGCGCTGCCTCGCCGAAGGGGCTGACGCCGTGATGACGAAACCGTTCGACCCGGGCGACGTCGCAGACGCGGTCGAGGGACTGCTGTCGACGCAGTCCAAAGCGTCATAGCCCAAGCGTCGGTTCTCTAGGAACCGGAGCCCTCGATCGACCCGCATCGAGATGGATCCGCTGAAGCCGCGGCCGTTCAACTCTTGAGTTTGGGCCCCCGACGGTTCGACGAGAAGCTCGCCGGGAAGTCTTCGATCAGCATCTTCAGGAGGAGGCTCAGGAGTACGGCGAGGATCCCGATGGACACGACTCCCAAGAAGATGTGGTCCACCCGGAACCCCCCTTGTCCCTCCGGGGGCATCGTAGACCAGGCGGAACGGGTTTGCGTGCACGATCGGCTGCCATCGAAGACGACCGGAAGCTCACTGTTGATCGGCGGGCAGTTCCGTGGATCGCCGACCCCTCGCACGGATGACGAGTACTGCAGCGACGGCGATCGCGAGACACATCAGGACGATGAGCAACGCTCGAGTCATCGTGGATCCGGTGGGGGAGCCACAGCCGGACCCAGGGCACGGGGTCGGGGCCTCGGCCGCTTGGATCGCTCGATCGTCCGGCGATGCGAGTTCATCGATGATCGACGCGACCGTCGCGAACAGGGACCCTGTGCCGTCCCGAGCGTTGCCCGTGTTCCCCTGGTCCGCACTCCCTCCCAAGAGGTCCAAAGCGGCTTCGTACGGGCTCGGGGTCGCCTCTCCGGAGCCGAGGGGTGGGTCGCCTCCAGCTCCTCCCGATGCGGTGGGGCCGCCGCCGGGAGGCGCGGGAGGGGTCTCGGGCGGCGATGTGGGTGAAGGGTCCGGTATCGGAGAGGACGTATGCGTGGGCGATCCCGTTGGGTCGGGGCTCGGCGACGGCGATGGCGACGGATCCGGGGAGGGCTCCGATGACGGTGAGGGCTCAGGAGACGGCGAGTCGGGCGAAGGCTTCGGAGACTTCGTCGGTTTCGGAGGCTTCGAAGGTTTCGGCGCGCTGTCGGCCGGGACCTGCGTCGTCATGAGGGTCTCGTCAACGGACGGCTCGGTCATCGCGGCGATCGCCGATGACACGGCGCTCAGGGTGAGAGCGATAGTCAAGAGAGCGACAGCCCTCGCCTGGAGGACTCCTCTCCTACGCCGCCTCGTGGAGCTGCCCGCCACCTGAGATGCCCTTCTGCCGCCAAACCGACCCTATCGCCTCCCGTACCCGGTCGGAGAGGTGGGTGAACCTCCGGCCGGAGCTCGGCGTTCCGGGTGGTGAGCAGGAGGTCGGACGTCTCTCATCGAGAAGACTGACGATATGGTCGGCGAGGGATGAGCTTCGACGTCGCCGCCGATGCCTACGACCGCTTCATGGGGCGCTACTCGAGGGTGCTCGCACCGGTTTTCGCCGACTTCGCCGGTGTCCGCACGGGGCAGCAGGTGCTCGATGTCGGCTGCGGGCCGGGGGCACTGACGACCGAGCTCATGCACCGGCTCGGACCCGCGTCCGTGGCTGCGGTCGATCCATCCGAGCCGTTCGTCGCGGCTGCGAGGGAACGGCATCCCGGCGTCGACGTGCGGCGGTCTTCTTCCGAGGACATCCCCCATCCCGACGGTGCATTCGACCTCGCGATGGCGCAGCTCGTGGTGCATTTCATGCACGACCCGGTGGCCGGACTCGCGGAGATGGCGCGTGTGACGCGGCCGGACGGACTCGTGACGGCCTGCGTCTGGGACTTCGCGGGGGAGCGTGCACCGATCTCCGCGTTCTGGAAGGCGGCTCGCGAGGCAAACGCCGAGGTCCACGACGAGTCCGACCTCGCCGGCGCGCGCGAGGGGCATCTCAGGGAGCTGTTCGAGGCGGCAGGGCTGCAGGACGTGGAGGAGACGGCGCTCCTCGTGTCCGCCGAGCACGAGACGTTCGAGGACTGGTGGGAGCCGTTCGAGCTGGGGGTAGGGCCCGCGGGCGCCTATCTCGATCCGCTCGCCCCGCCGGAACGAGCCGCGCTCCGCGAGCGCTGCAGAGCCATCCTCCCGCCGCCGCCGTTCACGATGACCACCGCCGTATGGGCGGCGCGAGGGTCACCCAGGCGTGACGTGGGACGACCGGAGTGAAAGGAGCACGAGATGTTCAGGATGGGCACGGACGCCTGGGCCGTCGTCGTACGCACGTTGCTCGTGTACCTCGGCGTGTTCGTCGGGCTCAGGTTGGCGGGCAAGCGGGAGCTCGGTCAGATGACGGTCTTCGACCTCGTGGTCGTGCTGCTGATCTCCAATGCCGTGCAGAACGCGATGGTGGGTCCCGACTTCTCGGTCCAGGGCGGACTGCTCGCGGCGCTGACGCTATTGGTCGCGAACCGGGCGATCGCCCTCGCCCGTCTGCACGGAGGTGGGTGGGGGCGACTCATCGAAGGCACGCCCACCGTGCTCGTCGAGGACGGTGAGCTGATCGAGCC
>DASSDW010000270.1:0-5562 GCA_035696925.1 Actinomycetota bacterium
CGGTGAGACCGACGTGATCCTGAAGACCCTGCTCGTCGTCGTGCTCCTTGATGTGATGGCGGTGGGCCTCGGCGCCGCGACCGCCTCGACCCGAGGCATCTTCGCTCTCGCTCGCGACCGCAAGGTGCCCGGCGCGCTGGCGAAGACGACGGCCAAGGGGAACCCGATCGCGAGCGCCCTCCTCGTGGCGGTCGTCTCGACGGCGTGGGTGGTCGCCACCGTCGCCGACAAGGAGCTCCTCACGAACGGGATCCAGTCGATCTTCCAGACTCCGCACGAGGTCGCCGTCTTCCAGTGGATCTCGACATTGGGCGCCTTCCTCATCATGGTGGTGTACGGGATCGTGGCCCTGGGGGCGTTCTTCGGACTCAGCGACCATCCGAAGCGGGCTCTCGTCGCGGTGACCGGAGTGATCGGGCTCGCCGTGGCGAGCAGCGCGATCTATGGCGCCGTCTACAAGCAACCCGTCCCCTTCGACCGCATCTGGTTCTGGGCCGCCGTCTGGGCAGGGCTCGGATTGCTCGTCACGCTCGCGGTGAAGGGACGCGAGCCGGCCCGCAGGGCGCTCGCGGATCTCTCGACTGGCGAGGAAGGTTGAGGGAGGCTTCGACACAGGGAGATGACCGACCCGGACCGGCCGCTGCGGCTCGACGCGCCCCGCGAGGAGGCGCTCGAGCACGTGGCGAAGCTGGTGGCCGAGGCCTGGCGGAGCTTCGACAAGCCTCGGCCAGAGGAGCCGCCGCTCGATGAGCGGCTCCGAGCGATCCTGCGGGCCGGGCTCCCCGCGGGACCGGTGAGCGTCCACGAAGCGCTGGATGACGCGGCGCGAGCGATGGACGAGTCCATCGCGCAGCCGCGTCCGAGGTACTTCGCGTTCATCGGTTCCTCCGGCCTCGAGATCGGAGCGCTCGGCGACCTGCTCGCGGCGACCTACGACATGAACCTCGCCGTCGATGCGCGCGCGGCCACGGTCCTCGAGCAGCAGGCCGTCCGATGGGTCGGCGAGTTCATCGGGTACCCGGCGAGGAACGGCGCGTTCACGAGTGGCGGCACGATCTCGAACATGACGGCGCTCGCGGCGGCACGCGAGCGGGCGTTACCCGGCTCGCGCGCGGCCGGACTCGGCGGTCTCCGCCCCGCCGTCTACGCATCGGCCGAGGTGCACTACTCGATCACTCGCGCGGTCGAGCTCCTCGGGATCGGGAGCGATCGGCTCCGCGACGTCCCGATCGACGACGAGCATCGGATGCGGCCCGAACTGCTGGCGGAGGCGATCGATCGGGACGTGGCCGACGGCGTGACGCCGGTCGCCGTGGTCGCGACCGCCGGGACGACGCTGACCGGCGCGATCGATCCGCTCGCGTCGATCGCCGAGATCTGCGAGACGCGTGGGATCTGGTTCCACGTCGACGGTGCGTACGGCCTCCCGGCCGCCTCGGTGGTTCCCGATCGGTTCGCCGGGGTCGAGCGCGCCGATTCCGTGAGCGTCGACGCGCACAAGTGGCTCTACGTCCCCAAGGCGTGCAGCGTGGCGCTCGTCCGCGAACGCGACGCGCTGTCGCAGACGTTCGCCCACGAGCAGGGCTACCTGCCGCACCAGCAGCACGAGCTGCACGCCGCGGACATCACGCTCGAGTACTCGCGTCCGTTGCGCGCGCTCAAGCTCTGGCTCGCGTTCCGGGCCCACGGAGCGGCGCAGTTCCGCGAGGCGATCGGCCGGAACCTCGCCGAGGCGCAGCTCCTCCATCGCTCCGCCGCCGAGCGACCGGACTTCGAGACGTTCGACGCGCCGCCCCACCTCTCGATCGTCCCGATCCGCCACGTGCCCGCGGGCCTGGCCGACCTCGACGCCCACAACCAGGCCCTCGCGGAGGCGATCCAGGCCGATGGTCGCGTCTACCTCGCCTCCGCCCTGATCGAGGGTGCGGTGTGGCTGCGTCCCTGCTTCGTGAACTACCGGACGACGGACGACGACGTGATGGCGATCCTCGACGTGGCCGCGGAGCTGGGGGAGAGGATCGCGAAGGAGGGTCGGTGAGCGACGAGGCGCTCCTGCCGGCCGAGCGCAAGATCCTCGCCGAGCTCGGGCACCTCCCACTCGACTTCCGCGCGATGTGGGCGATCTCGAACGTCTTCCGGAGCTCGACGGCGCTCCGACGGCACCTCGAGGCCACCGTGCTCGCGCCGGACCGGCTCTCCTGGACCGCGTTCACGGCCCTGTGGGTGCTCTGGATCTGGGGCGAGATGGAGTCGAGGGACTTCGCGTCGGCGGTCGGTATCAGCCGTCCGACGGCGAGCGGCGTCCTCTCGACGCTCCAGCGCCGCCGGTTCGTGCGTCGGAAGAAGGCGGCCGAGGACGGGCGGGTCGTCTTGGTCTCGCTCACTCCGAGCGGCCGCCGCACGATCGAGGAGCTCTTCCCCCGGTTCAACGCGGAGGAAGCGCACATCGCATCGGTCCTACGCGCCGAGGACCAGGACCGCCTCGCAGCGATGCTGCGAGAGCTCCTCGCGGGGGTGGACACGAGGTCCGGGGTCGCCGCGACGTAGTCGGAGCGATGTCAGTCCCGGCGTCGTCCGCGGAGGAGCTGCCAGATCTTCTCGTTGGGGGCGGCCCAGCCTCCACCGCTCGTCGATCCGGAGTCGGCCCCCGCATCCTCGTCTGCCTCGTTCTCGTCGAGGTCGTCGATCGAGGTCTGGTCAGCTGCGGTCAGGTCGATCACGTCCGTGGTCGGAGGGATGGTCTCGACGTCGTTCGCATCCGCCGCCGCTTCGCTCTCGTTGACCTTCGGCTCGTCCCCTACCCTTTCGGTCGTCGACGTGAGGTTCTCGGACCCCTTGGCGGCGACCGCCTCCCAGGGAGCTGCCGTGGATGCCGCGCTGGCACGATCGGCCCACGGTTTCGGAGGGGCGGGCATCTTCGCGGGCGGCAGGGCGGATCCCCGCTCGGCGGCCGATGACCGGGGCGTCGCCGATGCGGCGGGGTCGGAGGGTGTGAAGGGAGCCGCCGCTCCGTTGGGCTCCTCGACGGCTGCGGCCTCATCCGGCTCGGCGATCGGCTCGGCAACGTCCGGCTCGGCGTCACCGACCTTCACGACCGTGGGCTCTTCGTCCCGCGCGCTCGCCGTCTCAACAGCGTCGGGAACGGCAGCGGTGTGCGGCCCGTTCGATGCCGCCTCGGAGCTGGCACGCTGGAGCTCGATCCACGGCGGCGGGATCTCGGCGACCTCCTCCTCGTGGGCGTCTTCCGTGACCGCCAGGCTCTCCCGGTGCGTGGTGTTCGAGACCTGGACCATCCGGCGCTCGGCCTCTCGGAGCTGGTGTTGCAGCTCGGCGGCGCGGAGACCTGCCTCGGCGGCTCGGCGTCGGTCTTGGGCGGCGAGACCCCGCTCGACCTGCGCCCGCTCTCGCGCTTCGTCTCGCTCCGCCTTCAGGCGGACGGCCTCGGCGCGAGCGACCGCCGCCGCGGCGATCTTCTCCGTGACGGCGACGAGGTCGGCCTCGAGTTCGGTGTTCCGCGAACGGAGCTGAGCGATCTCCGCGCCCTGCGCCTCCACCTGGGCGAGGGCCAATGCCAACGCCCGCTCGCTCTCCGCGGCGACTGCTTCCGCCTCCCGGCGCGCTTCCTCGGCGTTCGACACGCGTGCGGAGATCGCGCTGAGCTCCGAGATCTCGGCCTCGTATCGGAAGATCTGTGCGCGGTCCCTGACCGCTTTCGCCGTGAGCTCGTGCTCGAGATCTCGAGCCTTGCCGAGCATCTCCTCGAGCGCTTCGATCCGCTCCTGTGCCTGCCGGATCCGTTCGATCGCCTCGCGTCCCTTCTCCTGATCCTGCGGAGCAAGGACCTCCAACTGGCTCCTGAGCTCGGCGAGGCGCGCGACGAGACGGTCCGTGGGGCGATACGGATCGGGAGCGTCCGCGTTGGCGTCGGATCCCTCTGAGGGGTTGCGCTCATCCATGACCCCTCGATGCTAGGTCCCCCGATTGGATGGCGCAGCCGTCGAATGGGTGAAAGGAAGACCCCTCGGAAGGACTAGGTCGAACGCCACATCGGCCCGGATGGCGACGCCTACGCGGCGACGATGCGCACCGGCATGCGCTTGATGCCGTTCACGAAGTCGGACCGGATCCGCTCGACGGGTCCGGCGAGCTCGATCGACTTCAACCGCGGCAGCAGCTCCTGGAACAGGATCTTCGTCTCGAGCCGTGCGAGGTGCGCGCCCAGGCAGAAGTGCGGTCCGCCCGGTCCGAACGTCACATGGTCGTTCGGTTTCCGCGTGACGTCGAACGTGTACGGCTCGGGAAAAACCTCCTCGTCGCGGTTGGCGCTCGAGTACCAGGTCACGACCTTGTCGCCCCGTTTGATCTCCGCCCCTCGGAGCTCGTGGTCGCGCGTGGCGGTGCGGCGGAAGTGGTGGACCGGCGTGGCCCATCGGAGGATCTCCTCGGTGGCGCGCGGGATGCGGTCGGGTTCCTCCTGCAGCAGCTTCAGCTGCTCCGGATGCTCCATCAGCGCGAGCATGCCGTGGCTGATCGTGTGCCGAGTGGTCTCGTTGCCCGCGATCATCAGCACGCCGAAGTAGTTGTGGAACTCCTGCTCGTTCAGCACGCCCTCGGACTGCGCGACCGTGAGCGCGTTGATCACGTCCTCCTGCGGGTCGGCGAGGCGCAGGTCCCGCTGCCGGTCCGCGTAGTCGAACACCTCGTAGGCCGCCGGGGACCGGAAGGGGAGCAGCCGGTAGGCCTCCGTGTCATCCCGGTCGATGACGGCGCGGGACAGGTCCGGGTCCTGGTTCGCGATCATCTGGTCTCCCCAAGAGATCAGCTGCGGAGCATCCTCCTGGGGCACGGTGAAGATCGAGCAGAGGAACCGGATCGGCAGGTCGCGGCTGATCTCGGGCACGAAGTCGAACTCGCCCATCGGGAGTGCCCGATCCAAGACGTCGCGGGCCACGTCGCGGATCCAGTCCTCGTACTTGCCAACCCCGCGCGCCGAGAACCGCTTCGAGCAGATCGCGCGGAGCTCCGTGTGCCGGGGAGGATCGGTTTCGAGCATCGACTTCCGGATCTCGAGCTGCTCCTCGTCGAGCTCCTCCAGGGAGACGGCGCCGAGCTCGGAGGAGTACGTACGCCAGTCCATGTGGATCGCCGTGAGGTCGTCGTATCGGGTCACCGCCCAGAAGCCCTGATTGGGCGCACGCTCCGGATGCCAGAAGACCGGGTGCTCGTTCCGGAGGTGATCGAACCAGTCGTACGGGACCTCGTCGACGAAGCTGTCCGGGTTCGCGAGGTCGATCTCGGGGTGCTCCGCGGCCATCGCCGAATCATACGGGGACGCCGTGGAGCCGCCGCCGGCGGGTCAGGCGTCGGACTCCGCGAGTCGCTTCAGGTTCCGTAGGGACGTCATCTGGTCGGCCCGGATGCCCGGGTACGCGACGTAGAAGATCAGCGGGTTCCCGTTGGAGGTGACCCGTTTCGTGAGACGGGTGCCGCCGCCCTCAGGCGTGAGCGTGTAGTCGTTCACGTACCAGATGTCGTTCTTGCCCTCCTGGTGCTGCTCGGAGC
>DASSDW010000271.1:0-2656 GCA_035696925.1 Actinomycetota bacterium
GCAGAAGGTCTCTTCCAGGTCCGCCGAACAGGCGATCCCTGCCGATCCCGCCGAACAGACGGTCCCTCCCGGCCCCGCCGACGAGTCGATCGTTGCCGAAATCGCCGCGGAGGACGTCGGACCCACGGCCGCCGAGCAGGAGATCGTTCCCGCCGAGACCGGTGAGCGTGTCGCTCCCGCCCTTGCCGCAGATGATGTCGGCGCCCGGCGTACCGGCCAGGATGTCAGCGCCTGCCGTTCCGACGATCTGGTTCCGCGGATCGCCCGCGAAACCCGGACACGTCGTTTGCTGCGGAACGTTCACCACCACGAACCCAGCGTCGAGGTCGAGCCCGAAGAAGCAGTTCTCGCAGGAGTCGGCCGCGGTGATCGTCATGTCGCTGTTCAAATCCACCAGCCCGTTGAAGGCCGGATCCGGCCCACCGGCGACGCCGAACCCGCAGGGGTTCGTCTCCGCCTGGTTGTTGGCCAGGATGTCGGCCCCGTCCGTGGCGTCGCCGAGCCCCGCGTCCACGGTCTCGCCGATCAGCCCGAAGTGGCAATCCGCCGAGTTGATGATCTCGTTGCCGCTGGAGTCCACCCGTCCACCGATCGCGGACCACGCGAAGTCGGACTCGAGGACGCCCGGGTTGTCGGGGTCGGCCGCGTTGAACACGGTCGGGAGCGCTCCATTCGGGAACTGGAACTCCCCATCGACGACGTTGATCGTGACCCCGTTCGGCGTGCCGTCGTATCCGATCAGCGTGCAGTCGTCGGTGTTCGTGATCGCCAGGTCACCTGCGGTGCCATCGTTCTCCGTGCTCCAGTTGTTGCAGTCCAGTTGACCGTCGATGATCGACGTGTCACCGAAGAACGCGTTGGAGTCGTCGCGCCCGTTCACCACGCCGTCACCGTTCAGGTCCGCGCCACCGTTGATGATGGTCGGTCCGAACGTGCCGCTGAAGGCGGTCGAGGGGGTGGGGTCGGGGTCCGGGCCCTCCACCTGCACGACGCCGAGGGTGACGTTGTGGCCGAGGAAGCAGCCGTCGGCGCAGTTGTCCGCGGCGGTGATGTCGCCGTCGCTGTTCAGGTCCACCTTGCCGTTGTCGGCGGCACTCGGTGGGTTGGCGAACCCACACGGGTTCGTGTTCGCGACGGTGTTCCCGAGGATGTCGGCCGTGCCGACCACGTCGAAGGAACAGTCGTTGGCGTCGATCTTCTCGTCGCCACTCGAGTCCACGAGGCCATTGATCGTCGACCACGCGAAGTTGGCCTCGAGCACGCCCGGGTTGTCCGGGTCGCTCGGATCCGGGAACACGGTGGGGAACTCCCCATCAGGCCAATCGACAGCACCATCCGTCACGTCGATCGTGACCCCGGTCGGGGAGCCGTCGTAGGCGAGCATCTGACAGTCGTCGTTCCCGTCGATCACGCCATCGCCTGCCTCGCCGCCGTTCACACCCGACCACGCGTCGCAGTCGAGGCCGCCGTTGATGATCGCGGTATCGCCGTAGAAGGCGTTCGAGTCGTCGGCGCCGGTGACCTCGTTGTCGCCGTTCAGGTCGAACAGTCCGTCGATCACGGTTGGCGACAGTCCACCCGTGAACGGTGTCGCTGCCGCCGGACCCGCCAGGATCAGCACTGCGGAGAACGCGATCAGCGATATCACCCCGAGGGCCGCCACGGATCGACGGAACGATCCTGCACGCACGGTCGATCGGTTCATACGCATGGTGCTCCTTCCGAGTCAGGCACGGTCCGCGGCGCTCGCATGCCGCGGTCGACCGGCGCGTGGGTAGCGAGGGGAGGCATCGCAGATCGCCGGCTACGAGATGGCCGAACGTCGAACTTGACCCGACCCATACACACCCCCCGGCGCTCCATCGAGCTACGGGATTCCACCTCAGTGGAATCAACGCATTCGCTTTCGCGAAACCGTTCCCGAGGCTAGCCCCTCGCCCTCGAAGACGCAAATCCACGCCTGCGCTGCTCAGAAGGCTCCAGGCGTCCATCCGGACTTACGTACCCGTTTCGAGGGAGAGGCTCCGCTTCACCCCGCCGTTCCTTCCGACAGAACCGGCGTATCGACCTACGGCATCGGCTCTCGCGCGAGCTCGATCACCGCTTCCGGGCCTGACGTATGTGCTTGGCGGTGCGAACGACCCGCGCGCCCATCGGCACGATGCTGATCGAGCCATCGGTTTCGAGCACAGCCAGCCTTACCCCGCTCAGCGCCTCCACGCCGTGCTCACGGATCACCATCTCGACCTCCTCACGCTCCAGTCCTTCTCGGCGGAGATGCGGCTCGATCAGCTCGCCGTCCTCGACGAGCACGGTGGGCGTGCCTTCGATGAGTCGACCCCACCCACCTCCGTGCAGACGGGCGAGGGCGATCAGGCGGTTCGCGACCAACAATGTCAGCGCCGCGAGCAGCCCGCCCTGGACCGAGAAGTCGGGACCCACCATCGCGTTCTGCACGGCGTTGGAGATCAACAGCACGACCACGAGGTCGAAGATCGTCATCTGACCGAGCTCCCGCTTGCCCGCCAACCTGAGCCCAACGAACACGCCGAGGTACACGAGCAACGTGCGTACGACGACGGCCCAGGCGTCCGTGCCCATCCTGAACATCTCGTGCTCCTTTCACTCCGGTCGTCCCACGTCACGCCTGGGTGAC
>DASSDW010000272.1:0-9729 GCA_035696925.1 Actinomycetota bacterium
GGGGATGCATCCCGACCAGCGTCTCCCGGACTCGGAGATGGAAGCGATCCTCGGTGTGCTCAAAGGCAATGGCGACAATACAGCCGCCGAGGAACGGCCCGTTCCGTCCGAGGCCGATGAAGGTGCCGAGGCGTAGCGAGACCATCGCCGGCTAGCGAGCGGTGAGCTCCGCTTCGTAGCAGGCGGCGAGGTGTCCTCCAGCGAGCTCCTCGAAACCGAGGTCTTCGACCTTGCATCGGCCCTACGGTCGCTCGCCGAGGGGCACCAGATGACAGGCGGCGAACTGTGTCGTGCCACTCTCGATCAAGCCCAGGTCCTCCCCGCGGCACAGCCGCTCGATGCCCAGCTCGCCCGCTCGTCCGGAGGCAACCACCGGACAGCGAGGATGGAAGCGGCATCCGTCCGGGACGCGGGTGGGGTCGGGCGGCTCGCCCTTCAGGATGGGACGTTCCAATCCGCCGGCCTCCGGTACGACGTCGAGCAGGGCCTTCGTGTACGGATGCGTTGGCCGCTGTAGGACCTCCTCGGCAGGCCCGATCTCCACGATGCGACCGAGGTACATCACGGCGACCCGGTCCGCCACCGTCCACGCGAGGCCGAGGTCGTGTGTGACGATGAGGATCGAGAGCCGGAGCTCGGCACGGAGCTTCATGAGCAGTGCCAGGATCTCGCCGCGGACCGACGCGTCCAGGTTCGACACGGGCTCGTCCGCGATGATCACCTTCGGCTCGAGCACGAGCGCCCCGGCGATCACCACACGCTGCCGCTGGCCCCCGGAGAGTTCGTGCGGGTACAAGAGGTAGAAGCGCTCGGGCGGCCGGAGGCCCGCCCGTGACAGAGCCGAGGCAACCAGTTGCTCCTCGGTCTCGCCGTTCGGCCCGCTATGGATGCGGTGGACACGCAGACCTTCAGCCACGCACTCGTAGATCGTCTGCCTCGGGTTGAGCGCGGCCGTCGGGTCCTGGAACACCATCTGGACCTCGCGCCGGTAGGCCTTCAGGTCCGAGAGCGGTTGTCCCCGATAGAGGATCTGTCCAGCCTGGGGTTGCAGGAGGCCCATGATCGAGCGCGCGATCGTGGTCTTGCCGCATCCAGACTCGCCGGCGAGCGCCATGACCTCTCCTTCACGGAGCGTGAGGTTCACGCCGGCCACCGCGCGTGCGTCGGCCGCCTTCTTGCCGAGCAGCCCGGCTATCAAGCCCAGGCGTCCCGCGAAGTTCACCACCACATCGCGGACCTCGATGACGGGGGGGCCGAGCTCGCGCGCCGAGGAGGCTTGCTCGGGCGTGGGCTCGTTCATGCAGACGAACCCTTCGACGTGACGGGAGCCCCAGTCGCGAGCAAGCACGCCGCGCGTCGGCCGCCTTCACCCGCATCCCAAAGCTCGGGCACGATCCGGGTGCAGTCGTCCCACGCTGCAGGGCACCTGGGATGGAACGGGCATCCTTCCGGGATCGCCTGTGGGTCGGGCGGGTCGCCGCCGAGTCCACCGGGCCTCCCGCGGAACCGCGCGTCTCCGATCTCTGGGAATGCGGCCGCGAGCGCTCTCGTGTATGGGTGGACCGGTGAGTGGAAGACATGTTCGGCTGGACCTTCCTCCACGATCCGACCCGCGTACATGACGGCGATGTGGTCCGAGACCTCCGCCAGCACTGACAGGTCGTGCGTGATGAACAGCATCGCGAGGCCGAGCTCATGTTGGAGGCTCTTGAGCAATCGGAGGACCTGCGCCTGGACCATGACGTCGAGCGCGGTCGTAGGCTCGTCCGCGATGACCAGGGAGGGGCTGCAGGCGAGCGCCATCGCGATCATCACGCGCTGCTTCTGACCACCGGAGAGTTCGTGCGCATAGTCGTTGATGCGCCGGGCGGGGAGGCCTACGTCCTCGAGCAACCCCCCGGCTCGAACGCGGGCCTCACGCTCGCCTGCAAGCCCGTGCACGGTGATGGCCTCCGCGATCTGGTCGCCCACGCGCCGGACGGGATTCAGCGCATGCAAGGCCCCCTGGAAGACGATCGACGCCCCCGTCCACCTGGTGGCCCGGAGCTTGCCGGGCGAGAGCTCGAGCACGCTTTTGCCGTCGAGCAGGATCTCGCCCTCGATCGCGGTCCCTGCGGAGTGCAGGCGGAGGATGGAAGCCGCGATCGTGGACTTGCCACAACCCGACTCACCGGCCAGTCCCAAAACCTGCCCCTTGTTGATGTCGAAGGAGACGCCTCGGACCGCAGGAACGCCACCGCCCTTGGTTCGATAGGTGACCCGAAGGTCCCTGACCGAGAGGACGCTCACCGCTCGCGGATCCTCGGGTTGATGACCTCGTCGAGCGCCTGGCCGACCATCGTGAACCCGAGAACCACGAGGACGATGGAGAAGCTGGGCGCCAGCAGCCACCACCAGGCTCCGTTGGAGATCGCTGCTCGCGAGAAGCCCTCCTCGATGACCTGGCCCCAGGTGACCGCGAGGGGGTCACCCAATCCCAGGAAGGAGAGGGCCGACTCCGAGAGGATCGCGATCGCCACGGTCAGGATCGCGTTCGCCAGGATGACTGGCATCACGTTGGGAAGGATGTGGCGTGAGACGACGTGCCACGTTCCGCCACCGAGTGCCTTCGAACGCTCGACGTAGAGGTGCTCCTTCACCGAGAGCGTCTGGGCACGGATCAGGCGGGCTGCGCCCGGCCACGACGTGAACCCGATGATGAGGATGATCAACAGAAGGTTCCGCCGGAAGATCGATGCCAGGACGATCGCCAGCACCAACCAGGGGATCACCAGGAGGAAATCGGCGGTGCGCATCAGCACCGCGTCTGTGAACCGACTGCCGAAGCCGGCGCCGATGCCCACCGCTGCGCCCAACACCATCGTGATCACGCTGGCCGAGACCCCGACCAGGAGGGAGGTTCGCGACCCGTGCACGACCAGGGCGAGCACCGATCGACCGTCAGCGTCGGTCCCCAGGATGTTGTTGCCGTTGGGCGCGCACGGGAGGTCCCGGAAGGAGCAAGGGGCGATGTCGGCTTCGGTCACGAGCGTCTTCTTCAGGACCGACTGATCGAGGAACAGCGAAACGATCGCCATCCCCCCGAAGAAGAGCAGGATCACGATCCCGGCCACTCCGAGCTTGTTCCTCCGATACTCGTGCCAGGAGCGGATGATGGCTCGCTTCCGGCGAGCACGGGCGATCTTCCGGGGATCCCGAACATCGACCGATCGGCTCAGCTCTGAGATGGCCGCGACCGGAGCCTCTCGTGTCATCGGGACGCTCTCACCCGTGGATCCAGGTAGCCGTAGAGGAGGTCTGCGATGAGGTTCGCGATAAGGACACCAACGCTGAAGATGAGGAAAGCCCCCTGCAGCACGGGGAAGTCGTGCTTGTCGATCGCGTCGAACGCGAGTTTCCCGACGCCCGGGTACGAGAACACGAGCTCGACGGTGATCGCCCCTCCGAGGATGAAGCCGAACGAGAGGGCAACCAGTGTCACGGTTGGAAGCAGGGCATTGCGAACGGCGTGACGCCTCAGCACGAACTTCTCCCTGATGCCCTTGGCCCTCGCCAAGGTGATGTACTCCTCGCCGAGCACGTCGAGTAGAGACGAACGCATGACCAAGTAGTACTCGCCGAGGTACGCGAGCGTCAGCGTGGCCCATGGAAGCACCATGTGGTTCAGCACGTCCACGACGTAGGCGAGGCCCGTGAAGTTCCCCGTGACCGATCTGTACCCCCCACTCGGGAAGAGATGCAGGTACTTCGTGAACAACAGCAAAAGGAGGATGCCGAGCACGAACTCCGGCATCGAGTAGAGGATCAAGGAGCCGGTCATCGACGATACGTCCAGAGCACGTCCTCGTTTCCAGCCTCCATAGATCCCCAGGAGGAGCCCGAGTGCCACCGAGGCGACCGTGCTGGTCCCCACGAGGATCAGGGTCTTGGGGAGATCGCGGAAGAAGACCGTCGAGACGTTCTCGCCGGGATCGACGAACGTCGACACGCCCAGGTCACCGCGGAAGGTGTCACCCAGGTATCCGATGAACTGCTGCGGGAGCGGCTCCAGGAGGCCGAGTCGCTCCTTGAGCCGCTCCTGTTGCTCCGCGGAGAGCTCCACGTTCGCGCTGCGAGTGAGCAGTTTCACCGGGTCACCGGGCATGACGCGGAACAGGAGGAAATTGAAGACGATGATGAAGAACAGGGTGAGGAGCGCCTGCAGGAGCTTCCCGAGTAGGTAGCGCTGCGTCCCCAACCCATCCCCCTCCTCAGTTCATCTGGTTACGCGCGATCCTCCTCCGATCTGCCCCGCCGTATCAGGGCGACGATCCCGACGATCAGGATCACGCCCACGAGGACCGCGAGCCAGACGCCGGCCGAGATGCCCGTGTCTCCCGCCGGCTGCGGAGCGTTGGCAGCCAACTCACGGGGGATCACCGTCAGAGCTGTGTGCCGGCCGTACTGCTCCCAGAGCCATCCTTGCGGTTGAGGCGACTTGTTCTCCTCAAGCCCGGCCCACTCGGCGCTGTCGTATGCCTCAAGGGTGGCGTAATAGGCCAACACGATCTGCGGGATGTCGTCGTAGATGATCTGCTGCATCTCGTCGACGATCGGAGCTCGTTCCTCCGGCGTGACCGCCGTCTGTTGCTGTTCGTAGAGGGCGTCGTACTCGGGGTTGGAGTAACAGGTATCACTCCAGTACCCGCATTCCCGAGTCGTGTAGGTGGACAGCTGGAAATCCGGGTCCGGCTCGACGCCCCACCCCCAGATGTACAGGTCGAAGTCGTTCGCCAGATAGATATCGGTCAACTTGTCATCGGTGACGGCTTCGATCTTGGTAGCGATCCCGATGTCCTGCAACCAACCCGAGATGAACTCCCCCTCGGTGACCGTCTCCGTGCGTTCCGATCGGACATAGAATCGGAGGTCCAGGGGATCACCACCCCCCGGCATCTCGCGCACCCCATCGCCATCCGCGTCGAGGTACCCGCCTGCATCGAGGATCCGATTGGCTTCCGCGGGGTCGAAGGGGATCACCTCGTCTGGCTCCGCATGCCATCGGTTGAACGGTGGTATCACCGTGGTCCCGATGGCCCCATTCCCTTGGAGCACGCGGTCGACGATGGTCTCTTTGTCGATCGCGAGAGCGATCGCTCGACGGACCTCTGGATCGAGGAGCGCAGGATGTCCGGTCCGGGTTGTCGACTTCTTGCAGTCGACATCTCCAGCCGATGCCGTGGAGTCCTGGCAGAGCGGGAAGCTCATCTGGTCGAAGGAGCTGAGCGGGCCCACGCTCGTGGTAATGCCCTCGACCCCTTGGAGGGATTCGAAGACGTCGATCGAGACGTCGCTCATGATGTCGATCTCACCTTCGCGGAGCGCTGTGGCCATCGCCTCTTCGTTGTCGTACTTGCGGACGATGTACTTGTCGATCTTGGGCGCACCTCCGAAGTAGTCCGGGTTCGCTTCCATCGTCCACGATTGGCCCTTCTCCCAGTCCGTCAGCTGGAACGGGCCCGTTCCGATCATGTTGGGATAGTTCTTGAACTTGTTGACCTCGCTCACCGTCATGTCGCCCCAGATGTGCTCCGGGAGGATGTACACGTACGGGGGAGCGAGTGGTGACGTCGTCGGCTCTTCCGTGGTCCATGTGAACGTGTTGTCGTCGACGACCTCGAACGTCGGGTTCGAGGGCAGATAGCTGAGGCCGCTGAGTTCGTTCTCGACGATGAGGTTGTACGTGAAGACGACGTCCTCCGCCGTGAACGGCTCACCGTCGTGCCAGGTGACGTCGTCCCGTAGGTTGAACGTCCAGGTCAAGCCGTCCTCGCTCTGGGTCCAGTCGGTCGCGAGGTTTGGAACGGGGGCCAGGTCCTCCTTCGCGTACGTCAGAAGCAAGTCGTAGTTGAGATCCATCACGGCGAACTCGGGTGTCTCGAACGCGGCGAACGGGTTCACCGTCCGCATGTCGTTCGTGGTGCCCGCCACGAAGACGATCTCTTCGTCGGCTGGGGTCGCATCCTGTGCGACGGCCGAGCCTGCCAGGATCATCGCGGCCAGAGTTCCGGCAGCCGTCGCAGCGGCGATCATTCGGCGCGGTCCCCTCATGCTCCCCTCCCTTTCTCAGCTTCTTCTTCAGATGCACGTGGTGGCTTTGACTCGATCCTCACGCCAGTCGCATGGGACGGCTGGTCGTGACCTCGACCGTCGTGGCGCCCATCACCTGATCGAGCGACTTTGAACCTCCGCTCAATCACGGTGGTCTGTATAACATCGGTAGGGAGAACGCGCTAGGCAGGGCATGATCCTTTCGGGTCAACCCCTCCCCGGTTCGGGGGACACAGGGGGTTCGGCGGCGCTCCCTCACTTGTTCCATATCGGCTCATTCTGCTTAGCTCCGAGGGGATGCGAGTCCTCCTTGCCGATGTGGTCGACCCGTCCACCAGAGACGCATTGATGGATCTCGGTCACGACTGCGTCTCGGAGCCGGCCCTGGGTAGCGACGACCTCCCCGACCGGATCGGCGGGTTCCAGGCTCTGGTCGTTCGGAGCACGAAAGTGACAGCGGCGGCGATCGGGGCGGCGGACGCGCTGGAGCTGATCGTCCGGGCCGGCGCCGGGACCAACACGATCGACGTCGAGGCCGCGTCCGAGGTCGGGATCTACGTGACGAACGTGCCGGGCCGCAACGCGATCGCCGTCGCCGAGCTCACGATGGGACTTCTCCTCGCGATCGACCGTCGGATCCCGGACAACGTCGCCGATCTGCGAGCCGGTTCGTGGAACAAGTCCACCTACGGGAAGGCGGACGGTCTGTTCGGCAAGGTCATGGGGATCGTCGGGCTCGGCGAGATCGGGTTCGCGGTCGCCGAACGCGCTGGCGCGTTCGGCATGGCCCTCCGGGCGGTCCGCAAGGATCGGGACGAAGCGGCCGAAGAGCGGATCAAGGAGCTCGAGATCGAGCTCGTCGACTCGCTCGAGGAGCTCGTCGGGACCTCGGACGTGGTTTCGATCCACGTGCCCTCGTCGCCGGAGACGGAATCGATGTTCGATGCCCGCGTCCTCGGAGCCATGAAGGAGGGTGCGATCCTGCTGAACACGTCGCGTGGGAACGTCGTCGACGAGGACGCGCTGCTGGAAGCCCTCGAGACCCGCGAGCTCCGAGCCGGTCTCGATGTCTATCCGGGCGAGCCCGGGTCGGGCTCCGCCTCGTGGTCGTCACCGCTCGCGCAACATCCCCGCGTGGTCGGGACGCATCACATCGGGGCGTCGACGGCCCAAGCCCAGAAGGCCGTGGCCGACGGGGTCGTGGAGATCATCGAGTCCTACGTCAGAGGCGAGATCCTCAACTGCGTGAACCTCGCCCCCACGCGACTCGGAACCCACACCCTGCACGTGCGGCACTTCGATCGGGTGGGCGTGCTCGCGGGGGTCTTCGACATCCTTCGGCGCCGTGACCTGAACGTCGAGCAGATGGAGAACCGGGTCTTCGAGGGACGGAACGCGGCCGTCGCCACGATCGACGTCGTCGGCGACGTGGGCCCCGACCTCATCGCCGCGCTGGAAGGACTGGACGATGTGATCCACGTCTCCGCCGTCCCCACGGACCACCGGCCGACGTGAGGATCCACAACTTCTGCGCCGGCCCCTGCACGCTCCCGCTCGACGTGCTGGAGGAGGTGCAGAGCGAGCTCCTCGACTTCGAGGGTTCCGGAATGTCCGTGATCGAGATGAGCCATCGGAGCAAGGAGTACGAGGCCGTCCACGAGGAGGCGCTGACGCTCTTCCGGGAGAACGCCGCCGTGCCCGACGACTTCACGATCCTGTTCCTGCAGGGTGGCGCCACCCTCCAGTTCGGCGTGGTGCCGATGAACCTGCTCGCAGAAGGCGCGCGCGCGGGCTACGTCCGGTCCGGGACATGGGGGAAGGGCGCGTTGAAGGACGCGGCCGTGTGGGGTGAGGCCTACGCGGCGTGGGACGGGGAGCCGATCGCGTTCTCGCGGATGCCGTCGGACGACGAGCTGGAGCTCCGGCCGGACACACGCTACCTGCACATCACCTCGAACGAGACGATCGAGGGGATCCGGATGCCCTCGTTCCCCGACATCGATCTCCCGCTCGTGGGCGACATGTCGTCGGATTACCTGAGCCGCCCGGTCCCGTGGGAACGGTTCGACCTCGTCTACGGCGGGGCGCAGAAGAACCTGGGACCCGCGGGCCTCGCGGTGATGGTCGTGCGCACGGCCGCCCTCGAGGAGATGCGCACCGATCTCCCCAGCTACCTCCGACTCGGCGCACACGCCGACAAGCACAGCCTGATGAACACACCGCCGATGTTCGCGATCTACGTCACCGGGAAGGTGCTCCGGTGGATGCGGGACCGTGGCGGTGTCGCCGGGATGGAGGAGCGGGCGGCGGGTCGGTCAGGTGCCGTCTACGACGCGATCGACGGGAGCGACGGCTTCTATCGTTCGCCCGTCGACCCGGCCCATCGATCGCACATGAACGTCGTGTTCCGGACGCCGTCGGACGAGCTCGACGCCGCGTTCCTCGCGGGAGCCGAGGAGCACGGGATGAGGAACCTGAAGGGCCATCGAAGCGTTGGAGGGATCCGGGCGAGCATCTACAACGCGATGACCGACGAGGGCGTCGATGCCCTGGTCGGGTTCATGGCGGCGTTCCGAGATACCGGCGGATGAGCACCCTCGTCCCGTTCCCCGCCCGGATCGTCCGGCCCGAATGGGCGGAGCACGTCGTTTCGCCGATGCACGATGCGCTGTCGCGCGAGGAGCGGGCCGAGATCCTCGCCGACCGTCCGTACGCCTGGCTGCACGTGTCGCGGACGCCCGATGACGCGCCGGAAGGACAGGAGGTCGATCCAGCCGCGCTCGACGAAGCGAATGTCGCGGCCCTGCGGAGGTTGCTCGATGCCGACCTCTTCGAGGGATTCCCGGAGCCCGCCCTCTACGTCTATCGCCTGCGGTCGGCCGAACACGAGCAGACCGGCATCGTCGGCGAGGTGCCTCCCCAGGCATTCGTCGACGGGCGAATCCTCGGGCACGAAGGGGTTCAGCCCGAGCGCGTGGACGCGCTCGGGCTGCACCTCGCCCGGCTCGGCGCTCGCTCGACCCTCGTGGCGTTGATGTTCCGCGTGGACGACGACGTGCGGAAGATCGTGCACGCCACGACCGAGGCGGCTCCGCTCCGGCGGTTCCGCTCTGGCGATCTCGAGCAGACGGTCTGGCGGATCGACGATCGGAGCGCGGTCGAGACGATCCGAGAGCGCCTCGACCACCATCCTCTGTACATCACGGACGGTCATCATCGGGCCATGGCCTCCGTGGAGCTCTGGGAGCGAGCCGGCCGACCGAACGGGGCCGGCGTACCGGTGGTCCTGTTCCCCGACGAGGAGCTTCGGATGCTGGGCTTCCACCGCCGGGTCGTCGGACCCCTTCCGTTCCACGTGGACGAGCTCCTCCGGCGCCTCCGCGAACGTCTGACCGTCGAGGAGGTGGCCGCCCAGCCCGGCGAGCGCGGCATCTTCGGCCTCTACGTCGGGGGCCGGTGGTACCGACTCACGCCCGGAGACGACGAGGTGACCGCGGGCGTGGAGTCGTTGGACGTCTCGCGGCTCCATCGCCTCGTGATGGAGCCGATCTTCGGTTTCGGGGAGGCCGGCGATCCGAGCCTGGAGTTCGTCTCGGACGCGGTGCCGGTCCAGGAGCTCATGAGCCGGGTCGACGAGGA
>DASSDW010000273.1:0-6512 GCA_035696925.1 Actinomycetota bacterium
AGCTCCTCGACGCGATGGATCCGTTCCTGGGCGGGGGCGAGATGATCGTGGAGGTCCACCCGGACCGCTCGACGTTCAAGGCGCCGCCCCAGAAGTTCGAGGCTGGGACGATGAACATCGCGGAGGAGATCGGGCTCGCCGCCGCGATCGACTACCTGGAGGCGCTCGGGATGGAAGCGGTACGCGAGCACGAGAAGGAGTTGACCGCGTACGCGATCGAGCGTCTGCAGGAAGCGGGCGCCCAGGTCCACGGCCCGAAGGACGTCGACCGCCGCGGAGGGGCCGTGTCGTTCTGGTTCAAGGACATCCACCCGCACGACCTGGCCCAGGTGCTCGATCAGGAGGGTGTCTGCGTCCGTGCTGGCCACCACTGCGCGCAGATCTTGATGCGGGACCTCGGTGTGCCGGCAACGACCCGCGCGTCGTTCTACGTGTACAACTCGCTTGCGGACGTGGACGCGCTCGTCGGGGCACTGGCCAGGGCGGAACAGGTGTTCCGGTAGGCTTCGACCCAGAGGGCATTCTCGGCTGGAGGCAACGTGGCGCTCGACGACATCTACAAGGAAACGATCCTCGATCACTACAAGAACCCGCGGAACAAGCGTGAGCTGCCCGGGGCGGTCGTGACGTGCACGAAGAACAACCCGCTCTGCGGAGACGAGATCACGGTCTCCGCCAACCTCGAGGACGGGAAGCTCTTGGAGGTCACGTTCGAGGGCGCGGGGTGCTCGATCAGTCAGTCGAGCGCCTCGATGATGACGGAGTCGGTGGGCGGCAAGACGGTCGAGGACGCGATGTCCCTCGCCGCGGACGTGCGCGGGATGCTGGCGGGGGAGGTCGAGCCCGACGAGGACGTGTTCGGCGACCTCGTCGCACTGAAGGGCGTCGTGAAGTACCCCATCCGCATCAAGTGCGCGGTGCTGGCCTGGGACGTCCTGCAGGAAGCGGTCTCGGACGGCGGTGCCGCGAGCGGCGCCGCCGCCCACTGAGAGCTCGGCACCCCCCGACCGTCTACCCTGGCGCGCGTGCCGACGACGACACTGCCGAGGCGAACGCGCTCCCTGAAGCCCTCGCTCGACTGGCTCCTTGTCCTCGTTCCCCTCGCGATCGTCCTCGAGGTCGCGGCGGGCCCCGAGCTCGCGATCTTCCTGACGTCCGCGGGCGCGATCCTGCCGCTGGCGGGGCTGATCGGCCGGTCCACCGAGCAGCTCGCGCTCCACATCGGCCCCCGCCTGGGGGGCTTGATCAACGCCACGTTCGGCAACGTCACCGAGCTGATCATCGCGATCTTCCTGATCCTGGAGGACAAGGTCGAGATCGTGAAGGCATCCCTCACGGGGTCGATCCTGGGGAACCTCCTGCTCGTCCTCGGTCTGTCGTTCTTCCTCGGCGGGCTGAGGCACGAGGAGCAGGAGTACAACGCGCGTGCGGCCTCGGTGCACGCGACGTCGCTCGTGCTGGCGGTCACGGGGCTCCTGATGCCGGCGCTGTTCGCGCTCGGCGGCAACCACAGCCTGATCCAGCGTGAGGTCGTCTCGGGGACGGTCGCCGCGGTCCTGATCGCGCTCTACGTCGGCGCGCTCGCGTTCACCCTCGTGACGCACGAGCACCTGTTCCGGACGCCCGCGGAGCACGAGGAGCCGACGTGGTCGCGCCGCAAGGCGATGGGTCTGTTGCTCGCCTCGACCGGCCTCGTGGCGCTGATGTCGGAGTTCCTCGTCGGATCGATGGAGCCCGCGATCGAGCGGCTCGGCCTATCAGAGCTGTTCGTGGGCCTGATCCTGATCCCGATCATCGGGAACGCAGCGGAGCATTCCTCGGCGGTGTTGTTCGCCCTGCGCAACAAGGTCGACGTGACGCTCGAGATCGCGATCGGGTCCTCGACCCAGATCGCCCTGTTCGTCGCCCCCGCGCTCGTGTTCATCTCGCTGTTGGCCGGGCACCCGATGGACTTCGTGTTCAGCACGTTCGAGGTCGCCGCGGTGGCGCTGTCGACCTTCCTCGTATTCATGATCTCCGTGGACGGAAGATCCAACTGGCTCGAGGGAGCTCAGCTGATGGGCGCGTACGGCATCATGGCGATCTCCTTCTACTTCGTGCAGTGATGAGACGGATCCTGCTCCCGACGTTCACGGCTGCCGCGCTGCTCCTGTTGCCGGGAGGGCCCGCTGCCGGGCAGGCCGGGGGCGAGGTCATCCACTCCTACGTGGTCGAGATCCGGATCCTCGACGACGGCGATCTGACGGTCACGGAGACGATCGAGTACGACTTCGGCTCGGAGCTCCGCCACGGCATCTTCCGGACGATCCCGACGCGGTTCCATCACGACGACGTCTACGACCGGGTGTATCCGATCCGGGACGTTACGGTGGGGAGCCCGACTGCGCCGTCCGACGTGGAGGTCTCCGAGGAGGGCGGGTCGACGGTGATCCGAGTGGGCGATCCGGACGTCGAGATCTCCGGCCGTCACACCTACACCCTGTCCTACCGGGTGGAAGGCGCGCTCAATGCCTTCGATGAGCACGACGAGCTGTACTGGAACGCGATCGGCGACGAGTGGCAGGCGCCGATCGAGCGCGTGCGCGTCGTCGTCCGCGCTCCCGCGGACGTGCAGCGGGTCGCGTGCTTCCAGGGGTGGGAGGGGGGCACGGACGTGTGCGGGAGCGCGGCGTTCGACGGCCCGACCGCCAGGTTCTCCGCGGGCCGCACGCTGCTCGCGTACGAGGGCCTCACGATCGTCGTCGCGATCCCGAAGGGTGCCGTGCCGGAGCCGAGCCCGATCCTCGAGGAGCGCTGGTCCGCCGGTCGAGCCTTCAGTCTCGACGGAACCAAGATCGCCGCCGCCATCGCCGTCGCAGGGCTCATCGGCGGTCTGCTCGGCCGCCTGTGGTGGCGAGAGGGACGCGATCGCCGCTACATCGGGTCGCAGATCGACCAGGTGATGGGCAATCCGGGCGGCGAGAGCGAGCAGGTGCCGCTGGGTGAGGGGGACGCCGAGGCCCCCGTCGAGTTCGCGCCTCCGGAGAACGTTCGTCCGGGGCAGATCGGGACCTTGCTCGACGAGCGCGCCAACGTGATCGACGTCACGGCGACGATCGTCGATCTCGCCGGGCGTGGGTTCCTCCTGATCCAGGAGATCCCGGACACGGGCCTCTTCTCCAAGACGGACTGGACGCTGATCCGTCTGGAAGGCGCGGAGAGCGAGCTCCTCGCGTACGAACGGAAGCTGCTCGACGGCCTCTTCCGGGACGGGAACGAGGTGAAGGTCTCGGAGCTGAAGACGACGTTCTCGGAGCGGCTGGACGGTGTGGAGAGCGCGCTCTATTCGGACGCGATGCGCCAGAAGTGGTTCCGTGCCCGGCCCGACCGGGTCCGCCTCCGGTGGGCGGGAGCCGGCATGTTCCTGCTCGTCGGGGGGGCCGCGGCCACGTTCGTGCTCGCCCGCTGGACGCATTGGGGCATCGTCGGGATCCCCGTGATCGTGGCCGGTCTCGCGCTGTCGCTGATGGCGAGACAGATGCCGGCCCGCACGGCGAAGGGGACCGCGATGCTCCGCCGCATCCGTGGCTTCCGCCGGGTGATCGCCACCGCGGAGCAGCACATGGCCCGGTGGGCCGAGGAGGAGAACGTCTTCACCCGCTACCTCCCGTACGCGATCGTCTTCGGGCTCACGAAGAAGTGGGCGAAGGCGTTCGAGGATCTCGGGCTGCAGCCCGACACGTCGAGTTGGTACGTGGGCCCGCGGATGTTCACCGCGGCCGCGTTCGCGGACTCGATCGACGGCTTCGCGGTGACCACCGGCGGAACGCTCGCCTCCACGCCGGCCTCCTCGGGCTCGAGTGGGTTCGGCGGAGGCGGCTCCTCCGGCGGCGGGGGCGGCGGCGGAGGCGGCGGCTCCTGGTGACGCTGGACGTGGTCTTCTCCGAAGACCCGCGCGACTTCCTCCGCCGCGACTGGAGCCACCTCGTTCGGCTCGATCCGGCCGGAACGATCTTCCACACGCCGGCCTTCCTGAAGCTCTACTGGGAGGAGTTCGGCGAGGAGCCCGACCACCTGCTGCTCGCCTTCGGCGAGGACGCGGGCACCCAGGTGGCGGCCGCGGCCTTCGAGCGGATCGACGACACTCTCCGGTTCCTCGGCGGGACGGAGGTGACGGACTATCTCGGTCCCGTCGGAAGCCCGGAAGTGACGTCGGCGTTCAGCGATCGCCTCTGGGCGCATCTCCTCGACCGGGCCGACTGGCGCACGGCGGATCTCCGCGGTCTTCCCGAGGGCTCCGCGTGGCTGCCCGCGTTGCGCGATGCCGCCGTGGCCCACGGGCTCGCCGTCGAAGAGACCGAGGACCAGAACGGGGTCGCGCCGTTCCTCGAGCTCCCTGCCACCTGGGATGGCTACCTCCAGCAGATCCCGTCGAAGCACCGCCACGAGATCCGACGGAAGGCGAAGAAGCTCGAGGCGGAGGCGGGTCCGTTCCGGATCGAGACCGCGACGAGCGGGACACTGCTGCCGCTGCTCGACCGGTTCGTGGAGCTGCACCGGATGAGCGAGGGTCCCAAGGGCGTCTTCATGGTCCCCGGGATGGAGATCTTCTTCCGGCGGCTGGGGCAGGCGCTGTGCGAGCGAGGCATCTTCCGCTTGTCGTTCATCCGCGTGAACGGCGAGCTCGCGGCGGGCACGATCGGCTTCGTGTTCGAGGGGACGTACTCGCTGTACAACTCGGCGTTCGATCGGGGATGGCAGCGGCTCGCCCCCGGTATGGTCCTCGTGGCGGAGGACGTGCGCGAGGCGATCGACCAAGGGTGCGCGGTCTTCGACTTCCTGAAGGGGGACTACGCCTACAAATACCGCTTCGGCGCCCAGAGACGATCGGTGAACCGGCTCGTCGTCTCCCGCTAGGCCGGTCGGAGCCCCGCGGTGGCGAGCACGGAGCCGTCCGGCGCGCGGATCGTGAGCCCGCTCATGGAGTCGATGCTCCGATCCGTGACCCACCAGACCGCCGCGTCGCCGTCACCTTCGAATTCGATCGGCCCCGGGTTCCAGGTGGTCCCGTCGGAACGGGACACGAGGAGGGACCCCCGTCCGATCAGGTGGGGCGTCCGCACGAAGACGACGACGAACGACTGGTCGTGGCTGGACTCGTAGGCCACGACGCTGCCGGCGACCGGCGTGCGGCTCGCCGGCTGGAGCGTGCCCACCCTGAAGCCGGTGCCGCCGAGCGTGGCCAGGACCGTGCGGAAGCTCGCGGCGTCCCTCGCCTCCTCACGTGCCCGTCCGAGCTGGATCAGTCCGAATGCGGATGCGAGGACCGCGAGCGAGATCGAGGCGGCGACCGCGATCCTCCATCCACGGGGCGCGGACACGCGGCCTCGCGTGGTCTTCTCGTCGGCCCACTCCTCGGACAACACCGTGAGCACGCGGTCGTGCAGCCCGGACGGGACGGGTCGGTCCAACGTGGACCCGAACACGCGGAGGCCGTCATCCAGAGCGTCGAGCTCTCGCCGACAGGCACCGCACCCACGGAGATGCCGGCGGACGCCGAGCTCGTCGGGCGCGCCCGAGGTTCCAAGCACGAAGTCGGGGAGGTGCGGACGGACGTCCTCACACGTCGTCATGGTCACCACCCCTGGCCGACTCGATGTCGGAAGCGAGGAGATCGCGGAGACGGAGCAGCGCGGCTCGTATCCGGGTCTTCGCCGTCCCCACCGGGATGCCCTCGAGGTCGGAGATCTCGGCGCTGGTCTTCCCACCGAGGTACGCGAGCTCCAACGCGGCCCGCTGCTCGGCCGGCAGCGACGACATGGCGCGCCGGGCGCGGTCGGTCAGGTCGGCCGTCGCGGCGCGCTCGTCGGGACCGGGGCCCTGGTCGACCTCGGTCGGACGCTCGGTGGACTCGAGCGTCCGGACCTCCAGGACGCGGCGCCGGATGGCGTCGATCGCGAGCGACCGGGCCATCAGGAGCACCCACGTCTCCAGCTTGCCCCGCGAACGGTCGTACCGGTCGGCGTTCCGCCACAGCTTCACGAAGGTGTCCTGGACGAGATCCTGCGCGGCGGCCTCGTTGCCGAGCATCACGAGCCCGAGCCCGTAGATCCGCCCCGCGAACCGCTGATAGAGGACGTCGGCCGCGCCGGCGTCGCGCGCCGCGAACGAGCGCATCAGGCGCTGGTCGGCGTCGCGCTCGTCGGGTGGCATCTCCGACGAACGGTACACATGTTCCGTTCACGCAAGAGGTACGAGCGGGGGGCGGCGGGGGTTCCCCTCAGACGAACGCGCGGATGTGGCGGAGGATCGTGACCCCGAGCTGCGCGTCGATGCCGGTCACGAGGTTCCCCGAGGCGAGGACGTCCTCGGCGGGGATCCGTCGGGCGGCAACGAGCGCGAGGTGCGGGGCACGGCCGACGATCGTGGTGTCGGGCTTCGTGTCGGCCGGCGGCACCTCGCCGGCACCGAGGCCCCAGTGCCATCGGCCTCCTCCCGCCCCGTCGACCTCCACCTCGACGCTGTACCCGGTG
>DASSDW010000274.1:0-2621 GCA_035696925.1 Actinomycetota bacterium
CCGGCTCGGGAGCTTCGTCTTTCCGTTCCTCGCTCTGTACCTGACGAAGAACGGCCTCTCGGTGACCGAGGCCGGTCTGGCGATCACCGGCTACGGGATCGGGGCGATGCTCGCGCAGTTCTCGGGCGGCTTGCTGACGGACCGGATCGGCCGCCGGAACGCGATCGCGATCTCGATGATCACTTCGGCCGCGCTGGTCCTGCTCCTCCTCGAGGCCCGATCGCTTCCCGCGGTGCTCACGATCGTCGTCGTGTACTCGTTCTTCGCCGAGCTCCACCGTCCCGCGTCGGGTGCCCTGATCGCCGACCTCATCCCTCCGGAGCACCGCGTCGCCGCGTACGCGTTCAACAGGCTGTTGTTCAACCTCTCCTTCGCGATCGGCCTGGCGATCGGGGGGCTGCTCGCGGAGGATCATTTCCGCGAGCTGTTCATCGCCGACGCCGCCACCTCGGTGGTCTTCGGCCTGATCTCGCTGGTCGCGCTCCCCCACGGCACCCGCACCACAAAGGCCCAGGATCGGGAGATCGGCAGCGCACGGGCTGCGATCCTCGCCGACAAGGGTTTCCTGCTGGTCCTCGCCGCCATCCTCGCGGGCGGCCTCGTCTATGCGCAGGGGTACTCGACGTTCCCGCTGTGGGTCCGCGACCTGGGATTCCCCGAAAGGGTCTACGGCTTCCTGCAGGGCGAGAACGGCTTCCTCGTCGCGATCTTCGAGCTCGGCGTCACCGCCATCGCGATGCGATACCCGCGGATCCGGATGATCGCACTGGGGGTGCTCCTCACGGGCCTCGGGTTCGGAGCGTTCGGCATCTTCCTGACGGGGATCGGGATGGCAGGAGCGGTTGTCGTGTGGACGTTCGGCGAGATGTTCGGTTCTCCGAGCACGGCGGCGTTCATCGCCGACCGAGCGCCGGCGCATCTCCGGGGCCGGTATCAGAGCAGCCTCGGGCTCACCTATTCGCTCGCGTTCACGATCGGGCCGATCGGGGGCACAGCGATCTACCGGTGGTGGCCACGGGGACTGTGGATCGTCTGCGCGGCACTGGGTCTGATCGGAGCCGCGCTTGCCCTCGCCGGCCAGCGGTACCCGGCACCGACACGCTGAGCTTCCACCAGCCGTCACCAGGGACCGATGTCATCGACATGCGCCGATCCGTCATGCTCCTCGTCGCCGTGGTCGTCACTGCGATCATGCCGGCGATCGCAGCGCAGGCCGCGGTACCCCTCGGGCTGCCGCGAACGATCGCGTTCTCGCGAACGAACGGCACCGGGACGCACATCTTCTCGATCGAACCTGATGGAACTGAGCTGACGCAGCTTGCGTCTGGGCCCGGTGTCGACAGCAAGCCGGCGTGGAACGTCGACGCCTCAGCGATCACGTTCACGCGGAGGTCGGCGAGCACCACCGACGTGTGGATCATGAACCCGGACGGCTCCGATCCACACGTGTTCCTCCCGAACGCCAGTTCGCTGGTCTGGAGCCCTTCGGGTGAGGGCGTTGCCTTCGTACGGATCCGGAACGGCAACCACGACATCTGGACCGCGGGCGCCGACGGCACCCATCGGATCAGGCTCACGACCGACGGTGCGAGGGACGTGCAACCGGTGTGGCCGCTCGAAGGTCGGCTGTGGTTCGTCAGCGACCGTTCCGGACGCGACCGGATCTATTCGATGAAGTCAGACGGCACTGGTCTCGTGCGTCTCACTTCGGGACCGAGAGAACAGCGCCAACCGTCGGGGAACGGTGTTGAGCTCGTCTACGAGCAGGACGATGGGAACGATGGGGACATCGTTCGTCTCTGGACCCCCACGCGTTCCGTGACCGTAAAGCGAGGTGGGCCTGCCGACGATCGGGACCCGGACCTGGCGTTCGACGGCGAGCTCGTGTTCCGGCGACGACTTGCCGACGGATCTTCGAGGCTGATCCATCGGTGGATCGGAGGGAGCGGACCCGGGACAGTGCTCTCCGACGGAAGCGCCCTCGATCGGAGCCCCGCGTGGGCGCCTGCGTCCGCCTGGGAGCGGGCCCAGGACGACCAGGCGAAAGGGAACCTCCTCGAGGCGGCAGCCACCGCTCAAGAGATCCGCGACGACACCGGCTCGTTCGACGCCGGCGTCATGGAGATGTATTCGGCGAACCCGACGTTGAACTACGTGACGGAGATCGGCGACAGCGATCAGCCCGAGTTGATCTCGATCCTTCCCGACGGGACCTCCTGGTCGGCAGCTGCCCTCTCGGACTCGGGCACGTGCTACTACATCCGGCTGGACGACATCGTTGGAACCACCTCCGGGATGGATTTCTCGGCCAGCGCGGCGACGAATTGCTCCGGGGCGGATGCCGCCACGGGCGCGTATTCATACGGCTAGTAGCCCTCGAGCCGGGCTGGACCACCGGCTTGACGGCAGCGGTCACTCGTATATATCGTCTCGATATACCGTATCGATATATCGCGACGCTACGACGAGGGGACATCCACATGCTCGAACTCGCGGTCCTGGGCCTGCTGAAGGAGCGGCCCATGCACGGCTACCAGCTCTCGCGTGAGCTGGGCGATTCGCTCGGGGGCCTGTGGAGGGTCTCCTACGGTTCCCTTTACCCGACCCTGCGCCGCCTGGAG
>DASSDW010000275.1:0-4856 GCA_035696925.1 Actinomycetota bacterium
CAGCTCGAGGAGCTCGCCGATGCCGGCGAGATCGACACCGTCCTGTGCATGTTCACGGACTTCCAGGGTCGGTTCGTCGGCAAGCGCATCCTCCCGCACTTCTTCCTCGAGGACGTGATGGGAGAAGAAGGGCTCCACGCCTGCCTGTACCTGATCGCCATCGACATGGAGATGGAGCCACTGCCCGGCTTCGAGTACGCGAGCTGGGAGACGGGTTACGGCGACTTCAAGATGATCCCGGACATGTCCACGATGCGGCTCGTCCCGTGGCTCGAGAAGACGGCGATGGTCATCTGTGACGTCGCGGACGAGCACACGAGCGAGCTGGTCGAGGTGGCGCCCCGGACGATCCTCCGCCGCCAGGTCGAGCGGGCGAAGACGGCCGGCTACACGTTCAAGACCGGCTCGGAGCTCGAGTTCTACCTCTTCAAGGAGTCCTACGAAGAGGCGGCCGCGAAGCGCTACCAGGGCATCCAGCCGTCGTCCCCGTACATCATGGACTACCACATGCTCGCGACCACCAAGGACGAGTGGCTGATCCGCCAGATCCGCAACGGGATGCTGGGGGCAGGGATCCCGATCGAGTTCTCGAAGGGCGAGTTCGGTCGCGGACAACACGAGATCAACGTCACGTACGCGGACGCCCTGACGACCGCGGACTACCACGCGTTGTACAAGCACGGCACGAAGGAGATCGCCGCCATGAACGGTGCCGCGATCACGTTCATGGCGAAGTGGACGATGGACGAAGCAGGCTCCTCCTGCCACATGCACTCGAGCGTGTGGAACGAGGACGGCTCCGAATCACTGATGTGGGACGACGACGACGCGAACCACATGAGCCCGACGTTCAAGCACATGCTGGGCGGTCTGATGTCCACCGCGCGTGAGATGGCGTGGATGTACGCACCGTTCGTGAACTCCTACAAGCGCTACCAGCTCGGGTCGTGGGCGCCGACCGCGATCCTGTGGAGCCACGACAACCGTACGTGCGGCTTCCGGGTGGTCGGCGAGCATCAGGGCAACAGGGTCGAGTCGCGGCTGCCGGGCGGAGACGTCAACCCGTACCTCGGGTACGCCGCCACGATCGCGGCCGGTCTCCACGGGATCCAGAACCAGATCGAGTGCCCTCCACTGTTCGAAGGGAACGCGTACGAATCGAAGGACGCCGAACGGGTGCCCTCCTCGCTGCACGAGGCGATCGCGGAGATGGAGCGCTCGGACGTCATGCGAGAAGCGTTCGGGGACTTCGCGTTCGGGCATCTGGTGAACATGGCCCGCCAGGAGCAGATCATCTTCGACAACCAGACCGTCACCGACTGGGAGCTGATCCGGTACTTCGAACGGGGCTGACGCTTGCCGACGGCCATCCGCGGGTACGGGTCGGGCATGAAGAGAGCCACCGTGATCGTGCTGTGCGCGCTGCTGTCCGCGTGCTTCTCCGAGAGCGGCCTCACGGACGAGTTCCGGGATGCCACGAACGCGATCGACGATCTCGTCGAGGCCATCGGGGACGAGGGGCCGGTCCGTGAGGCGGTCGCCCGGGTCCGTGACACCGTCGACGAAGCGGACGCCGCCTTGGACGCGTACCGCGAGAACCCCAGCGACGAGACACGCCAAGCGCTCGAAGATGCGGAGCGGCGGATGAGCGATGCTCGGGAGGAGCTCGAGGGCCTCGTGGACAGCGCCCCCGAACCCATCCGCGACGCGATCCGGACCGTCATCGACCGCCTGGCGAACCTCCGCGACGACATCGCGCGCGAGCTCGAGGACTGATCGCCCTTCCCTGAATGGGTGCCTAGACTCGCCGGGTGATCCGACCACATCTCACGGACCTGATCCGCTACCACGCGCGTTCGAACACGCAGATCCTCGACGCGATCGCGTCGCTCAGCGGCGAGGGATTCGAGCAACGTGCGGCCCTGGACCACGGGAGCGTCGCGGAGACCCTTCGTCACCTCGTCGTCGTGGACAACAGTTGGCGAGAGTTCCTCCTCGGGAACGACGTCGACGATCCGTACGAGTGGGAGGTGCCCCCACTCCCGGACCTCTCGAGCATCAGGTCGTTCTGGGCCGAGGAGACCGAACGTCTCGCGGCCTATGTGGAGGGACTCGCCAGGGACGATCTCGATCGCATCTACTCGTGGGAGAGCGACGGTGCCACGACGGAGGCGACCCTCAGCATGATCGTCGCCCACATCGTGAATCACGGGACGCAACATCGCAGCGAGCTCGCACGCCACCTGACGGAACGCGGGTCCTCACCGGGAGACATGGATCTGCTCTAGCTTCGTCGAGCCGACCTCAAGCTCCGAAGACAGGCCTCAGAGCGAAGTACACATCCCGATAGCGCTGGTAGGCCTCGTCGTACGCGTCGCGAGCCGACGGGTCCGGCTCGTGCTCCTCCGGCCGGAACGACACGAACGAATCCACCGCGTCCGCCACGGTCGCGTGCACGCCCGAGCCGACGGCTGCGAGGATGGCGGCGCCGGTCGCGGTGGTCTCCACGCTCTCCGGGACCCGAACCGGGAGGCCCGTGACGTCCGCCTTGATCTGCCGCCAGAGCGGTCCCTTGGCCCCACCACCCACGATCGTGAGACGCCGGACGCCGAGGCCGGCAGCCTTCATCGCCTCGAGGATGTCGCGGAGGCCGAACGCGCTCCCCTCGAGGATCGCGCGCGTCATGTGATCGCGCGTGTGGGCGAGGGTGAGCCCGTAGAACACACCTCGGGCGGCACCGTTCCATTCCGGGGCCATCGCCCCCTGCATCGCCGGGAGGAAGACGACGCCGTCGCTCCCCGGCGCGATCCGCGACGCCTCCTCGCTCAGCTGGTCGTAGGCGTCCCCCAGCCCCTGTTCCTCGTTCCGCCGCTCGTCCGGGGCGAACTGGTCGCGCCACCAGCGGAGGTTGCCGCCGGAGACGAACCCCGGGTTCTCGAGGAGCCACGCGTCGGGGTCCGCGTGCGGATGGCACTCCACCAACATCGTCGGATCCTCGCGCGGCTCGGCGCTCGCGGCGCAGACAGGCTCCGCGGTGCCGACGACGTCGCAGACCTCGCCGGGCTCGAACACGCCGGCGCCGAGCGTCGCGGCCATCTCGTCGCCGCATCCGATCGCGACGGCCGTCTCCGGGGCGAGCCCGCTCGCCTCCGCGAACGCGGACGTCACGGTCCCGACGGCTTCCGTGGCGTCCCCGAGCTCGGGAAGCATCGCCTGGTCGATCTCCGTCGCCTCGAGCACCTCGAGCGACCAGGTCTTCGTGCGTGGATCGAGGAGGGCCATCGACGATGCGTTCGAGGGGTCGACCGCGGTCACGCCGGTCGCGTGCCGGAGCACGTAGGTGCCCGGCGACATCAGGTGCGCGGCCTCGCGCCACAGATCGGGCTCCTCGTCGCGGACCCAGAGCGCCTTGAAGACTGCGTGGGATGAGTCGAGGTTCGCGCCGACGGCCCGGTAGAAATCCGGACCCGAGATCCGTTCGGCCAGGGCCGCCGCCTGCGCCTCGGCCCGGCGGTCCATCCAGATCAGCGCGGCGCGCAGGCGGCGGCCCGACGCGTCGCAGACCACCATGCCGTCGAGCTGGGAGCCGAAGGAGAGGCCGCGGATCGCGGCGGCTCCGCCGGGGCACTCGGAGACGAGACGGCGAGAGGCGCGCTCGATCGCGGACGTCCACAGGTCCGGGTCCTGCTCCGCCCAGCCGGGGTGAGGGAACGAGAGGTCGTACGCCTCGTACGCGGACGCCACCAGCTCGCCGTCGGCGCCGTAGAGCGCGGCGTTCGTGCCCTGGCTGCCGACGTCGCAGCCGATCACGAACGCGCCGCTCACGCCCCTGATCCCTCGGACGGCTTCACGGCGTGACGACCATCTTCAACCCGGTGCCCGCTCGGATCGTCTCGAACGCCTCGGCGATCCTCTCGAGCGGCCACCGATGGGTGACCACCTTCGCGAGCTCATCTTGCTTGCGGGCCAGGTAGTCCATCGTGATCCGGTACTGGCGGTGAGTGGCCCCGTAGGCACCGCGAACGGAAAGCTCCTTGTAGTGGAGCTCGTTCATGTCGAGGGGGCTCACCGGATCGTGCTTGGGCAGCCCCGCGAAGTACACGACGACGGCGCGCTTGGACGCCATCTCGAGGGCGGCCTGCTGGGCGGGCTTGGCCGGCGCCGCCACGCTGACGCGGTCCACGCCCACGCCGTCCGTCCGCGAAAGCACGTCCCGGACACCGTTGTCATCGCCGGAGACCCAGGCGTCGTCCACTGCGTGCCCGATCGCGTCGAGCGCGATCTCGAGCCGCTCCGAGGAGACATCGGTGAGATAGACCTTCGACGCGCCGCGGTCGCGGGCCATCACCGCCTGCCAACAGCCGATCGGTCCGGTTCCCAGGATCACGACCGTGTCGCCGAGCCGGATGTCGAGCTGCTCGATCCCGTTCAGCGCGCACGCGAAGGGATCCGCGACGGTGGCGAGGTCGCTGGGCAGCTCCGGCGGCAGCGGGATCAGGTTCTTCGTCGCGATCGGCGGCACACCGGCTCGCTCCGCGTAGGCGCCGGGGAACGGGTCGTAGCCGTAGAGGAGGTGATCCTCGCACAGGTTCTGGAATCCCTCGAGACACCAGCGGCACTCGCCGCAGGTGAGGATCGATCCGAGGAAGACGCGATCGCCGGCCGCGACACCGGGGGGAAGGTCGGCGTCGGGCCCCACCTCCTCGAGCACGCCGACCGGCTCGTGCCCGAGCTGCCACGGGACGGGAGCCTTCGGGTCGCCGTTGAAGAACGTGCGCGCGTCCGTGCCGCAGATGCCGCACGCCTCCACGCGGAGGACGGCGCCGCGGGGGTCGAGCGACGGCTCTTCGGCGTCC
>DASSDW010000276.1:0-21849 GCA_035696925.1 Actinomycetota bacterium
GCGTCGTCCCGAGCTGAGGTTGGCCTCCAGCCGGCCGTTCCCGTGATCGCGAAGCGCCTGGAGAGCGGATGAGGGTCGTGTTGCAGCGGGTGCTCCGCGCGTCCGTGGTGGTGGACGGAGGAACCATCGCTCAGATCGGACGTGGCTACCTGCTCCTGATCGGCGTCGGGCGCGGCGATCCGGCGGATGAGCCCGAGCGGCTGGCGGAGAAGATCGTGAACCTGCGCCTGTTCGCCGACGACCAGGGGAAGACGAACCGTTCCCTGGCAGACGTCGACGGCGAGGTCCTCGTGGTGTCCCAGTTCACCCTGTACGCGGACCTCCGGAAGGGGCGTCGTCCGTCCTGGGGGGACGCGGAGGATCCGGCGGTCGCCTCGGAGCGGGTCGAAGCGCTCGCCGCGGCGTTCGAGGCCCGCGGGGTGCGCGTGGGGCGCGGCGTGTTCGGCGCGACGATGGAGGTGGAGCTCCTCAACCACGGTCCGTTCACGCTGGTACTGGACGGCGCGTCGCTCAGCTCGGCGTAGATCGCCCCGGTCGCCGGCTCGGATCGACGGCGCACGCCTCTTCCCCGAGCCGCCGGCCGAGCGAGTCCCGGTTCCGCGCCACCCACCGGTAGAGGCGGTCGGTGGTGCGAGGGAACGTATCAGCGAGGAGAGCGACCGGAGCGCCGGCCGGCAGGAGCCGAGCCAGCGGGCCGGCCGCCGCGCCGCCCGAGTACCGCCGTCCGTCGGGGGTGACGAGGTGCCAGGAGGCGAGCCGGTCCTCCTCCGACAGGTCGGCGAGGAGCCGGTCGCCCTCCTCGCTTTGGATCGGCACAGCCCGGAGCCGGCCGTCGCGATCCAACCGGAGCAGCCGATCGAGCGACCATCGGCAGAAGCCACAGTCGTTGTCGTAGAGGACGGCGTGTCGCTCCATGGCGTCAGCGTACGGCGCCACGGTTCGGTGCCCGTCGGGGCGGCCGCGCCGGGTCGCCCGGTAGCATGCGCCAGATGTACCAGGACGTCTTCGATCGGAACCCGTTCGGCACGAACTGCTGGCTGCTCGGGGCCGACGGGAGCGAGGATGCGGTGCTCGTCGACCCCGGTTTCGAGCCGGACGAGCTCCGAGCGGTCCTCGAGCGCGCCGGGCGGCGACCGACGGCGATCCTCCTGACGCACGCACATCTCGACCACGCCTACGCCGCGGGCGTGCTCGCCGGCGACGACCTCCCCGTCTTCGTCCACGAGGCCGACGCCGTCGCGTTCGACGACATCGATGCCTGGAACCCCGGGTTCGACAATCCGCTGGAGCCCGTGAAGGATCTGCGCCGCGTCGTGGACGGTGACGAGCTGTCGTTCGCCGGGATGTCGATCGTCGTGCGCCACACGCCCGGGCATACGCCCGGTCATTGCTGCTTCGTGACCGACGCCACGGTGGTCGCCGGCGACCTGGTGTTCGCGGGTTCGATCGGCCGCTCCGACTTCCCGAACTCCTCGCCCGAGGCGATGCGGACGAGCCTCCGATGGTTCCTCTCGAGGGACGACGCCGAGGACGTCCTTCCGGGGCACGGTCCCCGGACCACGGTGGGACGGGAGCGCTCGTCCAACCCGTTCCTGGTGAACGTGGCCTGATGGACCTGCGACCCGCACGAGGCACGCTCGACCTGCTCCCTCCGCAGGGAAGCCGGATGCGCGCGCTCTACGATCGCGCGGCGGCCCTCGCCCGGCTCCACGGCTACCGCTACGTGGAGACACCCGGCTTCGAGGCCACCGAGCTCTTCTCCGCCACGTCGGGTGAGACGAGCGACGTCGTCACGAAGGAGATGTACTCGTTCGAGGATCGGAAGGGGCGTTCGCTGACCCTCCGTCCGGAGGGAACCGCGCCGGTGATGCGCGCCTACCTCGGCGCGATGCAGGAGCAGCCGTCCCCATTCAAGGCGTACTACCTCACGAGGATGTATCGGTACGCCCGGCCGCAGGAAGGGCGCTACCGCGAGCACCGGCAGTTCGGCATCGAGGTGTTCGGGACCGAGGCGCCCGGCGCCGACGCCGAGGTGATCGCGATCGGCGACGCGTTCCTGCGAGGGCTCGGGCTGACCCGCATCGAGCTCCAGCTCAACTCGATCGGAGACGAGGTCTGCCGTCCCGCGTACCGTGACGAGCTCGTGGCGTTCCTGCGCGCCAACCGGGACCGCCTGAACGACGAGCATCGGGATCGCTTCGAGGACAACCCGCTCCGCGTCCTCGATTGCAAGGACGAGGCGTGTCGGGCGGTGGCGAAGGAGGCCCCGCGCATCACCGACCGACTCTGTGACCCCTGCCGGGAGCACTTCGAGGGCGTACAGTCCGGGCTGAAGGACGCCGGCCTCTCGTGGACGCTCGAGCCGACGCTGGTGCGCGGTCTCGACTACTACACGCGCACGGCGTTCGAGTTCGTGAGCCCGGGGCTCTCGCCGCAGCAGGCCACCTTGTTCGGCGGTGGCCGGTACGACGGGCTGGCCGAGGTGCTGGGCGGGCCGCACGTCCCCGGCGTCGGGTTCGGGATGGGTCTGGAGCGTGTCCTCCTCGCGCTCGAGCAGGAGGGGATCGAGACGCCGGAGGAACCGGGACTCGCAGTGTTCGTCGTCGGGGTCGGCGACGCCGGCCACGCACGGGCGCACGTCCTGGTGCGCGAGCTCCGAGCGGCCGGCGTCGCCGCGGACGCCGCGTTCGAAGACCGACCGTTGAAGGCCCAGCTGAGGATGGCCGACCGCACCGGCGCCACGTACGCGGCGATCGTGGGGGAGCGCGAGCTCGAGGCCGGGATCGTGACGCTCCGCCGCCTCTCGGACGGCGACCAGCGGGAGATCGACGCCGGATCGCTCGCCGAGGTCGTCGCCGAGGCCGGCGCCTCGAGTCCCGGCAGCCGCCCGGCCGGAGGAGCCGTATGAACGAGAGCATCTACCGCACCGCGATGCGCACCCACGCGTGCGGGGAGCTGACCGCCGAGCACGCCGAGGCCGAGGTGATCCTCTGCGGCTGGGTCGCGAGCCGCCGCGACCACGGCGGCGTCACGTTCATCGACCTCCGCGACCGCGAGGGCATCGTGCAGGTCGTCTTCCATCCGGAGGACGCTGCGAACGCCCACACCGCGGCCCAGCGGCTCAGCGCCGAGGACGTCGTGCAGGTCACCGGCCGCGTGCGCACCCGCCCGGCCGGGATGGCCAACCCGCAGCTCCCCACCGGCGTCGTAGAGGTGGCGGCGGCCTCGTTGGAGATCCTGTCGGAGGCCGAGACCCCCCCGTTCCCGGTCGAGGATCGGATCGAAGCGGGCGAGGATCTCCGTCTGCGCTACCGCTACCTCGACCTCCGTCGGCACGAGATGACGGAGGCGCTCCGGATCCGCCATCGGATCAACGCGATCACGCGCGATCACATGGATTCCCTCGGTTTCCTCGAGGTCGAGACGCCCCTGCTCACGCGCTCGACGCCGGAGGGCGCGCGGGACTTCCTCGTGCCGTCGCGACTGTGGCCGGGGTCCTTCTACGCGCTCCCGCAATCCCCGCAGCAACTGAAGCAATTGCTGATGGTGGCGGGACAGGATCGCTACTACCAGATCGTCCGGTGCCTCCGGGACGAGGCGCCGCGCGCGGACCGGAGCTTCGAGTTCACCCAGCTCGACGTGGAGATGTCGTTCGTCGACCAGGAAGACGTGTTCGCGGTGATCGAGCCGCTGTACGCGCGCTACGTCCGCGAGATCCACGGGGTCGAGGTCCCCACGCCGTTCCCGCGGATCACCTACGACGAGATGCTGGCCCGCTTCGGCAGCGACAAACCGGACCTCCGCTACGGCATGGAGCTCGCGGATCTCGGGGCAGTGTTCGCCGGCACGGGCTTCAACGCGTTCGCATCGGTGCTCGCCACGGAGGACGGCGCGATCAAGGGGCTCGCGGCGCCCGGGGGCGGCCGGCTCTCTCGCAAGGAGCTCGACCAGCTCGTCCAGGATGCGAAGGGCCGCGGAGCGGCCGGTCTCGTCTGGATCGTCGTCGAGGGCGACGGCGTGCGCTCCCCGGTGGAGAAGCACCTGTCGAAGGACGAGGTCGACGCCGTGCTCTCGGAGACCGGCGCCTCCGAAAGTGACCTCGTCTGCATCGTGGCCGATCAGGCCGATCGCGTGAACGTGGCCCTCGATGGCGCGCGACGGCACCTGGCCGATCGACTCGGCCTGATCCCCGAGGGAGAGTGGCGCTACGTCTGGTACACGGACCCGCCGCTGTTCGATTGGAGCGAGGAGGAGGGGAAGTGGGTGTCCAACCACCATCCCTTCACCGCGCCGGCGAGCGACGACCTCGACCCGAAGACGGCCACGTCGAAGGGATACGACCTCGTCCTCAACGGCTACGAGGTGGGTGGTGGGAGCATCCGGATACATCGGCCCGAGGTACAGGAGCAGGTCTTCGCGGTCCTGGGGCTCACCGAGGCCGAGATCGAAGAGAAGTTCGGCCATCTGATCCGCGCGTTCCGCTACGGGGCGCCGCCCCACGGTGGGATCGCGATGGGTCTCGACCGCATCGTGATGCTCATGGCGGGCAAGGAGACGCTGCGGGAGGTCACGGCGTTCCCCAAGGCGCAGTCCGGCGCCGACCCCTTGACCGGAGCACCGGCTCCCGTGGATGCCCAGCAACTCCGCGAGGTCGGCCTGCAGGTGCTGGCGCCCACGAAGGAACAGCGAGCTCGGGCAGGAGAGGAGTGACCGTGGAGGCCTTGCACGCCGACGACGTCGACCTGCTCACCGGGAAGAACTTCGCCCACCTCGCGGTGGTCCGACCGGACGGCACGCCACACGTGACGGTCACCTGGATCGATGCCGCGGACGGGAGGGTGCTCGTGAACTCCGCGGTGGGTCGCGTGAAGGATCGGTACCTCCGGATCGACCCCCGCGTGTCGGTGACGGTGCACGACGAGGAGGATCCGTACCGGTGGCTCCGGGTCGACGGCGTCGTGGAGGGATTCGTGACCGGACCGGAGGCCGAGGAGCACATCGATACGCTGCATCAGCGGTACCACGACGGCGAGCGATGGACGTACAAGGAGGGCCAGGAGCGCGTGATCTACCGGATCCGGCCGGATCGGATCCTCCGGCGGTACGACGGCTGAGCTTGCTGCGCAGCTGCTCCTGAGCGTACCGACGTCCTGCCGCACATCGCCCTAGGCCCGAAGACGGTTCCCTCCGCCACCGGGGAGGCCCTATCATGCTGGCTTCCGGTTGCGACGGGGCCGGAGACTCGGGCTGGCAGGAAAGGACATTCCTCTCTCATGGATCGACCGCTCGCAACGCGGATGCGTCCGCGCACCTTCCAGGAGTTCGTCGGACATCACCATCTGTTGGGCGAAGGGAAGCCGCTCACCAAGCTGATCGACGGCGGACACCTTCCCTCCACGATCCTGTGGGGCCCCCCGGGGACCGGCAAGACGACCCTCGCGCATCTGCTGGCGGTCGCGGTCGGCGCCGATTTCCAACAGCTGTCCGCGGTGAGCTCCGGCGTGTCGGATGCCCGGCGGGTGATGGACCACTCCAAGACGACGTTGTTCCGGACCGTCCTGTTCGTCGACGAGGTGCACCGCTGGAACAAGGCGCAGCAGGAGATCCTCCTCCCGGCGATCGAGGACGGGTCGATCACGCTGATCGGCGCCACCACCGAGAACCCGTACCACAGCCTGGTGGGCCCCCTGCTGTCACGGTGCCTCCTGCTCCGTCTCGAGCCGCTCGAGCCGAAGGAGATCCGTGGGCTGCTCGAGCTCGCGGTGATCGACGCCGAGCGGGGGATGGGTGCGCTCGGCGTGACGCTCACCGACGACGCGCTCGACCACCTCGTGGAGCTGTCCGCCGGCGATGCCCGCGCGGCGCTCACCGCCCTCGAGGCCGCCGTCCTGCTCGCCGACGCCGGCGAGACGCTGATCGACGGGGCGCGGGTCGCCGATGCGGTCCAGAAGCGGATCGTCGCCTACGACCGTGGCGACAGCCATTTCGACGTCGTCTCCGCGTTCATCAAGAGCATGCGCGGGTCCGACCCCGACGCGTCGCTGTTCTGGCTCGGGCGCATGATCCACGCCGGCGAGGACCCACGGTTCATCGTGCGGCGGATGATGATCTTCGCGTCGGAGGACGTCGGGCTCGCCGATCCGCACGCGCTTCAGGTGGCGGTGGCCGCCGGCCACGCGCTCGAGCACGTCGGCATGCCCGAGGCTCGATTCAACCTCGCGCATGCGGCGCTCCACCTGGCGCGGGCGCCCAAGTCGAACTCCGTGACGGCGGCGCTGGAGAAGGCGCTGTCCGATGCCGACTCGACCGACCCCGTGCCGCCGCATCTGCGCGACGCGCACTATGCCGGCGCTGCGAAGCTCGGGCACGGCGAGGGATACGAGTATCCCCACGACTTCGAGGGCCATCACGTGGCGCAGCAGTACCGCCCGGAGCGATTCGAGGGCGAGGCGTACTACGAGGCGACGGGCCAGGGCGGCGACGTCGAGGTGGCGCCCGGTACCGGAGTGCCCCTGAGTCACTCCACCGTCGAGCAACGAGCTTCCGAAGAGGAGGCGGCACCGGCGCGAGCCCCAGAAGAGGCTCCGGCACCGAAGAGGACCGTCCGCCCGAAGAGGAACCGACCACAGTAGGGGACCAAGCGTCTGCTCCGAGGCCCATGGGTATGCTGGGCCAACTGCCCACCCCACGGAACCTCGGAGGTAACGGATGACGCTCCTGGCCCTCACCGGCGGCGAGACCGCCCTGATCGTGCTCGCCGCATTCTGGGGACTCCTGGTCCTGTTCCTGTGCCTCGTCCTCCTGAACACGTTCCGTGTGCTCGAGGCGACCCGTCTCACCGTGGACGCGATGCGCGAGGAGACGGTCCCGCTCCTCCGGGAGATCAAGGGCTCCGTGGAGCGCACCAACGGGCATCTCGATCGCGTGGGCGGCGTGCTCGATTCCGTCGGCGGCATCGTGGGACGCGTCGAGCGGTTCACGGGCCTGCTGGAGCATGCCGCCTCCAGCCCGATCGTGAAGTTCCTGAGCGTGGGCGCCGGCGTGAAGAAGGCGGCCGATTCGTTCAGCAAGAAGCGGTCGAAGGGATCCCCGGCGCCGGGCGCGCCGGCGCCCTGACATGCGCCGCAGCTTCTGGGTCGCGCTGGGCCTCGGCGCCGGCGCGACCGGCGCCGTCGTCGCGTCGCGGTGGGCCAGGCGCCAGGCGAACAAGGTCAAGCCGACGACGCTGGCGCGCGAGGCCCGAGGCGGCCTGATGGATCTCTCCAAGCTCGTCGCGGACTCGATCGAGGAGGGCAAGCGGGCGATGGAGGAGCGGGAACGCGAGCTCCGCGCGGAGCTCGACGCGTCGAAGCCCGAACCTGGTCCGGACGAGCCGACCGCGGCCTGAGGCCCGGTCCGAGGGCTGCGGAGACCCACCGGTAGACTCCGCCCGTGGAGGGGGAGCGGATCCGCGAGCTGTTCCTGTCGTTCTTCGAGGAGCGAGGACACAGGCGTGTGCCGAGCTCGTCGCTGATCCCACCTCCCGAGTCCGGGCTGCTCCTCGCGAACGCGGGGATGAACCAGTTCATCCCGAACTTCCTTGGTCAAGCCCAGCCCGAGTACCCGCGCGCCGTCACCGTCCAGAAGGTGATGCGCACGAACGACATCAACAACGTCGGGACGGATGCCCGGCACCTCACGTTCTTCGAGATGCTCGGCAACTTCTCGTTCGGCGACTACTTCAAGGCCGACGCGATCGCCTGGGCGCACCAGCTCGTCACCGAGGGATATGGGATCGACCACGACCGGCTCTGGGTGACGGTGTACGAGGAGGACGACGAAGCGGTGCACGGCTGGGTCGACGGTGTGGGCCTCTCGCCCGACCGCATCGTCCGCCGGGGGATGACGGATTCGGAGGGCGAGCTCGCGAACTATTGGCATACCCACGCGGCCGGCCCGGGCGGTCCGTGCAGCGAGATCTTCGTCGATCGCGGAGCCGAGTACGGACCGGAGGGCGGCCCGGACGTGGACGAGGAACGGTTCATGGAGATCTGGAACCTCGTCTTCATCCAGGATCGGATCGACCAGGAGCTCCGGTTCGTCGAGCCTCTTCCCGCGAAGAACGTCGACACGGGCTCGTCGCTGGAGCGCGTGGCGGTGGTGCTCCAGAACGTGGACAGCGTCTTCGAGACGGACCTGCTCCGTCCGTTGCTCGAGGTGGCGGAGTCCCTGTCGGGCCGCACGCACGGCCGGGACAGCCGCGACGACACGTCCCTGAAGATCATCGCCGAACACGGCCGGGCGACCGCGTTCCTGATCGCGGACGGGGTCCAGCCCGCGAACGAGGGACGTGGCTACATCCTGCGGCGGATGCTGCGCCGGATGGTCTCGCACGCCCGGGCGCTCGGGATCGAGCGCGCCGTAATGGATCCGATCATCGACGTCGTGGTGGCGACGTTCGGCGACGCGTACGCGTCGCTCCGGGACAACGAAGCGTTCGTACGGCAGGTGGCCGGGTCCGAGGAGGAACGGTTCGCGGCCACGCTCCGGCAGGGGCTCGTCCTGTTCGACGACGCGAAGGGGAGGGCCCGTGACGGACGGATCACGGGAGACGACGCCTTCAAGCTCTCGGACACGTTCGGGTTCCCGTTGCAGCTCACGGAAGAGCTCGCGGCGGAGGCGGGTCTGTCCGTCGACGTCGATCGGTTCGCGGCGCTCCTCGAGGAGCAGCGCGATCGGGCGCGGCGCGCCGCCAAGAAGGTGCCGATCGGCCTCGACGCCGGGGCGGCTCCTCCCACGATGTTCGTGGGCTACGAGACCCTGGAGTCCGACGCCACGATCGTGACGATGCTGGATCCGGAGTTCCGCGAGCTGCCCGTGGCCGAGGAGGGCCAGGACGTCCGGATCTTCCTCGACCGCACCCCGTTCTACGCGGAAGGGGGTGGCCAGGTGGGCGATCGCGGCCTGATCCGGACGCCCTCGAGCGTGATCCGGGTCGACGACACCGTGCCCGCGGGCGATCGATCGATCCTGCACACGGGTGTGGTGGAGTCGGGCGAGGTCCGGGCCGGCGTGGAGGCGCACGCCGAGGTCGACGCCGATCGTCGCGAGGCGACGGCCCGAGCGCACACCTCCACGCACGTCGTCCACGCCACGCTCCGCGAGCTGCTCGGAGACCACGCCCGCCAGGCGGGCTCGCTCGTCGAGCCGGGCCGCCTCCGCTTCGACTTCCCGCATCCCTCGGCGGTCTCGTCGGAACAGCTCCAGGAGGCCGAGCTGATCGCGAACCGCCGCCTGGCCGCGGACGACGCTCCGAGAGACTTCGAGACCTCGATGGAGGAGGCGGAGCGCCTCGGTGCCGTGATGCTCTTCGGAGAGAAGTACGGCGACGTCGTCCGCGTGGTCGAGATCGGGGACTACTCGCGCGAGCTCTGCGGCGGCACCCATGTGCCGCGGACGGGGAACATCGGGGTGATCCGGTTCCTCCATGAGGGATCGATCGGTGCCGGGATGCGCCGCGTCGAGGCGCTCGTCGGGCCGGACGCCCTCCGAGAGATCAACGCCGAACGCGCGCTCCTGCACGACCTGGTGGTGGCGATCGGCAGCACCGATCCGCGGAGCGCGATCGATCACGCGCGGAAGCTGATCGAGGAGAACAAGCGGCTCCGGAGCGCGCTGGGCGCGCTCCAGAAGGGGGACCGGGACGCCCTCATCGCCGCCCTCGTGGACGGCGTGCTGGACGTCGACGGCCTCGGCCTCGTCGTCTCGGAGGTGGCGGGGGAGGATGCGAGCGGCCTCCGGGAGCTCGCGCAGAAGATCCGCGACCGGTTCCAGGGCCGCGCGGTCGCCGTCGTGCTCGGGGGCGGGGCCGACGGGAAGGCCCAGCTGGTGGCGGCGTCGACGCCCGAGGCCGTCGCCAAGGGTGTCGCGGCGCCCGAGCTGCTTCGCGAGGCGGCGACCGTCATCGGCGGGGGAGCCGGCGGCAAGGACATCCTGGCGATGGCCGGCGGCCGGGACGTCTCCGCCGTCGGCCGGGCACTCGGCGGGATCCCCGCGCGAGTCCGGGAGCTCCTCGCGGCCACCTCGTGACCGCGCCCGGGCCGGTCCTCGGGCTCGATCTGGGCGACGCCCGGATCGGGGTCGCGATCTCCGATCCCGAACGGCGGGTCGCGGTGCCGGTCGGCACCGTGCACGTCGGGCGACCGCCCGGTGAGCTGCTGGCGATCGCCGAGTTGGTACGGGAGCGAGGGGCGTCGCTGATCGTGGTCGGGCTCCCGCTCTCCCTCCGTGGCGAGCACGGAGCTCGGGCCGGGCACGCGGACGCGTTCGTGGACGCGCTCGGGGGGGTCGTGGAGGTTCCCGTCGAGCTGCAGGACGAGCGATTGTCGACCGTGGAGGCGGAGCGGGCGCTCGCCGCCGCCGGAACCCGTGGGCGGCGGCGTCGCCGCGTGGTCGATGCGTCCGCCGCCACCGTGATCCTCCAGGCGTGGCTGGACGCGCGCGGGCACAACGGCTGACGACGGGAGGCCCGGTATCCTCGCGGTCATGTCGGCGGACCCGAGCCTCCGGCGCGCGGGGCGAGGCAGCCGTCCTCGCCGGCTGTCCCTCGTCGTCGCCTTCCTCTTGTTCCTCGGCGTCGTGGGTGCCGGCGCGTGGGCGCTGAACCACTACCGGACCTGCCAGGAACCCCCGCCCGGTCCGAAGCGAGCCGTGACGTTCACCGTCGATGAGGACACCCCTGCGCAGGAGGTCATGGAGGGCCTCCACGACGAGGGAGTGATCGCGTGTGGGGGGTTCGTCGGGAACCTGCTCCTGCGGGGCACCGGCAAGGCGGACCAGATCCGCGCGGGCTCCTTCGAGCTCACGACCGGGATGACGCTCGATTCGGCGCTCGACGTCCTGACGACGCCCCCTCCCGAGGTGCCCACCGTCGAGCTCGTGATCCCCGAAGGGTTCCGTCTCACGCAGATCGCGGAACGGGTCCAGGACGATCTCGGGATCTCGGCGAAGCGGTTCCTGAAGGAGGTGGAGAGCGGGCGGTACGTCCTTCCGCCCTACCTCCCGGCAGGATCGGCGTCGCCCGAGGGGTTCCTCTTCCCCAAGAGCTACGAGTTCGTCGAGGAAGGGCTGTCCGCTCGCGTCGTGGCGGAGGAGCTCCTCGAGCAGTTCGGGACCGAGGCGGACGCCCTGCCCTTCGACCGGACCGAGCAGCTCGGCGTCTCCCCGTACGAGCTCGTGATCATCGCGTCGATGATCGAGGAAGAGGCCCGGGTCGACCGGGACCGGAGGTTGATCGCCGGCGTGATCTACAACCGCCTGCGCATCGGGATGGCGCTCGGGATCGACGCCACCCTCCTGTACGACGATCCCACGCCGGACGGGGAGCTCTCGTCGGACGATCTCGCCCACGACACCCCGTACAACACCCGGATCAACGGCGGGCTCCCTCCCACGCCGATCGCCAGTCCGGGAGAGAAGTCGCTCCAGGCGGCCCTCGACCCGGCGGACACGGAGTTCCTCTACTACGTGCTCTGCGGAGCTGACGGTCACCACAAGTTCGCCCTCACGCTCGGCGAGCACAACCGGAACGTCGATGCGTGCCTCGGCTGAGGCCGGGATCGGCGGCGCCACCCACATCACGGGGATCGTGGGGTGGCCGGTGGAGCACAGCCTGTCGCCCGCGATCCACAACGCGGCCTTCGCCGCGGCCGGGCTCGATTGGGCATACGTGCCGCTCCCCGTCCCCCCGGAGGGACTCTTCGAGGCGCTAACCGGCCTCGCCGCGCTCGGGTTCCGGGGCGTCAACGTCACGATGCCGCACAAGACCGAGACCGCAGACCTGCTCGAGGAGCTGTCGGAGGACGCGCAGCTCCTGCGGGCTGTCAACACGATCGTCGTCCGCGGTGGCGCGCTCGAGGGCCACAACACCGACGCGCCCGGGTTCGGACGGTTCCTCCGTCGGGACGCCGGATTCGATCCGGCGGGCGCCGAGGCCCTGATCTACGGGGCCGGCGGCGCCGCCCGCGCCTGCGCCCTCGCCCTCGCCCGGGCGGGCGTCGGACGGATCACCGTGGCGGCGCGCGACGTGGCCCGGGCGGCGCCGCTCGCGTCGATCGTCGAATCGGTGGGCGTTCCGCTCGCCGTGGTGCGCCCCGCAGACGTGGAGGGCTCGGTCGCCGACCTCGTCGTGAACGCCACACCGGTCGGCGCACCCGGGGCGGAACCGGCCCACCCGGCCCTGCCGCGGCTCGGCCCCGGCGTCCTCGTGGTGGACCTCCTCTACGACCCGCCGACCACCGACCTCCAGCGACGGGCCCGGGAAGCGGGGGCGACCGCGGTCGGTGGCCTCGGTCACCTCCTCGAGCAGGCGGCGCTGTCCTTCGAGCTGTGGACCGGCACGCCCGCTCCGCTGGACGTGATGTCGGCGGCCGCCCTCGCGCTCCTCGCTGACCGATAGCCCCGCGCGGTTCAAGCGCGTCGGCCGCACGGTCGATGCCTCCGAGGAGGGATGAGCGACTACTCGGCACTCGCACAGCGGGTCTCGTTGAGCATCGCGGGGATCCGCGGCTGTCTGATGCTGTCTCGCGACGGCTTGATCCTCGGTGCCCATCCCGAGGGTGAGCCCGAAGCGGATCTCCGGGCCGCGTGGGTGCGTTTCGCGGGGGTCGGCGATCCCGAGCGATCCTACGTCGAGTTCCCCGACCAGATCTGGGCGTTCGTCCGACGGGGTGCCTACGCGGCCTTCGCGGTGGCCGAGGTCGGCGTCCGGCCGGGCGTGCTGGTCGACACGCTCGAGCAAGCCCTCCTCTCCGCAGAGCAGGAGCGAGTGGTCGACCGAGAAGCGATGCGGCTGCCGGAAGCGCCCTCGGCTCCTTCGGGCAAGCCGCGCACGAGCCTGCACAGGCCGGACCGTCAGCCGACTCCCGAGCCGGACCCGGCGGTCGTCCGAGCCGAGGCCGAGCCGCCCACAGACGAGGTCGCCGAGGCCGAGACGCCGCCCGCGGACGAGGTCGCCTCGACGCCCCCGCCGGAGGCCGCGGACCCCCCGGCGGCGGAGCCCGACCCGGAGACCGACGACGTCCCAGAGGCCCAGGAGGGCAAGGAAGAAGAGTCGGAGGTGGATCGGATCCTCCTCGCGAAAGAGTTCGCCGGCCTGCTTCAGGTCCCGCGGGAGGATGACGAAGCAAGCAGGTAGCTGCATCTGCACCACCCATCCGGCGGAAGACCTAGAGCGGACGGACCGGCGATGACCACCGTGAAGCGGAAGTCGAAGCAACTCGGGCAGATCCTGATCGAGCTCGGATTGATCACGCCCGAACAGCTCGACGCGGCCCTGGCGGAGCACCAGAAGACCCCGAAGGCACTCGGCCGGGTCCTGATCGACCTCGGCATGATCAAGGAGGCCGATCTCGTCCGTGCGCTCGCCGAGCAGGTCGGGCTGGAGTTCGTCGACCTCAACGACACCCAGATCGATCCCGCCTCCACCGCCCTCTTGCCGGAAGCGCTCGCCCGCCGGTACCGCGCTCTCCCGATCGGCGAACGCGACGGGAAGCTCCTCGTCGCGATGTCGGACCCCGCCAACGTCTACGCGCTCGATGACATCCGCACGATCACGGGCCGCGAGGTCCAGCCCGTGGTGGCGACGTCCGCCGACGTCGAGCAGGCGATCCAGAAGTTCGCCGGCCTGGACTCCCAGGTCGAGCAGCTGGCCGCCGAGGCCGCGGAGGGCAGTGAGGGGGAGGAGCTCGACCTCGAGGCCGCGCTCGAGGACGCGCCCATCGTCAAGCTCGTCAATGCGATCATGACCCAGGCGGTCGCCGAGCGGGCGTCGGACGTCCACATCGAGCCGGGAGAGCGCGACGTGCGCATCCGCTTCCGGGTCGACGGCGTGCTCCACGAGCCGATGCGGCCGCAGCCCAAGAACCTCCAGGGCGGGCTGATCTCCCGGCTCAAGGTCATGGCAGATCTGAACATCGCGGAGAAGCGCGTGCCGCAGGACGGCCGGATCTCGATGAAGGTCGGCACGCGGCAGCTCGACATGCGTGTCGCGACCCTCCCGACCGTGCACGGCGAGAAGGTCGTGATCCGCGTCCTCGACAAGAGCAACGCGATGTTGGACCTCGCCGACCTCGGCTTCCTGGAGGACTCCTACGACCGGTTCGCCACGGCGTTCTCGAAGCCGTACGGCGCGATCCTCGTGACCGGGCCGACGGGCTCGGGCAAGTCGACCACGATGTATTCGACGCTCAACATCCTGAACGAGGAATCCAAGAACATCATCACGGTGGAGGACCCGGTCGAGTACCGGATGGCCGGCGTCAATCAGATCCAGGTCAATCCCAAGGCGGGACTCACGTTCGCCTCGGCGCTGCGATCGATCCTGCGCGCCGACCCCGACATCGTCCTGATCGGGGAGATCCGGGACAAGGAGACCGCCACGATCGCGATCGAGGCCGCCCTGACCGGTCACCTCGTGCTCTCCTCCTTGCACACGAACGACGCCCCGTCGGCGATCAGCCGCCTCGTCGAGATGGACGTGGAGACGTTCCTGGTCGCCTCATCGATCGACGCCGTCGTCGCCCAGCGGCTCGCGCGGATCCTCTGCGACAAGTGCAAGCAGCCGTACGCCCCGGACGAAGCCGAGCTCCGGGCGGCGGGCTACGCGGAGGACTCGTGGGCCGACATCGGCGAGGTCTTCCGGGCACCCGACAACCGGATCGCGAAGAACGAGTGCAAGGCCTGTTCCGGCACGGGCTACCGGGGCCGGATCGGGCTCTACGAGGTGATGCTCAGAAGCGAAGAGATCGAACGACTCACGGTGGAGCGTGCATCTGCCGATGCAATCAGGACCGTCGCCATCGAACAGGGGATGACAACCCTGCGGGAGGACGGTCTGGCCAAGGTCCGAGCAGGGATCACATCGATCGAGGAAGTCGCGAGGGTGGTGAAGTGAGATGAGCTCAGTGGTCCAACAGGATGAGGACGTACAGATCCCGGTGCCGGAGTTGCTCGGCGCGCTCCTGGAGAAGGGGGGCTCCGACCTGCACCTCACGGCGGGTTCCCCGCCGATGGTGCGGGTCCACGGAGAGCTGGAGCCGGCGGGGGAGTACCCGTCGCTGACACCGAGGGCCCTGCAGGGCATGGTGTACGCGATCTTGCCGCAGAAGCTCCGGGAACGGTTCGAGCAGGAGCTCGAGCTCGACATGTCGTACTCGCTGCCGGGACGATCCCGGTTCCGTGTCAACGTGTTCCAACAGCGCGACGCCGTCGGCGCCGTGTTCCGCGTGATCCCGTTCGAGATCAAGAACATGGACGACCTCGGGATCCCCAACGTCGTCATGGACCTCGCTCGCTTCCAGCGGGGCTTCGTCGTCGTCACGGGCCCCACGGGCTCGGGGAAGTCGACGACGCTCGCCGCGATGGTCGACATCGTGAACCGTGAGCGGGCCGGGCACATCATGACGGTCGAGGACCCGATCGAGTTCCTCCATCGCCACAAGAGCTGCGTCGTCAACCAGCGCGAGGTTGGCGCCGACACCCACGGGTTCGCGCAGGCGCTCAAGCACGTGCTGCGGCAGGACCCCGACGTGATCCTCGTCGGCGAGATGCGCGACCTCGAGACGATCGGAACCGCGATCACCGCGGCCGAGACGGGTCACCTCGTCTTCGCCACGCTGCACACGCAGGATGCGCCCCAGACGATCGACCGCATCATCGACGTGTTCCCGCCCCACCAGCAGCAGCAGGTGCGGGTCCAGCTCTCGACCACCCTCCAAGGCGTGGTGACGCAGCAACTCGTCCCCACCACCGACGGGCTCGCTCGCGTCGCGGCGGTCGAGGTGCTCGTGTGCACCCCCGCCGTCCGCAACCTGATCCGCGAGGGCAAGACGCACCAGATCTACTCGTCGATGCAGGCGGGCGGTCGATACGGGATGCAGACGATGGACATGTCGCTCGCCCAGCACATCAAGGCGGGCAGGGTGTCCCAGCAGATCGCGTTCGAGCGCTGCCACGATCCCGAGGAGCTCCAGCGGCTCCTGGGCGGCTCGTTCACGAGCGGTCCGTCCGACGGCTACGACAGCCCCGCCGCATTCGGGTCCTCCTACGAGGGCTCCGGCGGCATGCTGATGGGAGGCTGAGATGGCAGATACCTTCCAGTACAAGGTTCGCGACCGGTCCGGGACCGTCACGACGGGCTCGCTGGTCGCCGACAGCGAGGCGCTTGTGCTCGCGCGTCTGCGCGAGCAGGGCTTCACGCCGCTCGACGTCAGGCGGAAGAAGAAGAGCATCGGCCAGATCGAGTTCGGCGGCAAGAAGGTCAAGCTCAAGGAGGTCGCGATCTTCTCCCGTCAGTTCGCCACGATGGTGAACTCGGGATTGCCGATCCTGCGCGCGATCGCGATCCTGGCAGAGCAGAGCTCCAACAAGGAGCTGGCGCGGGTGCTGAACGAGGCCCGGCTCGACGTGGAGCAGGGGTCTTCGCTCTCCGGCGCGCTCTCGAAGCACGATCACGTCTTCAACAACCTCTACATCTCCATGGTTCGCTCGGGTGAGACCGGCGGCTCGCTCGACTCGACGCTGATGGCTCTCGCGGACATGATCGAGCGAGAGGTCCGCCTCCGCGGGAAGATCAAGTCGGCGATGACCTACCCGGTCGCCATCGTGGCGCTCGTGATCCTGATCATGTCGGCGATGCTGCTGTTCGTGGTTCCGCAGTTCGAGTCGATCTTCAGCCAGCTCGGGGGGACCCTCCCGCTCCCCACCCGGGGCCTGATGTGGCTGTCGGACGCGTTCAAGTCCTACTGGTACGTCTTCTTCGGAGGCGCGATCGCGACCAGGTTCTTCTTCCGGCGATACAAGCGAACGGAACGGGGCCGCGAGGTCGTCGACGCGATCAAGCTCCGGGCGCCCGTCTTCGGACCGCTCTTCCACAAGACGGCGCTCTCACGGTTCTCGAGCACGCTCGCGATGCTGATGAAGGCCGGCGTGCCCATCCTCCAGGCGCTCGAGATCGTGAGCGAGACGGTCAACAACAAGGTCATCGGAAAAGCGATCACCGAGGTGCAGATCTCGGTGCGCGACGGCGAATCGATCGCGAAGCCCCTGCACAAGTACCCGGTGTTCCCCCCGATGGTCGTGCAGATGATCTCCGTCGGCGAGGAGACGGGCCAGGTCGACCAGATGCTGGAGAAGATCGCGCAGTTCTACGACCAGGAGGTCGAGGCGGCGGTCGATGCGCTGACCTCCCTGATCGAGCCGATCCTGATCGCGGTCATCGGCGCGTGCGTCGGGGGTGCGGTCGTGGCCCTCTATCTTCCGATGTTCAACATCATCAAGCTGATCCAGTAGGGGTCTGGGGGCTCAAGAAGCGAGTGCCGAGCGTAGCCCCCAGACGGCACGAGAGCTCCGTCATCGCCGGACGGAGATGGTGGCCGGCGGCGCCTTCGGCGCCGCCGGCCCCGTCATGTTCGGGTCGTTGCGGAGCCCATCACCCCAGGCACCCGGTCGCCGCCGGAACCGATCTGCCGGTCGCTCCGCTTGCCATGCCTCCTAGTCATTCCGGGTATTTCGATGTTCCTTCTCCCTGGGGCTTCAGTTCGGGCCGCGGGACGCCGAAATCAGTGGGGAACGCGCACCGCTGTGGTGCGCCGACTCCATGGAAGGAGGCGAAGGCAGAATGCTCAAGCGTATGCGTGAGCGTGAGGAGGGGTTCACCCTCATCGAGTTGATGGTGGTCGTTCTGATCATCGGCATCCTGGTCGCCATCGCTCTGCCGACGTTCCTCGGCGCCCGTGAGCGGGCGCAGAACCGGGCGGCTCAGTCGAGCCTGCGGAATGCACTGGTGGCTGCGAAGACGGCCTACACGGACGTCTCCGACTACAGCACCGCGACCGACGCCGACCTCGGCGCGATCGAGCCGTCGCTGACGTACCTGGCCGCGGCCACCGTGTCGACCGGCCCGACCGCGGTCAGTGTCCGCGTGTCCGACCAGGCGGTTGGTGACAGCCAGGTCTGGTCCGCGGCCGCGATGTCGGAGTCCGGGGATTGCTTCGAGATCTCGGACAACGCGACCGGTCCCGGGACCACGTTCGGCCGCGGTGTGGCCGCCACGTGCAGCGGCACCAACGCGATCGCTGCGGCCGGTGGTTGGGCGTAAACCGACGGCGCACGATCGGAAGGCTGAACGGGCGGCCCCTCGGGGCCGCCCGTTCCGCATCTCACCCCATATCGGGTACGGCGCAAAGCCAGCCGACACTCAAGGGGGGCACCGAGCATGCCGAATCCCAAACGGAAGGACCTCTTCGAAGGGCGGAGCATGAGCAGGTGTCATCCCATCCGGCGGATCCGTGGGCGCGTACACGACGAGCGCGGATTCACCATCTTGGAAACCGTGATCGCCATCATGGTCGTCTTCGCGTCGCTCACGGCCCTCGTGTACACGGCGTCGATCGGTTTCCGCTACGTCGGCTACGGGCGCGACCGGATCCAGGCGACCGGCATGGCCAACCGGGTGATGGAGGATATCCGGGGTCTCGCCTACACGAAGATCACGAACGGCATCTCCTCGACCGAGCTCGCCTCCGATAGCAGGATCCAGAATTGCTCGGGCGTGTATCGGTTCGAAACGTGCTCCGGCGAGAAGATCGTCTCGTCCACGTTCGCCCCAAGCTACGAGGCCGAGTGGCTCGTCCCACACACAGACCAACTGTCCGTCGGCAACCTCGAATTCACGTACCACACGTACGTCACGAACGACACGCCGACCACCACCCCCTACCGCGTGACGGTGATCGTCGAGTGGTCGAACGGAGCGATCAGGAGCGCGCCGAACAACTCGGTCCGGCTCCAGAGCCTGTTCTGGTCGCCGAGCGGATGCGTCAACCCCAACACGCATCCGTTCGCCGCCCCCTGCCAGCCCTTCTTCTACGGACAGGTCGACGCGCCACAGCCGCGACTGGACGTCACCGGGCAGCTCCACGACTTCGCGGTCGACTTCGACTCGCTCGCGCTCACCCTCCCAGGCATCTCGGCGACGGCGCAGGAGGAGCAAACGACGCAGCTCAACGCGGCCACCACGCTGTCCGGGATCGAGTTCGTCGACAGCACGGGGACGTCGAACGTCGGCAACCAGGAGGCAACGTCGGAGGCCGACGACGAGGTGGAGACGAGCGCGACCTCGGCGAGCGGCGGGAACAGCACGGGCCTGACGGCGTACGCGGCCTCCCGCCTGAACACGGACTGCTGCAACCAGATCGGGCTCAGCGTGTCCGTGCCGAGCGGCGACCAAGAGTACCGAGCCACGTCGGTCGAGGCCCAGGTCGCAGACGCGTCCGCGTGCCCCACCACAGGCGCGCGTGAGACGGACCTGCTCCCGTGTGCCGGAGGGCACATCCGGCAGGTCGGGACGATCACGGTGGCGGTCCCGGTGACGCACGTCACGCCCACCGTCGGATCGGCGAACCTGCTGCGGATCGTGGGTCCGGGGACGGATACCACCGCGACGATCGATCGAGATGCATCGGCGGGCACGGCGGAGGACGGGCTGATCGACGTCAAGGCGTCGAGGACGGTCGGCACCGTGCAGCTGGGGGGGTTCCCGGCCTCGGGGATGACCGCCCCGGCCGGCATGTCCGCGGTCCAAACCAACGACACGAACTACTGCGTGCGCCTGGTGGGCTACTCCGACACGGCACGCTCGATCGCCGGTGAACGCCAGGCCACCAACCCCTCGGCGTCGATCTCGGCGGGAACGTTCCACTACTACAACGGCGTCGGCTATTCGAACAAGTCCGTCACGGACGCCACGCTCGACACCCTGACCGTGACGTGCTCGAGGACCCAGCTGGTCGGCCTCTCGACCGTCACGTGGCGGGTCACGGTCGCGTCGGGCGGCATCACCCACGCCACGACGGCGACGAGCCAGACCGCGGATCCGGCCGACTCCCAGACCCGGTGGGATGCGGAAGCGAGCGTGCAGCCGATCGAGATCACGATCCGCTACGAGTACATCGTGGACGGCGTCACCGAGGTCAACCTCCTCGCGACGTTCGATCCGGGCGACCTGTTCACGCACGGCATCTACCAGCCGCCGCCGGCCGCGCAGGTGTGAGATGACGAGGACCCGCGCGATCATCGGACGGCTCCGCAGCGAGGACGGCATGACGCTGGTCGAGCTCATGGTGGCGATGGCGATCCTGTCGATCGTGTCCCTGGTGTTCACCTCGACGCTGTCCAGCGTGCAACGGGCGGTCGTCGAGGAGGACGTGCGGATCCGGCTGAACGATCAGGTTCGCCTGGCGGTGCAATCGATCGATCGACTGGTCCGCTCCGGCAACATCCTCTATGACCCGGTCGACGAGTCGGGCAACGACCCGTACGACGCCACCGCTACCGGCTACATGTTCCGCATCTACACACAGGCCGAGCAGACGGCGAGCCAGGACGCCCGGTGTGCGTTGTGGCTGGTGGACGACCAGGAGCGCCTGCTCTATCGCACGTGGCCGGTCCTCACCCCGGAGGACGCCTCGAACTGGACGGTGGTGGCCGAAGGTGTGGTCAACCGAACCCTCGACGAGCCCGCATTCACGCTGGATTCCGCCGGCCGCACGATCGCGGTCAGCTTCTCCGTGAACCCGGATCTGCAGAACCGGCCTCAGGCGACGCAGGTCGTCGAGGCGTCGCTGACGGGACGGAACACGTCCTTCGGCTACCCCGTACAGCTGTGCGAGACCCTGCCCGACCCACTCATCTGATGAGGAGAACGACATGCTGACGCGACTCCGAGACGACGAACGGGGTGTCGCGATGATCATCGCGGTTTCCGTGGCCTTCGTGGTGCTCCTGCTCGCCACGGTCGTCGTGGCCCAGTCGATCCACTCGATCGACTCGAGCGGCTACGACCGGGAGCGGCTCCTGTCCGTGAACGCGGCGGAGGCAGGCACCAACCAGTGGTACGCGTACCTGCAGACCACACCCTCCCTGAGCATGTCCGCGGATCCGGGGTGCGACGCGACGTCCGGAGAGCTCACGCTCTCGGACACCGTGCAGTCGGGTCCTTCGGCGGCGGCCTACTCGGCGGCGGGAACCTTCTACGGGTCCGACGGCGTGACCCCGGTCAACTGCTCGACGTTCTCGGACACCACCTTCCCCTCCTACGTGAAGGTCCGTTCGACCGGGACGATCAACGGGGCACCGAACCGGACCCTCGAGACGTTCGTGCGCCTCACCCCGAACTACGGAGGGTTCGGAGCCGCGATCCTCGCCGTGAACGGCACGACGATCGCGAACAACTTCACGATCACGGGCAACAGCGGGAACGACGGTGACATCTACATCCTGAATGGCGACTTCCGGGTGACGAACTCGATGACCCTCTCCGGGAACATCTACGTCCCGAACGGGACCGCACAGATCGAGAACACGTCGACGGTCAAGGGCAACGTCTGGGCGCACGGGAGCGTCACCCTGCAGAACACAGCCACGATCCAGGGCGACGCGCTGTCCTCGACGGACGACATCACTGGGAACGGGTTCATCAACGACGACGCGACCGCCGCCGACGACGTCGTCACGGCCGGCCTGACGATCGGCGGCATCGTGACGGAGGGCGTCACGATGCCGGCGGTTCCCACGCAGGCCTTCCCGCAGGTCACGTCGTCGACGGCCGCGTGGATCGCCAGCGGCTATCAACTGGCCGACCTCAGCACCGCGGCCGGCGGCACGCTCTGCCAGAAGGCCCGCGACTGGATCAGGAACAAGTGGGCGACGAGCGGGATCACGAACCCGCTGATCAGGATCGACACGACCTGTACGTTCTCCAACAACAACAACGACACGTACTCGATCACGGGGAATCTCGCGATCCTGTCC
>DASSDW010000277.1:0-3511 GCA_035696925.1 Actinomycetota bacterium
TGGTTCATCCGTTTGATCGCCATCAGTCGATCGGCCCCCGGCCGAGCTTCGCGCGACCCATCTTCGCCCGGTAGCTCTCGTTGAACGCGAACAGGTACCTGTCCTGGCGCGGATACTCGCCGGTGGTGAACGCGCGCGACCCCACGCCGATCTGCGCCCGCTCGCACACGTCCCAGTCCTGCTTCGAGATCAGGTCCCAGAGCTCGACGACCGGCTCCGGTTTGAACACGGCGGGATCGGCGATCGTCTCCGGCCGGAAGAGGTACTCCGAGACGACCGTGGTGTGCCCCGGCCCTTTCGGATAGCCGATGTAGTACATGACGCAATCCGGGTGGATGTTCAGGAGCAGGTTCGGGAACTGGTACGCGCCGTAGTAGCGGGTCATGTCCTCGTCGAGGAGTCCGGGGAGCGGCGGGAGCTCGGAGCGGCCGGTCATCGTGAAGGACTTCGCGCCGTCCATCATCTCGTTGCCGCCGTCGCGGGTCTCGCCGTCCCACACCTCCCCGAATCGGAACAGGGGAACCACCTGCACCAGCTCGGGGTGGACGACCGGACAGTGGAGGCACTCGTTGTAGTTCTCGACGATGATCTTCCAGTTCGCCTTGACCTCGTAGACGATCCGCGCGCCGATCCGGAGATCCCCCATGCCGAAGCGATCGAACACCGTCACGCTCTCGACGCCGTCATTGAGCGATTCGAGGAGCGGCCGCGGCTCCCGGGCGAGGTTCGCGAACAGGAACCCGGCGTACGTATCGACCGGGAAGCTGTGGAGAGGGTACTGCCCGCGGTCGAAGTGCTCGTCCTCCCGCACGTTCGGGGTGCCGATCAGCCGCCCGTCCAGGTCGTAGGTCCAGGAGTGGTAGGGGCAGACGAAGGCCTTCCGGACGTTGCCCGACGCAGGCTCGTCATCCAGGAACTTCGTCCCGCGGTGCGAGCACACGTTGTAGAACCCGTGGAGCTCGCCCTGCGCGTTCCTCGTGATGAAGATCGACTCCCCGACGAGGTCCCTGACGAGGTAATCGCCGGGGTTCGCCACCTCCTCGGCGCGGCCGATGCAGACCCAATCGCCGAACCAGATCCGCTCGCGTTCCTCTTCCCAGACCTCCGGGCTCGTGTAGTCGCTGCCGCTCAGCGTCGGGCGCGGCTTCCATCGGCCCTCACGCTCCCTGATCGTCTCCTGCTCGAGCATCCTGCGTCCTCCGTGGGTGGAAGGGAAAGGATAGGCGACGGACGTACCTCGTCGGCGGATAGGCTCCGCCGATGTCCGAGCCGATCGTCCAGGCGACGCCCGACCGCGTGCCCGTACTCGCCGAGCTCCTCGGACGAGCGTTCACCGACGATCCGATGCTCGTGTGGCCGTTCGGAGCCGAGAGAACCGATCTGGTCACGGACTTCTTCCGCGCGTTCGACGATCAGATCGCGGCACACGGATGGCTGTGGGAGGCCGGAGCCGGGCTCGGGGCGGCCGCATGGATCCCTCCCGGCAGCGACCAGATCATGATGGACATCGACCGCTCGATGCGTTCGACGCTCGCGGCCGCCGAGGCGCGTCACGAGGAGATGTGGGAGTGGATCGCACAGAGCTTCCCGGATGAGCCGTTCTGGTACCTCGACCACATCGCGGTGGACGCCGGACATCGGGGCACGGGCCTGGGAGCGGCGCTGATCCGAACGGGGCTCGACTTCGCCGATCGTGACGGCGTGCCGGCGTTCCTCGAAACCGCGCGGCCGGGCAACGTGGCGTACTACGAGCGCCGAGGCTTCCGCACGACCTCCGACGACGACGCGCCGGACGGCGGCCCGCACATCTGGTTCATGCGCTACGACCCTTGACCGAGCGTGCCAGGATCCTGAGCTCCCGCGATAGGTTCGGGACCGCGGCTGGAGTCATCGAGGACAGGAGGAGGCGATATGGGCGACGTGGTGATCGACATGAGCATGTCGTTGGACGGCTACATCGCAGCGCCGAACGACACTCCGGAGCAGGGGCTCGGCGAGGACGGGATGCGGCTGCACAACTGGATGTTCGACGATCCCTCGGTATTCGAGGAGGTGTTCGGTAACCTGACCGAGAACACCGGCGCCGTGATCATGGGTCGCCGGACCTACGACAACTCGATCGAGGCATGGGGTGGCAAGGGTCCGCTCGGCGAGGTCCCGTGCTTCGTGGTCACACACAGACCCATCGAGGACGCTGACCCGATGTTCACGTTCGTCACCGACGGGATCGAGAGTGCCTTCGCGAAGGCCCAGGAGGCCGCCGGCGAGAAGCGCATCGGGCTCATGGGCGCGAACCTCGACCAGCAGTTCCTCGCCGCGGGACTCGTGGACGAGATCAGGATCCACCTGCTCGATGTGCTTCTCGGAGGGGGCCGTCGGCTGTTCGACCAGCTCCCCAAGCGGACCGAGCTGGAACTGACGGGGGTCAGCCAGACGGGCGGTGTGACGCATCTCGAGTACCGCGTCGCCGGGTAGCGCTCACGGCGTTTGACGGCGGCCATCTCCCGAGAACGCCTGTCTTGTACGTGGCTGCTCCATCTCATGGGGTCCTTCGGATGCGCTTCGCCATCCGACTTCTTGTGCCGTTGACGGCGGTCGCGGTCGTCGCGTGTGGCGCCGAACCCGTCCCGGTCGCGGAGCGATTTCCCACGGCCGCCGAAGCACCGGGAACCAAGCCCGATCCCGATGAGAAGCGGCAAACAACTGACGACTTCGACGAGTTCCTCGTGGCCTTGATTCCCGCCTTGATCGATCCCGATCGGGAAGAGATGACCACGGTCTTCCCGGAGGCTGACTTCACGCGGGCGGGTGTGGACTTTCGCTTCTACGGAGAGAGGCATTCTCACGACGCGCCACATCTGATCAGTTGGTTCATCGAGCTCGACTCTGAGGACGGGGCCAACAGCGCACTTGACTGGCTCGAGGCGGATGCGATGAAGCCATGCCCCGGCAGCTGTGCCACGCGGGTAAGCAGCTTCGATGTGGAGAGCATCGGAGATGCCCGCGGCGTCCACCGGATCGCAACGGCCGAGGGCATCGAGGCAGCCGGGACCGAAGAAGAAGTGCCCAACGACAGCTACTGGGTGGGGTTCACCATCGGTTCGATCATCTACACCGTCGACCTGCATGGACCGCCGGGATCCGTGTCCGAGGAGCAAGTTCAGACGATCGCAAGCGCCTTCTACGAGCGGCTTACAGCCAGTTAGCGTGGCTGTGGAGGCTCAGGTCAGGATGCCGTAGCGGAGGTACACGACGCCGTTGCTGAGTCGGCGGTCGTCCAGCAGCTCCAGCTCGGCTCGAGTGTCGCTGGGCAGCGCAGGCTTGCCTCCGCCAACGACAACGGGACGGATGAACAGGTGGAACTCATCCACCAGGCCAACCCCGAAAGCCTGCGCGGCGAGGTCCGCACCCCCCACGGTGAGATCGCTGGTGGCCGAGGCCTTCACGTCGCGTACCGAGGCGGGGTCGAAGCTGTGCTCGAGCCGGGTCTTGGCCGTCGACACGGCGTCCA
>DASSDW010000278.1:0-4156 GCA_035696925.1 Actinomycetota bacterium
GAGCACGAGGGTCACGGCGGGCACGAGGGTCACGGCGGGCACGAGGGTCACGGCGGGCACGAGGGTCACGAGGGTCACGAGGGTCACGGCGGGCACGAGGGTCACGGCGGGCACGAGGGTCACGGCGGGCACGAGGGTCACGGCGGGCACGAGGGTCACGCGGCGATGTTCCGTGATCGGTTCTGGCTCAGCCTCGCCCTGAGCGTCCCGGTCTTGCTCTTCTCCGAGATGATCCAGGGCTGGCTCGGGTTCAGCCTTCCGGCGTTCCCGGGCGACGACCTCGTGGCACCGATCCTCGGCTCGGCCGTCTTCCTCTACGGCGGCCAACCCTTCCTCACGGGCGGCCTCGAGGAAGCGCGGGCGCGGCGTCCCGGCATGATGTTGCTCATCGCGCTCGCGCTCATCGTGGCGTTCGGTGCCAGCGTGGCCAGCGCCGTCGGATGGCTCGACCTCGAATTCTGGTGGGAGCTCGCGCTCCTCGTCGACGTGATGCTGCTCGGTCACTGGCTGGAGATGCGTGCTCTCGGCCAGGCGACGAGCGCGCTCGATGCGCTCGCCGCGCTCCTGCCGGACACGGCCGAGCGCGTGACGGAGAGCGGCACCGAGGAGGTGACGCTCGACGCCCTTCGTCCCGGCGACGTCCTGCTCGTCCGCTCCGGGGCCCGGGTGCCTACCGATGGCACGATCGTCGAGGGTGAGGCGGCGTTCGATGAGTCGATGATCACCGGGGAGTCGCGTCCCGTGACGCGGAGACCGGGCGACCGGATCGTGGGAGGCACGATCGCGACCGACTCGTCGGTCCGCGCCACGGTGACGGCCGTGGGTGAGGAGACGACACTGGCGGGGATCCGCCGCCTGGTCGCCGAGGCGCAGGCGTCACGCTCCCGGGCACAGGCGCTCGCCGACCGGGCGGCGGCGCTGCTCTTCTACGTGGCCCTCGCGTCGGGGACGATCACGCTGATCGCGTGGCTCGCAGCCGGTGAGCCCGACCAGGCGATGGAGCGCACCGTCACGGTGCTCGTGATCGCATGTCCCCACGCGCTCGGTCTCGCGATCCCGCTCGTCATCGCAATCTCCACGGCGATGTCCGCGCGCGACGGGATCCTCGTGAAGGACCGCCTCGCCCTCGAGCGGATGCGCACGGTCGACACCGTGCTCTTCGACAAGACGGGAACGCTGACCACGGGAACCCCCGCCGTCCGCGAGGTCGTCACGTACGACGGCGACGAAGACACGGCGCTCTCGCTCGCGGCGGCCGCGGAGGCCGACAGCGAGCACCCCCTCGCGCGCGCGATCGTGGAGGAGGCACGCCGTCGCGGGCTCGACGCTCCGGCCGCGTCGGGCTTCCGGTCGATCAGCGGGCGTGGTGTCCGCGCGGACGTGCAGGGGTCGGAGATCGCGGTGGGAGGCCCTGCATTGCTGCGGGAGCTGGGGGTGGAGATGGCGGAGTGGTCCTCGGAAGCGGTCGGCGGCTGGCGGCGCCGTGGTTCCTCGATCCTCACCGTGGTGCGGGACGGCAAACCGGTGGCGATGATCGCGCTGGAGGACACGGTTCGCCCCGAATCCCGGCAGGCGGTCGCCGACCTCAAGAACGCGGGGCTCCAGGTGCTGATGATCACGGGCGATGCGCGCGAGGTCGCGGAGGCGGTCGGGCGCGACCTGGGGATCGACGACGTCCGCGCGGAGGTGGTGCCGGAGCGCAAGGAAGCCGTCGTGGTCGAGCTCCAGAGGGAGGGTCGCCGCGTGGCGATGGTGGGCGACGGCGTGAACGACGCTCCGGCGCTCGCGCGGGCGGACGTGGGCATCGCGATCGGGGCCGGCACGGATGTCGCGATCGGGTCGGCTGGGGTGATCCTGGCGAGCGACGACCCGCGCGGCGTGTCGAGCGTCCTTCGGCTGTCCCGCGCGAGCTACGCGAAGATGGTCCAGAACCTCGTTTGGGCCACCGGCTATAACGCGCTGGCCCTCCCGCTGGCGGCAGGCGTCCTCGCTCCCTGGGGCGTGGTGCTCGCCCCGGCCGTGGGGGCGGTGGCGATGAGCCTCTCGACGATCGTGGTCGCGTCCAACGCGCTGCTGCTCAGGCGGCTCGATCTCCGTCCGGGGGAAGCGTGGGGTCACCTCGAGACCGCCCCAGCAGGTACCCGGTGACGAACTGGAGCGCGATCGGCACGAGGAGGATGACGATGTACCAGTTGAACTCGGCGGCGTCGTCGGTGAACGCGCGTCCCTCGGACTCGACGCTCGCGAAGAGCAGGAACAGGCCCATCAGTCCGAACCACACGCCTGCCCGCCCCATGACGAAGAGGGCGTAGAGGACGAGATCGCGGCGGCCCACGAGGTCCTCGACCGGGTGTCGGAGCCAGTGCACGATCGAACGGACACCGAGGAGGGCGAACAGGACAGCGAGCACCAGCTCGACACGGCTCATCCTCGATGCCCCCGGAGGACATCGAGGACCTCTTCGTCGGTGACCTGATCGAAGTCCCGGTACCACTCCCCCACCGCTAGGAATCCGAACGGCTCCTGGAGCAGCACCACGTCGTCGGCCTCGGCCTCCAGGCTGGCGCGCACGGCCGGCGGGCCGACGGGCGCCGCGAACACGACCCGGCTCGCGCCGGCCGCCCGCGCCCACCGCAGCGCGGCGACGGCGGTGGCGCCGGTCGCGACGCCGTCATCGACGACCACCACCGTCCGTCCGGCGACCGGCGCCGGCGGACGGCCCTCCCGATACGCGGCTTCCCGGCGCGCGATCTCCGTCTCCTGGAGGGCCGCCTCCCGCAGGATGTAGTCCATCGAGACCCCCAGCTGCCGTACCGCTCGCTCGTGCAGCACGCGCACGCCGGGAGCCACCGCCCCGATCGCCAGCTCGGGATTGCCGGGCGCCCCGAGCTTCCGCGGGATCACCACATCCAATGGCGCTCCGAGGCTCCGCGCCACGGGACCCGCGACCGTCACACCGCCCCGTGGGATCGCGAGCACCGTCGCGGGCTCCGCCACGACCCTGCCGACCGCCGCGGCCAGCGCCTCGCCTGCTTCATCACGATCGCGGAACACTTCCTCGATCATCGCACCCGCGTTGCTCGGTCCGCCCGCCCGCGACTAGCATGGCTCGCGTCCCCACGGACCCGAGGAGGCACCTGGTGGTTCACGCGTACATCCTGATCCAGACGGAGGTGGGCAAGGCCGCGTCCGTCGCCAACGCCGTGCGGAACACCACAGGGGTCACCGAGGCCGAGGACGTGACGGGACCCTACGACGTGATCGTGCGCGCCGAGGCGGACAGCGTGGACGACCTGGGCAAGCTGGTGGTCGCACGCATCCAGGCGGTCGAGGGCATCACCCGGACCCTCACGTGCCCGGTGGTCCACCTCTGACGAGGCACCGCCGAGAGGACGCCTCTCCCGCCTCGGCTCAGCCGCCCAGAGCCCGGACACCGGTGCTCTTGCGCTCTGCCTCGTGCCGTTCGACGGCGAGATCGAGCAGGCGCTCCACGAGCTCACCGTAGGGCAGCCCCGATGCCTCCCAGAGCTTCGGGTACATCGAGATCGACGTGAACCCCGGGATCGTGTTGAGCTCGTTGAGCCACAACTCGTCCCCGCGCAGCAGGAAGAAGTCCACCCGCGCCATCCCGGCGCACTTGAGCGCTCCGAACGCGGCGACGGCGAGGCGCTGGACGTCCTCCAGGACGCGGGGCTCGAGGTCCGCGGGGATCACGAGCCGCGCCCCGTGCTCGTCGAGGTACTTCGCCTCGTAGTCGTAGAACGCGTGGTCCTGCGGAACGATCTCACCCGCGACGGAAGCGACCGGATCGTCGTTGCCGAGGACGGCGCATTCGATCTCCCGGGCGCCCTCGGCCGCCTTCTCGACGAGCGCGTCCCGCGCGAACCGGAACGCCTCCTCGAGACCGGCGGCGAGCTCCCCCGCGTCGTGCACCTTCGACACACCCACGGAGGAACCGAGCGTCGCCGGTTTCGTGAAGAGGGGGTAGCCGAGCGACTCCGCGGCCGCCTCGATCGTCTCGGGATCGTCGACCCAGGCAGACTCGCGCACCGCCTCGTACGGACCGACCGGGAGCCCCGCCGCGACGAACAGCCGCTTCTGCACGTCCTTGTCCATCCCGAGAGCGGAGCCGAGGACGCCCGCACCGACGTACGGG
>DASSDW010000279.1:0-2699 GCA_035696925.1 Actinomycetota bacterium
CGGCCCGCACGATCAGCTCCAGGGCGTTTCCCGCCTCGACGGCCGCCGCAGTCACTTTCGTGCTCCTCACGACCAGGGCTTGGAAGCCCGGCATCCGTTCGGGCAGGTCGTCGGATGAGAGCTTCGGCTCGAGGACGCAGTCGTGCCCGCGCTCGGTGAGGATCTCCACGGTCGAGGGGTGGATCGCGTCGGCGAGGAGCACCTTCATGCCTGGGAGCTAAGCAGAACGGGCCGATCGGGAACAAGCGGGAGCCCCTGCGAGGGAGGGACGGGACCAGGGGTGTCGAGGTGAGGACCGTCGCCTTACCTGGCGCTTCCGCGCCCTCGGTGCTATACAGACCCTCTCGACTGACCGAGCGTTCAAAGTCCGGCCGGTGGGTGCCGCGATCCGGATGCACCTAGCGAAGAGAGGTCCAGGCTCGAGCGGAGCAGAGATCCACCTTGGAAGGGGGCTGCGATGAAGGGACTGCGTCGGACGTCGCTCACGCTGGCGGTGGCAACGGCGGTCATGATCGGGTTGGCCGGATCGGCTCTCGGGCAATCCGCGACTCCCGAGGACGAGAAGATCACGTTCAACGTCGGCACCACGAGTGACATGGTCTCCGCCAACCCGTTCAAGGCGTGCTGCAGCTCCGAGTACGAGATGCTGCTCCTGAACTACAACATGTTGTACGGCTTCTCGAAGGAAGACCTGTCGCCGGTGCCCGAGCTGGTCGAGGAGCCCGGCTGCGAGCCCAGCGAGGATTACATGACCTGGACGTGCCAGATCCGGGACGACGTCACATGGCACGATGGTGAGCCGCTCACCGCGGCCGACATCGCGTTCACCTACCGCTTCATCCTGGACAACGGGCTCTCGACGTTCTCCGACTACCTCCCGTTCAACCCCACGTTCGAGGCGACCGACGACAATCAGCTGATCTGGACATCCGAGGAGCCCACGCTCGCTCCGACGGTTCCTCCGTACATCCCGATTCTCCCCGAGCACATCTGGGGACCGCTCGACGGCCAGCCTGCGAAGGAGATCCGTGCCTTCGAGGAGATTCCCGCGATCGGATCCGGACCGTTCCAGCTCACCGAGTGGGAAACGGGTCAGTTCTTCCGCATGGAGGCCGTCGAGGGACACTTCTTCGGAGATCCGACGATCGACGAGATCGTCTACACGGTCTTCGGGAACGACGAGGCCATGGTCCAGGCACTGAAGGCCGGTGACATCGATTACGCCTACGACCTCCCACCCACGCTCGTCGACAGCCTCGAGAGCGAAGAGAACATCGCGATCGTCGAGGAGGCGGCCGACTACCACACGAACCTCGCCTTCAACTTCGGCGGCCAGGCGGAGGCGCACCCGAAGGTGTACGGCACGCCGCCCGCGACCCAGGAGACGAACCACCCTGCGTTGCACGATCACGCGGTCCGGTTGGCGATCGCGCACGCGATCGACAAGGAAGCGTTGGCGGAGGTGGTCTTCCAGGGTGCCGCGCAGCCCGCGGACACGTTCATCTCACCCGACAAGGCCTTCTGGCATCTCGATATCCCGGCAGAGGAGGAGTACGCGTTCGATCTGGAGGAGGCGAACCGGATCCTCGATGAAGCGGGCTACACGGAACGCACGGCCGAGGGTGTCCGGATCGACCCGGAGAGCGGGGAACCGCTCGTGCTGGACATCGTGGCGATCAACAACTCTCGTGGATCCGCCCGATCCGGCGAGCTGATGGCGGGTTGGATGGAGGACATCGGCATCGAGTTCGACGTCCGGGTCGTCAGTGAGAGCAAGGCGTACGTCGAGTGGGAGAACGGAACGTTCGACGCCTACATCTGGAGCTGGGGCGGCGACCCGGATCCTGACTTCAACATGTCGATCTACACGTCCGACCAGTGCCTCGGGTGGAGCGACGGGTGTTACAAGAACCCGGAGCTCGACCAGCTCTACGCCGAGCAGCGGCAGACGTTCGACCGGGAGGCTCGCCAGGAGATCGTCCACGAGTTCCAACGGATCCACTACGAGGAGATCCCCGAGATCGCGCTCGTGTATCCGGAACTCCTGCACGCGTACCGGACGGACACCTTCGAGGGGTACGTGAACTCCCCCACGAACGGCGGCGCCCCGATCTTCGCCTGGCGGGCGGATTCCTACATGAACCTCCAGCCCGTGACGGCCGGGGGCCCGGAAGGCAACGTCGCCGATGAAGGGGGCATGTCCACCGGTCTCCTCGTCGCTATCGGCGCGGTTGTCGTGATCGCGATCGCTGCCTTCGTGGTGATGGGCCGCAGGCGTAGCGAGGAGGACGAGGCGTAGGTCCGATCGAGCGGACCGAGATCGCGGAGGTCAGGGGTTGGGATCGCGGCGGTACCTGCTCCGTCATGTGCTGCACGCGCTCGCGACCCTGGCCTTCGTGCTGGCGTTCAACTTCATCCTCTTCCGCGCGGTCGGCGACCCGGTCAAGCTCCTGACCCGGAGCAGCCTGCACCTCGATCCGCAGGAACAGGAGGCCCTCCGCCAGGAGTTCGGGATCGACGATCCACTTCCGGCCCAGTTCGTGAACTATCTGGGTGACACCCTGCGAGGTGAGTTCGGGTACTCGTTCATCTCTGGCCGGCCGGTGATCCGGTCGGTCGCGGAGAGGGTCTGGCCCACGATCGTGCTCGTCGGGACCGCGACGATCCTGTCGACGTTCTTCGGCGTGTTGATCGGTATC
>DASSDW010000280.1:0-3927 GCA_035696925.1 Actinomycetota bacterium
GTAGCCGTGAGCAGCACCGATCACCGGGTGATCGTCGGCCAGACGGGGCAGAACGTGCTCGGGCTCGGTATCGGCGCGGTCGCGACGTTCGTCGCGCAGGTGCTGATCACGAACGCGCTCGGCTACCAAGCGTTCGGAGTCGTCACCCTCACCACGCAGGCCGCGTTCATCGCCGCGGCGGCCACACGATTCGGCATGGACGTCGCGAACGTGCGGCTGGTGGCGATCCTCGACGGCCGCGGTGAGGTCGCTCGGGCCCGAGGCCTCGTCCGACGCTCGGCAGCGATCGCCACCGCCGTCTCGGTGCCGCTGGCGGCCGCGGCGTTCCTCTCGGCGGGGTGGCTCGCGGAACGATTCACGGCGGTCCCGGCGCTCGCCGAGCCCGCGTTCCGAGCGGCCGCCGTGACGGTCCCCTTCGCCGCGCTCGCGTTCGTCTACATGGGAGCCACGCGCGGACTGAAGATCATGCGGTACACGCTGTACTCGCAATGGGTCGCGCAGCCGATCGGCTGGATCGCGTTGACGATCCTGTTCTGGGTGTGGGCGGAGACGGCCGGCGCCACGACGCTCGCGTTCGGGGCGTCGTGGGCGCTCGCCCTGGCGATCGCCCTCATGGGATGGGCGCGCGAGCGCCGGCGGTTCCCCGAGGGCGACCTCGTCGGGGAGGGGATCGTGGAGGAACGCGCCGGCGCGCTCCTCCGGTTCGGGGCGCTCCGCGCGCCGGCGACGCTGTTCTCGCAGCTGATCTTCTGGACCGACCTGTTCGTGCTGTCGGTGCTGTGGAGCGACCGAGGGGCGGCGGGCGCCTCGCGGGTGGGTGTCTACGGGGCGGTGCTGCGAGCCGGACAGGCGCTGTTCCTGTTCCTCACGTCGGTGTCGCTGACGTTCAGCCCGTTCGTCGCCGACCTCCACCATCGGGGCGAGCGTGCCCGTCTGGACGGCCTCTACAAGAACGTGACGCGGTGGACGCTGGCAGCGACGATCCCGGTGCTGCTGGTGCTGGGGATCCTGCCGGAGGAGACGCTGCGGATCTTCGGCCCCGAGTTCGCGAGCGGCGCGAGCGCGCTGCGGATCCTCATCATCGGGATGACCGTGCCGGTGATGGTGGGGACCGTGGGGTTCATCCTGATCATGGCGGGGCGCACGGGATGGGATCTCGTCGTGTACCTGGCCGGCTTCACGATCGACATCGGCGTGGCGCTGCTGCTCGCGGGTCCGTCGAACCTCGGGATCCGCGGCGCGGCGATCGCTCAGGCCCTCACGCTGTCGTTCTCGGCCACCGCCCGCCTCCTCCTGGTGCGGCGGTTCCTGGGGATCTGGCCGTTCGATGGCGCCTGGCTCCGATTGGCGGTCCCGACCGCGCTGGGAGCTCTCGCGATGTGGCTCGCCCACGCCGCCATGCCGAACGACCGATGGTTCCTCGACCTGCTCGTCTCGGCGGCCGTGGGCGCCGCCGTCTACGCGGGGTCGATGCTGGCGTTCGGGCTCTCGCCCACCGAGCGCGCCGCCGCGATCCGACTCATCCTCCGCCGACCCAAAGCGGTGGCTCCCTGATCGCGCAGAGGTCGACGAGTATTAGCTCGCCGGGTCGGCCGTCTGGCGCTCCGCGCGTCGCCGGGCGAGCTCGTCCTCGAGCTCTGGCAACGTGATGAGTCGGTCCTGCAGCTCCGTGAGCGATCGCTTGTAGTCGTCCGCGAGCGCCTTCAATTCCGACGTCCGCCTCTGCGCGAGCTCCATCTCCGACTGCGCTCGGTCGCGCTTCGCGGCGAGCTCGTTCACCTCCGTCTGGAGCTCGCCGATGCGCCACGTGAGCAGACCGGTGCGAGCTGCGTCGCCCGCCGCCTTGGTCGTCACCTCCTGATACTGGGTGTCGAGCGCCGCGGACATCTGTCGCTTCATCCGGCGGTCCCGTGCGAACGCCACCGCGACCGTCCAGGCGAGCCCGGCGGAGGCCGCAAGTCCGCAGAGGATGAGGATCCCCGGCCGGGCCCCGAAGGTGATCAGTGTGCGTCCGAAGGACACGATCGTTCCGTCGGGCGTGCGTGTGCTCTCGATGATCGTGTCCACCACACAGGCGGTCCAGACCGTGGCGAGAAGCATGGATAGGTACGCGGCCATCAGCGGTCGTGCTCCCTGTTCGGGGGGACGTGCGGAAGCTGCTCGGAGCGTCGCATCGGCTCTGACCTCTCGTCAATAGCGCATCTGGATGAGGAGACGTACACCAACGGCACTCACCACGAGCTGCCCGCCAATCGCTCCGCGGCCTCCAATGCTCTTGCCACCGCGTCCGCCGGGTCCCCCGCTCGCTGGAGGGGGTCTCCGGGGAGTCCCTCGAGGTCGAGGGACCAGGTGCCAAGCCCGACCACGGGTTTGCCCATCTTGAGGGCGAGGGCGATCTCGGAGAGCGTCCCGAACTCGCCTCCCACCGCGATCACCGCGTCGGCGGCCCGAGCCACGATCGCGTTCCGCGCCTCGCCGAGGCCCGTGGCGATCCGCACCGTCAGGTGCGCCGAGGCGTGGCTGCGGTCCTCACCGGGCAGGATCCCCACCGAGGTGCCGCCCGCCGTCTCGCAGCCTCGCGCGGCGGCGCCCATCACCCCGCCGAGCCCGCCGCAGACGAGCACGGCGCCGGCCTCGGCCAGTCGCCGGCCGATCTCCTCGCCGGCCGCCATCTCGTCGTCGGACGCCTGACCCGCACCGATCACCGAGATGTACGGGCCCTCGCTCACGGTCCGGAGTATCGCAGCCTCGGCCGGTGGTTCAGCCCCACGTGACGCCGAGGATCGCCGCCAGGAGCGCGGCGGCCGCCGGCTTGTCGAGCGGCTCGTTGCCGTTGCCGCACTTCGGGCTCTGGACGCACGACGGGCACCCGAGCGAGCACGGGCACTGCCGGATCGTCTCGAGCGTCGCCTCGAGGAGGCGCTCGATGTGCCGGAAGCCTCGCTCGCTGATGCCGGCACCCCCCGGGTAGGCGTCGTGGATGAAGATCGTCGTCATCCCCGTGTCCTGGTGGAGCGGTGTGGAGACGCCGCCCAGGTCCCAACGATCGCATGTGGCGATCAACGGCATCAGCCCGATCGCGGCGTGCTCGGCCGCGTGGATCGCGCCGGCCAGCTGCCGGGGGGTGATCGCGGCCTTCGCGATCACCCTCGGGGTGATCGTGAACCAGAGCGATCGCGTCTCCAGCCGTTGCGGCGGGAGCGCGAGCGCCTCCTCGTCCACGACCTCGTTCGTCGAGACCAGCTTCCGGACGAAGCCCACGACCTGATCGGTCACCAGTACGTCCCCGAACGAGACCTCCACCTCCTCGAGCGTTCCCCGCTCGAGCTCGCCCACGATCTCGATGTCGGTGATCGTGCGCGCCTGCGTGTAGTAGTCGGGATCGGCGGCCTTCACCGCGGCCACCCCTCGGTCGAGGTGGAGCTCCGTGACGATGTACTGCTCACCCATGTGCAGGTAGACGGCGCCCGGGTGGAGCGTGCCGAACGCGCGGTGCTCGTCCGCGGTCCCGATCACCTCGCCCGTATCGGCGTTCACGATCGTGTAGACGGTGCCGGCTCCGGCGCGCACGTCCACCCCTCGGTGTGGCGACTCGCGTCCCGCGTCGTGCCAGGCGTCGCGGCGGCGCGTGAGCTCTCCCCGCTCGCCCATCCGCTCGAGCGCGGCCCCCGTGTCCGCCCCGAAGTACGCGTGGTCCTCATCGGCGATCGGCAGCTCGCGCGCGGCGCAGCGCAGGTGCGGCTCCCGAACGTAGGGGTTCTCTGGGTCGATCACCGCGGCCTCGGCCGGCTTGTCGAAGAGGTCCTCCGGATGGTGGACGAGGTACTGGTCCAAGGGATCGTCCTGCGCGACGAGCATCGCGAGTGATCCCTCGGCCCGGCGCCCCGCCCGGCCCGCCTGCTGCCACATCGACGCGCGGGTCCCCGG
>DASSDW010000281.1:0-12713 GCA_035696925.1 Actinomycetota bacterium
GACCTTCAGGTGGTGGCTCACCGTCGGCTGCGACAGACCGATCGGCGCCGTCAGATCGCATCCGCACGCCTCCGAGTCGGGGCACGCGGCGATCAGGCTCAGGAGGCGCAGCCTGGCCGGGTCGGCGAGCGCCTGGAGGGCCGTCGCCAGCGTCGCGGCTGCGTCCTCGCTCAGGGGCGACGACAGCAGGGGCGTGCAGCAGGCGTCGAGGTCCTGGATCAGCTTCACGCCATCATATTGACAGATGTCGATACGTAGGACAACATATCGACCGCCATCGATGTGATGGCCAGAGTCGATGGGAGGTGACCGCGGATGGATCCGGACTGCTGCCCGCCCGGCTGCTGCTAGGCACCTGAGGGTGGCGGGGCGCGGGGCCGGAGGCCCCGCGTTTCGCCACCCGCAGTAGCATCACCTGCCCGATGGCGCGCCTCTTCGGGACCGACGGTGTCCGAGGGATCGCCGGCTCCGAGCTCACCGCGACGCTCGCGCGAGGGCTCGGCCGGGCGGCCGTCCGCGTGCTGGCCGACGGCGACGAGCGCCGGCCCGTGTTCGTGCTCGGAAGGGATCCACGCGAGTCGGGGACGTGGCTCGAGGAAGCCCTCGTCGCGGGGATCCACGAGGCCGGGGGAGACGTGCTCTTGGCCGGCGTGGAGCCCACGCCCGCCATCGCGTTCCTGACGATCGACGTGGGTGCCGACGCCGGCGTGGTCATCTCGGCGTCACACAACCCTCCCGAGTACAACGGCATCAAGTTCTTCGGCCCGAACGGCATGAAGCTCCCCGACGTGGTCGAAGACCGGATCGAGGCCGGGCTGTCGGACACCTCGTCGCCGGTCGCCCAGGAGGGGTCGATCCAGGACCTCGCCGGTGGCCGCGAGCGATACCTGGCACACCTCGAGGCCGCGGCCGGAGCACGGCTCGACGGGATGACGATCGTCGTCGATTGCGCGAACGGCGCCGCGTCCGGCTTGGCCCCGACGCTCTACGAGCGGCTCGGGGCGACGGTGCACCCGATCCACGATGCCCCCGACGGACGCAACATCAACGTCGGGTGTGGGGCCCTCCACCCGGAGGTCGCGGGTGCGGCGGTCGTGGCGATGGGCGCGGATGCCGGCGTCTCCCATGACGGAGACGCCGACCGCGCGCTGTTCGTAGACGCGAAGGGCACGCCGATCGACGGTGACCAGATCCTCGCCGCGTGCGCGATCGCGATGAAGGAGGCCGGTGCCCTTCCCTCCGATGCCGTGGTCACGACCGTGATGGCCAACCTCGGCTTCCATCGAGCGATGCGGGACGCCGGGATCACGGTCTCCGCGACGAAGGTGGGCGACCGGTACGTCCTCGAGGAGATGCTCGAGGAAGGCGTGATGCTGGGAGGGGAGCAGTCCGGCCACCTGATCTTCCGTGACCACGCGACGACCGGCGACGGTCTCCTGACCGCGGTCCGGTTCCTCTCCCTCGCGGCGGGCAGCGGTCGAACGGTCGCCGATCTCGCCGGCGTGATGGAGCGGTACCCGCAGGTGATGGAGAACGTCGAGGTGCGAAGCCTCACCGAGCTCGACGGCTCCGATCGCGTCTGGGAGGCCGTCCGAGCGGCGGAGGAGGAGCTCGCCGACCATGGCCGCGTGATCGTCCGCGCGTCGGGCACAGAACCGCTCGTCCGGGTGATGGTCGAGGCAGAGACGGAGGACGTCGCGCGCCGCCATGCGGATGCGATCGCAGACGAGGTGAGGAAGCACCTCGGCGCCTGAGCGCCGTTCCTCGGATGACCTCGTCCGGTTCTCGCGGAGGACCGCCCTGCTACCCTCGATGCTCCATGTGCGGCATCGTCGGCTACGTGGGGCCCGACGAGGCCCTCCCGATCGTCCTCGAGGGACTTCGACGTCTGGAGTACCGCGTGTACGACTCGGCGGGCGTCGCCGTGCTCGACGGCGACCTCACCGTCGTCAAGCGGGCGGGCAAGCTCTCGGAGCTCGTCACGGCGCTCGACGAAGACGGACATCCGGCCGGGACCGTCGCGATGGGTCACACGCGCTGGGCGACGCACGGCGCGCCGACACACCGCAACGCCCATCCGCACCTCGACTGCTCTGAGACGATCGCCGTGATCCACAACGGGATCATCGAAAACTTCCAGCAGCTCCGAGCACGGCTCGAGAAGGAAGGGCACACCCTCGCGTCCGAGACGGACACCGAACTCGTGGCGCACCTGATCGAGGAACGCCTCCGGGACGGCGGATCGCTGGTGGAGGCCGTCCGCGCGACTGTCCGCGAGCTGGAAGGGGCGTACTCGCTCGTCGTCATGTCGTCGGAGGAGCCCGGTCTCCTCGTCGGCGTGAAGGTCGCGTCCCCGCTCGTCGTCGGGGTCGGTTCCGGCGAGAGCATCCTCGCCTCGGACATCCCGGCGGTGCTCGGACGGACGACCACGGTGATCCCGGTGGATGAGGGACGGATCGTCGAGGTGCGAGCGGACGGGGCGACGTTCTCCGACTTCGACGGCAGCGTCGTGCATCCGGAGTCCATCGAGGTCGACTGGGACTCCGCTCGGGCGGAGAAGGGCGGCTTCGACACGTTCATGCTCAAGGAGATCCACGAGCAACCGAGCGCGATCCGCGACACGCTGGTGGGGCGGGTCGACGAGATGCGCCGCCTCGCGCTCGACGACCTGAGGATCTCCGACGACGTCCTCCGTGAGGTGAACAAGGTCTTCGTGGTGGCGTGTGGGACCGCGTACCACTCGGGCCTCGTCGCGAAGTACGCGATCGAGCACTGGACGCGGCTGCCCGTGGAGATCGACATCGCCAGCGAGTTCCGGTACCGGGACCCGGTCCTCGGCTCCGACACGCTCACCCTCGCGGTCTCACAGTCGGGGGAGACGATCGACACGCTCGAGGCCGCCCGGCATGCGCGGCGCCAGGGATCCCCCCTCCTGGCCGTCACGAACACCGTCGGCTCGTCGCTCGCCAGGGAGGCCGACGGTGTGATCTACATGCATGCGGGCCCGGAGATCGGCGTGGCCGCGACGAAGACGTTCGCGACCCAGATGGTGTCGCAGTACATCCTCGCGATGTACCTCGCGCAGGTCCGCGGCTCGATGTTTCCCGAGGAGATCGCAGAGGTCCTGACACGGATGGCGGAGCTCCCGGCGCAGGTCGAACGGGCGATCGCGCTGGACGCGCAGGTCCAGGAGCTCGCTCGGCGGTTCCAGGACTCGCGGGACTGGCTGTTCATCGGCCGGCACACCGGCTATCCCGCAGCCCTCGAGGGGGCCCTGAAGCTGAAGGAGATCAGCTACGTCCACGCGGAGGGCTACCCGGCCGGCGAGTTGAAGCACGGCCCGATCGCTCTGGTCGAGGACGGCGTGCCCGTGGTGGCGGTCGCGACCACGTGCCACGTCTACCCGAAGATGCTCTCGAACATCCAGGAGGTGCGCGCGCGCGGCGCCGAGGTGATCGCGGTCGCGACGGAGGGGGACGAGCAGATCCGCGGTGTGGCCCGGCACGTGCTCGAGGTTCCGGAGACGCCGGAGCTGCTGTCGCCGGTCGTGGTGACGGTGCCGCTGCAGCTCCTCGCCTACCACGTCGCCCGCTTGCGAGGCTCCGACGTCGACCAGCCGCGGAACCTCGCGAAGAGCGTCACGGTCGAGTAGCGTCCGGGCATGACCCGGGCGATGCACCGTCCGGCTCGACTCGGTCGTGCGATCGTCCTCAGCCTGATGGTCGCGGCCGGCCTCGTCGTCGTCGTAGCGCCGGCACGCGCGTGTTCGTGCGTCGAGATGGACCTGCCAGCGCGGCTCCCAGATGCAGATGGGGCATTCATCGGCACCTATGTCGACCGAAGCGAGATCGGGAGCCAGCGGGTGGTGTTCACGTTCGAGGTGGAGCGGGTCGTGAAGGGTGACTTCGGGCCCGTCGCGATCGTCCGCACGAACCAGACCGGCGGGCCGTGTGGACTGGAGTTCTACGGCGACCGGCGATCAGGACTCCTGCTCCAACGGGCGGAGGACAACGTCTGGGAATCCGACCTCTGTTCGATGGTCGCGCCTCGTGCGCTGCTGGACGTTGGTGACGACCACCCGCCGGACCCGGACGTCGCACCCGTGAGCGCCGGGTTTGCCACCTCGACGAATAGGATGCTGATCGTGCTCGGTGTAGTCGTGATGATCGCGGCGGTCCTAGCCCTCGTCCGGCGGTCTGGCCACCCGGCGCCTCCTCGCCGGGAAGAACCCGCGTGACGTAGCCTTCGTCCCGTGGACATCGTCGGGCTGGGGGTCGATCTGTGCGAGATCGCGCGGATGGAGCGGGCGATCGCTCGACACCCGACGTTCCGTGATCGCGTTTTCACCCCCGAGGAGATCGCGTACTGCGACTCGAAGGCCCGCCCTGCGGAGTCCTACGCGGGCCGGTTCTCCGCCCGCGAAGCCACGATCAAGGCGCTCGGCGGGTACCGGGGCCGCCGCTGGCAGGACATCAGCGTGACCCGCCATCCGTCCGGCGCGCCCGCGATCCGGCTCGACGGCAACGCCAAGCGGCGGGCGAACGCCCTCGGGGTCACCCAGGTACTGATCACGTTCACGCACGAGCGGACGAACGCGGTGGCGTTCGCGATCGCGGTCCGATGAAGCCGGTCCTGACGCCGGAGGAGGTCGCCGCCCTCGACCGCGACACGCAGGCCAGCGGCGTCGCGGCCGAAGTCCTGATGGAGCGGGCGGGCCGTGCGGTGGCGCGAGCCGCACGCGAGCTCGCCGGTGGCACGTACGGACGCAGGGCGGTGGTCGTCTGCGGGAAGGGCAACAACGGGGGCGACGGACTCGTCGCGGCGCGCCACCTCGCCCGCGAGGGTGTGCGGACGACCGTGATGCTGCTCGAGGACCCCGACGAGCTCCGCGATCCGGCGGCGTCGAACGCGCGGCGCCTCGCCGAGGTCCCGGGCATCCGCGTGCGGACGTTCGACGAACACGCCCTCCGGCGCGAACTCGTCCGAGGGGACGTCGCGGTGGACGCGATCTTCGGGACGGGGTTCCGCGGCATGCCGGAGGACGAGTGGGCGACGGCGATCGCGAGCCTGAACGAGGTCGATGCGCCCGTGGTGGCGGTCGACATCCCGTCGGGCGTCGATGGGGCGACGGGGGTCGTGGAGGGTGAGGCCGTCCGTGCGGATCTGACCGTCGCGTTCGGCGCACCCAAGCTGGGCACGGTCCTGATGCCCGGCGCGGAGCATGCGGGCATCCTGCGGGTCGTCGACATCGGTTTCCCCGACGACCTTCTCCGGGCTCGCGCCTGGCTCGCGGAGCCGGACGATGTGGCCGGGTGGCTGCCCCAGCGTGACATCGACACGCACAAGCGCGCTTCTGGCGTCTTGGTGGTGGTGGCGGGGTCGCGCGCGATGACCGGGGCGGCGCGACTGATCGCGATGGCCGCGGGCAGGCTCGGAGCCGGGCTCGTCGTCGTGGCCGCCCCCGAAGGCTGCCTGTCGCAGATCCAGTCGGGACTGACCGAGCCCACGTTCCTGTCGCTTCCCGAGACGGCGGACGGCACGGTGGCTGCGGAGGCGGCCGTACCCGTGCTGGAACGGTTGGAGGCCGCCGACGCGCTGGCGATCGGGCCCGGCCTCACGACCGATCAGGCGACCGTGGCCTTCGTCCGCGACGTCGTGCGCCGCTCGCCGGTCCCCCTCGTCCTCGACGCCGACGGTCTGAACGCGTTCACGGCCGACGGGGCCGCGCTCGGGGACCGTGCGTCCGAGGCCGTCCTCACGCCGCACGTCGGCGAGTTCGGCCGGTTGACCGGGGTGAAGGCCCGGGACCTCGACGCCGACCGCCCCACGCACGTCCGGGCGCTGGCGAACCAGACGAATGCGGTTGCACTCCTCAAGGGGAGTCGCACCGTGATCGCGAACCCCGACGGGCGGTTGTTCGTGAACGTGACCGGGTCGCCCGTGCTCGCGACCGCCGGCACGGGTGACGTCCTGACCGGGATGATCGGCGGGCTCCTCTCGCGGGGGGTGGCGCCGATCGAGTCGGCCGCCGCGGCCGCCTACCTCCACGGCCTGGCCGGGCTGTTCGCGGGCAGGGACCTCGGCGAAGGAGCGGTCGCGGGAGATGTCGTGGAGCGTGTGCCCGAGGCGGTCGCTCACGTGGAGGGCGAGTGAGCGCCAAGTGAGGGAAGGATTTCGACCCACCTGGGTCGAGGTGGATCTCGAGGCGATCCGACACAACGCCCGCGTCCTCAAACCCGGGAGCGCCGAGCTGATGGCGGTGGTGAAGGCGAACGGCTACGGGCACGGCGACGTCGAGGTGGCCCGCGCCGCGATCGAGGCCGGCGCCACATGGTGCGGGGTGGCGCTCGTCGAGGAAGGGCTTCGGCTCCGTTCCGCGGGGATCGAGGCGCCGATCCTCGTGCTCTCGGAGCTTCCAGCCGGTTCGGAGGCCGTCGCGCTCGCACACCGGCTCACGCCGACGTTGTATTCGGACGGAGGGCTCGAGCGTCTCGCGTCCGCGACGCGGGGATCGGTGCCCGTACACGTGAAGGTCGATACCGGGATGCACCGCGTGGGTGTCTGGCCACCGGAGGACGCGCCGGCGTTCGCCGGACGCGTGCAGGAGGCCGGCTTCGAGGTCGAGGGTCTCTTCACGCACTTCGCTCGGTCGGAGGAGGACGACGCCACGACCAAGGAACAGCTCGACCGATTCCTCGACGCCGCCGAGGCAGCTCGGACCGCCCGCGTGCGCCCCCGGGTCCTCCACGCGGCGAACTCCGGGGCGACGATCCTGCATCCGCAGTCCCACCTGGATCTCGTGCGACCCGGCATCGCTCTGTACGGGATCGAACCGGCCCCGGGGATCGGCGCGCATCTGGGCCTGCGCCCGGCGCTCACCTGGCGGAGCCGGGTGAGCGCCGTGAAGCGGCTCCCCGCCGGCGAGGCCGTCTCCTACGGGCACCGGTACCGGCTCGAGCGCGATGCCTGGCTCGCCACCGTGCCGGTCGGCTACGCGGACGGCTACCCTCGGCAGTTGACGAACCTCGGGTCGGTGTTGATCGGGGGTCGGCGCCACGGGATCGCCGGGACGGTCACGATGGACCAGCTGCTCGTGGACTGCGCGGACGCGGAGATCCAGGTCGGCGAGGAGGTCGTGCTGATCGGGAACCAGGGGGACGAGACGATCGGGGCAGATGAGCTCGGCCGACTCATCGGGACGATCGGGTACGAGATCGTGAGCCGGATCGGGGACCGCGTCCCGAGGCGGTACGGATGAGGAAGGCCGTGTCGAACGCGCCCAGGGTGGCCGTAGGTGCGGCTGCCGCCGCGGGGGCGGTCGCCGCCGGCCTCGCGGGACGAGCGCTCTGGCGACATCGGCGCCCGGCCGGCCGCGACCGCGCATGGGGCCCGCCCCCCGAGGATCTGGGGCCGATCGAGGCGTTCGACGGCACGGAGCTCGCCGTGCGTGCGGCCGGTTCGGCGGATGGTTCGATCCTGTTGTTCTCCCATGGGTTCAGCCTCGACATGACGACGTGGCGCGAACAGTGGTCGGACCTCGGCGACGAGTTCCGCTGCATCGCCCTCGACCATCGCGCGCACGGCCGGAGCGAGGTGCCGGGGAACGGCGACATCAGCCTCCGATCGATGGGGAGAGACCTCGCGACCGTCCTTGACGCGGTCACACCCGATCGTCGCGTCGTGCTGATCGGTCACTCGATGGGAGCCATGGCGATCCTCGCCCTCGCCGAGCAGCGCCCGGACCTCTTCGGTCCACGGATCGGGGGCGTCGTGTTCCTCGGGGCGTCCGCTTCGGACCTGTTGCGCGGCGCGATGGGCGGCGTGACCGACCTCCTGCGACCCCGCCTCGGATCGCTCGCGACGGCCGCTCGCCGCGTGGACCGCCTCCGCCGCGCGATCCTCGCCGGTCCGTCGGAGGTGCCCGCCATCGTCACGCGCCTGACGCAGTTCGCCCCCGAGGCGCCGGACGACGTCGTCGACCACGTGCTGCATCTTGCCGAGCACACGAGCTCCCTCGTCTGGACGGACGGCCTGTCGGAACTGATGCGGATGGACTTCCGCCACGCCCTCGCGCGGATCACGGTGCCAGCGCTCGTCGCCGTGGGAGATCAGGACCGCGTGACGCCGCCCGCCGTCGCCGTGGAGCTCGCCGCGGCGCTTCCGAACGGGAGACTGTTCCTCGTCGAGGGAGCAGGTCACATCGCGATGCTGGAGCGGCCCGAACGGCTCAACCCGGAGCTCCGCTCGTTCGCCCGGGAGGCCTTCTCGCTCGGATCGGATCGCGGCCGGGGAACGAGGAAGAGCGGGGCGGCGTGAGCCGGACGCTAGCGGATATCGGCGCCGAGGCCGCGGGCTGCACCCGATGCCGGCTCGCCGAGGGGCGGACCCAGGTCGTGTTCGGCGTGGGCAACCCGGATGCGGACGTGCTGTTCATCGGCGAGGCGCCCGGGTTCCACGAGGACAAGCAAGGGGAGCCGTTCGTCGGAGCCGCCGGACAGCTGCTCACGAAGGTCCTCGGCGATGTCCTCGGCCTCGGCCGCGGCGACGTCTACATCTGCAACGTCCTGAAGTGCCGGCCGCCCGGGAACCGCGACCCGCAGGAGGACGAGATCGAGTCCTTCACGCCGTGGCTCGTGGAACAGATCTCGTCGATCCAACCGCGCGTGATCGTGACGCTCGGCAACTTCGCGACGAAGTTCGTCCTGCAGACGCAGCAGGGGATCACGCGGATGCGCGGGAGGGCCTATCCATGGCACGGCAGGACGGTGATCCCGACGTTCCATCCGGCCGCGATCCTGCACGGCGGTGGGGAGAAATCTCGCCAGTTCGGTGAGCTCCGCGAGGACTTCGAGCTCGTGCGCGACACCCTCGCGGCGATGGATCCGGCGCCCGCGTCTGCGCCGGCACCCGAGCCGGCGCCTGCACCCGTTCAGGCCGCCGAGCCCGCGCCGGTCCGTGTGCCGGACGCCGACGTCGCGCCGGCGCCCGAGGGGCAGCTCGAGCTCTTCTGATCATGCGCCTCGAGCTCGCGACCGCTACCGCCGACGGAACCCGGGACGTCGGTGCGGCCCTCGCGACCCTGCTGCTGCCTCGCGACACCGTGGTCCTCACGGGGGATCTCGGCGCCGGCAAGACCACGCTGGTCCAAGGGATCGGAAGAGGGCTCGGTGTGGAGGATCACGTCGCCTCACCCACGTTCACGCTGGTGAGGGAGTACGGGGGGAGCCTCGACGTCGCTCATGTCGACGTGTACCGGCTCGAGCGTGTGCAGGACGTCGTCGACCTCGGGCTCGACGAGCTGGGCGGCCGCGACCGGGTGCTCCTGGTCGAGTGGGGCGACGTGGTCCAGGAGCTCCTGCCGGAGGACCGGCTCCGCGTGGAGCTCACCACGGGCGCGGACGACGACGCGCGACGGATCGTGCTCACACCGCACGGACGATCGTGGGCCATGCGGTGGGAACGGCTCGAGCAGCTCCTCCAACCCTTCCGCCGCGACGAGCCGTCCGGCGACCCGGTCGCGGAGGCGGCGCCGTGATCGTCGTGGGGATCGAGACCTCGACACCGCACACGTCGGTGGCGATCGGCTCGGAGCGGGAGCTGCTCGGGGCGGTCTCGGTGGCCGGCAAGGCTCGCCAGGAGGCGGTCACGCCTGCGCTGGAGCGGCTCTGCGGATGGGCCGGCGTCGAGCTCAGCCAGGTCGGCGGGATCGCCGTCGGGATCGGGCCGGGGTTGTTCACGGGGCTGCGCGTCGGCATCGAGACCGCGAAGACGCTCGCCCAGGTCCTCAGCGTCCCGATCGTCGGGATCACGAGCCTGGACGCGTTGGCGTTCTCGGTCCGTCACACGCACAAGCTGATCGTCGCGGTGATCGACGGGCGCCGAGGGGAGGTGTTCTCCGCGATCTACCGGGCGCTCCCGGGCGGGGTCGTCCGAGGGACCGAGTACACCGTGGCGACGCCCGATCACCTCTGTGCCGAGCTGGAAACCGTGCCGGGGGAGATGCTTGCGGTCGGCGACGGTGCCATCCTGTACCGGAACCAGCTCGAGGGGCTGGGGAGCAGGGTCGAGTTCGCCTCGACGATCCGGGCGCACCCGGAGGCCGCGGCGCTGGTCGAGCTGGCGGTCCCGCGGTTCCTCCGCGAGGAGCACGACCGGCTCCACGACGTGGTGCCGATGTACCTGAGGAAGTCGGATGCGGAGATCGCGTGGGACAACCGGGATCGAGGGACCGGCGCTTGACGTGACGCCGATGCGCAGGCGGCACCTGCGCGGCGTCATGGCGATCGAGCGCCAGGTCTACGCGCGGCCGTGGTCACCGAACCTCTTCGCGGCAGAGATCACGGACCCGAACGGCCGGTGCTACCTCGTGGCCCGAGTCCACAAGGAGATCGTCGGGTACGGAGGACTGATCTGCTACGGGGACGAGGCGCACATCACCAATGTGGCCGTCGATCCGATGCATCAGGGGCACGGGATCGCGACGCGCTTGCTGGCGGAACTGATCCCGGAGGCCATCGAGATGGGAGCGCGCGCGGTGTCCCTCGAGGTCCGCGTCACGAACTGGGGGGCGCAGCGGATCTACGCTCGCTTCGGCTTCCGCCCCGTCGGCATCCGGCGCAACTACTACCAAGAGGTGAGCGAGGACGCGCTCATCATGTGGACCGACGACGTGAGGACCGAGTCGTACCGGCGGCGCCTGGACGAGATCGAGGAGACCCTCCCGCAGGGCGTGCGCCCCGCGTGATCACCCTCGGCATCGAGACGTCGTGCGACGAGACCGCCGTGGCGGTCGTGGAGGACGGGTTCCACGTGCGGGCGAACCTGATCGCGCGTCAGGAGCACCTGCACGAACGGTTCGGAGGCGTGGTGCCCGAGGTCGCCGCTCGAGCGCACGTCGAGTCGCTGAACCCCCTGCTGGAACAGGGCCTGAGCGAGGCGGGCGTCGGGTTCAAGAGCCTGGACGGCGTGGCCGTCACGGTGGGGCCGGGGCTCGTCGGCGCGCTGCTCGTCGGGATGGCGGCCGCCAAGGCGATCTCGCTCTCCACCGGCGCCCCGTTGATCGGCGTGAACCACCTCGAGGGGCACGTTTGGGCGAACTTCCTCGAGCACGGCGAGCCGGACCCGCCCTACGTCAGCCTCGTCGTCTCGGGCGGCCACACGATGCTCGTGCACATCGCGGAGATGCACCGTCACGAGGTGCTCGGACAGACCCTCGACGACGCGGCCGGCGAGGCGTTCGACAAGGTGGCGAGGTTGCTCGGTCTGGGATTCCCTGGGGGCCCGGCGCTCGACGCCCTCGCGACCCAGGGTGACCCGGGGGCCGTCCGCTTCCCGAGGGCGATGGCGGACTCGGGGGACCTCGACTTCTCGATGAGCGGGCTGAAGACTGCCGTCCTCCGCTATCTCCGGGCCGAGCAGGCCGCCGGCCACGACGTCTCCCTGCCGGACGTCGCGGCCTCCTTCCAGGAAGCGATCGTCGACGTCCAGGTTGCCAAGACCGTCGCGGCCGCGAAGGAGCGCGGCGTGGAGACCGTCCTGCTGGGGGGCGGCGTGGTGGCGAACACGAGGCTCCGGGAGCGGATGGCAGAGGAGGGAGCTCGCGCGGGTCTGCGGATCCTGTTCCCGCCGCTCGAGCTCTGCACGGACAACGCGGCGATGATCGCGGCGGTGGGCGCCGCCCGGCTCGCTCGCGGCGAACGGTCCTCGCTGGACATCGGCGCGGACCCCAACCTAAGGTTGGCGCCGTGACGACCGTCCTGGTGACCGGGGGCGCCGGGTTCATCGGCTCGCAGCTCGCCGAGCGCCTCCTCGCCGAGGGCCACCGGGTGGTGTCGGTCGACGACCTCTCGACCGGGCGGATCGCCAACCTCGTCGAGGCACGGGGCTACGGCAAGGAGTTCTCGTTCTTCAACATGGACGTGCGCGCCGACGGCCTCGCGTCGCTGTTCGAACGGAACCGTCCCGAGGTGGTGTTCCACTTGGCTGCACAGGCCGGCGTGCGGCCCTCGCTCGAGGACCCGGTCCACGACGCGAGCGTGAACATCATGGGCCTCCTCAACGTGCTGGAGGCGGCGGTGGGGGTCGGCGCCCGGAAGGTGATCTACGCCGCGAGCGGCGGGACCGTCTACGGGGAGCCCCGACGGCTGCCGGTGAAGGAATCCGCCGCGCAGGGGTCTCGTCCGATGTCCCCGTACGGCATCTCCAAGAAGGTGGGACTCGACTACCTCTCGTACTACCAGCGGTACCGGGGGATCGACTTCACGGCGCTCGGCCTGGGCAACGTCTACGGACCGAGACAGGACCCGACCGGGGAGGCCGGGGTCGTCGCGATCTTCGCCGCGCAGATGCTCTCGGGTCACGCGCCGACGATCTTCGGCGACGGCAACCAGACCCGGGACTACGTCTTCATCGACGACACCGTCCACGCGTTCGTCCAGGCGATGGACGGCGGGTCGGGCAAGCTCGTCAACGTGGGCACCGGCCTGGAGACGAGCGTGAACCACCTCTATCGGCTGCTGTCGGAGATCACGGGGTTCGCCGGCGAGCCGGAGCACGGTCCCCAGCCGGCGGGGGAGCTCAGGCGGATGGCGCTGGACATCTCGGCCGCGCCCTCCGCGATCGCCTGGAAGCCCTGGACCCACCTCGAGGACGGGCTGGCGGAGACGGTCGCGTACCTCAAGGGGATCTGACCCTCGGCCCCGGGGTCCGGCCAG
>DASSDW010000282.1:0-2194 GCA_035696925.1 Actinomycetota bacterium
ACCACGACGAATCGGCGCGCGTTCTGGCGAACATCCTCGTACTCGGAGACCGTGATCGTGATGAGCAGTTCGCAGTCGAGGTTGCCACATTCACACATCACGGGAGCGTCCCCTTCGGGGGTGCGCGAGGCTTTCGACTCCTCGATGCCCTCGTTGATCTCCCGGACGATGGCCTCGTTCTTTGCGATCCGAGCCTCCCTATCGGTCATGACCGCAGCATAGCGCCCCAGCTCCAACTGTCGGAGTGAAGGTAACGGAGTCTCAGTGCTCGCCTACGCTCCCCCGGAGGCCATGCTCCACATGATCCTGAGCACCATCGGAGGCTCGCGAGCGGTCCGTCGAGCAGGCGCGGGGGACCCCGGCGCGTCCGGCGCGGCCCGTGGCGTCAATAGGCTGGGCTGGTTGAGGGACGACCGGGTGGGATCGGCGCCGGCTGGCCGGTTCCTCACTACGCGGCGGACAACGGGGATCCTGAGGAAATGGCAGATGTGTCGCTCGACGTTCACTCTTCCTGGGGTTTGTCGTTTCCCCCGGAATGGTCCCGGGTATCCGCGAACGCAACGAGAGGAGGTCAGAGATGGAGCGGGAAGGCCAGGACATGGAGCGCGGCGAGGAGATGGGTGGCGGCTCAGAGGGAGGCGGCCAAGAGGCGGGCACCCAGGGCGGCGGCCAGGGCGGCGGGGGCGGCACCCAGGAGGGCGGCCAGGGCGGCCAGGAGCGTGAGGGCCAGGAGAGCGGCACCCAGGGAGCAGGGCTTGGGGGCGGCGTCTAGCCACCACGCATCTGCCAGGCTGAAGCAGGGCCATAGCTTGGCCTGTGGGGCGCCCTCGCCATCATTCGGGTTGCCCGCTACGTACTTCGAATGAGTCCTCTCGTTCGCACGGTCCTTGTCGTCACCTTGATCGCCGCGGCCATCGCCATTCTGCTGATCGTGCTGCGACCGGGGACCTGACCTGGGCCGCTGGCTGTCAACCGTGGCGCGACCCGCGGTCGGTCGACGGCGAGCGGAGCCGGTCGGCGCCCGCGACCGGAACTAGAAAGGAAGCCCAGCGACAGACCGCTAGCTGAGCTTCCTCCTGGGTGGATGAGGGGGAATGGTTCCGTTTGCAGGCGCGGCGAGCTCCTTCGAGGACCGAGCCTCCGACACTTCCGGGAGCCCCGGGGCCATCCTGCGCAGGGTGACCAAACTCCCTTGAGGTTGCGTACTACGCCGCGGAGAGCATGAGGTGAGATGAGAGAGGCCCGGGCCTTGCCCGGGCCTCCCGCGCGGGCATTTGTCCGATGACCCGCGGTCTGATGAGGCCTTGGATCCGAAGCCGATCCTGAAGGCGCTCGCAAGCTCAACCGTTGCTACCCCGAGCCGACACGGAGCAAACGGCCGATGAACCCGGAGTCCCATCGCCATACCCCCTGGCAGGTTCGGTGCTACGCCGGGGAGAGCGTTGGGTGACGACGAACCCGCCGCCGCGCAGCGTTTGCCTATCCCCGGCGTGGGAAAGGGGCACAGGAGCAGCAAGCCGAGGGGGCTGCGCATTCAGATGATGCTGACGGTCGAGAACTCCAAGATCGGTTGGAGGATGCGGAACGCCGGCTGGCCGCGATCGCGGAGATCGCAGCCGCTCAGGTCGAGGCGACAGGCACGGCCGAGATGGATCTGGCAGACGCGGAGAGCCGGTTGAATCGCATCCACGACCTCGCGACATCATCGCCGTGAACGACCATCGAGCCATACGCGGGTACTGGTGAGCGCGCGGACGTGCCTGGACCACCTGCCCCCGTTGTCCATCTCGTGGCATCCCCGAGTGCACCCCGCGAGGCGCGGTCGTTCCTCGTCGATACCCTTCGCGACCAATCCCCCGGGCAAGTGGAGCTAGCTACGCGAGTCACCGCCGAGATGCTCGAGATGATCGTCCGCCACGTCATCGGCCCATCCGAACAAACGATCCGAGTGACGGCCGCTGGCGATGACCGTATCCAGGTAACGATTCGTGAGCGGGGTCCCGGCCTCGCCCTTGGAATGGCAAGCGATCGGCAGGTTGATGTTTCCGGTCGCCGGTTGCTCGAGACAATGACGTCACGCTGGGGCTTGGCACACTCGATCACCGGCACGTATCTGTGGTTGGAGCTCGAGGTCCGCTCAAGAACGACTCGACAAGTCCGGCGTTGCTCGACGTCGATAGCTCAACGTTGGATG
>DASSDW010000283.1:0-3090 GCA_035696925.1 Actinomycetota bacterium
GTGTTCGGCGTACGGGGTGCGACGATCCGTGACGCGGCTGGTGCGCTCGTGCTCGTGGCGAGTCGCAGCCCGTTCGCGCAGCATCGGATCGACATGATCGGCTCGTTGCTGGAGGACAGCTTGCCGTTGTTGTGGGCGTCCGCTCGTGAAGCGAAGCGATCGTCGTATCTCGATGTCGGACTCGCATGGACGGCCCATGAGCTCAGGACACCGATCCTCGGCGTCAAGGCCGCATTGGAGGGCGTCGTCGGGCGGAGCGATCCGGGGGATGAGTCCGTGCTCCGGCGCTCGGTGAGCGAGCTCGAAAAGCTCGCGCTGGACACGGAGGGGATCCTCGGGTGGGCGACCGGTCGACGCGAGCTGGAAACGTCCGTCGTGGACGTGTCCCGTCTGGTGGAGGAGGCGATCGCCAGCTATCGGGACATGCACGATGTGGAAGCGACCATCGAGGTCGATGCAGATCCATCCGTCACGGCTTCCGTCGATCCCGTGCAGTTGCGTGCAGCCGTCGTGAACCTCATCCGCAACGCGGCCCTCTATTCGGGTCGCGACTCGGTCGTGCGTGTGCACGTCGCGAGCGAGGGGACGGCCGTCCGGGTGTCCGTTCGCGATCAGGGGCCCGGCATCCCGCGGGAGGAGCGTGCCACCATCTTCGATCCGTTCGTCCGCGGGCGGGAGGGATCGAGGATCCGGGATGGAAGCGGTCTCGGACTGTTCATCACACGTCGCGTGGTCGAAGCTCACGGGGGTCGGATCTGGGTCGATCCCGACGACGAGGGCTCCACGTTCCACGTGTTGCTCCCGGTGGATGGGAGGGAACTCCAACGGTCCGCATCCTGATCGTCGAGGATCACGTCCTGTTCGCCGAAGCGATCAGCTCCACGCTGCTCGTGGCGGGGATGGAGCCGGTGGGCCTCGCCACGAGCGGCCAGGACGCGCTCGAGTACCTCGAGCGGGACCGGCCCGACGTGGTCCTGCTCGATCTCGGCCTCCCCGATCGCGGCGGCCTCGCGGTCGGACGCGAGATCCTGGAGGGCTGGCCGGAGGCGAAGCTCGTGGCCTTGACCGCCCTCGACGATCAGAAGACGGTCGAGGCAGCACAGGTCGCAGGGTTCTGCGGCTACCTGTCGAAGAATCTGCCGGTCAGCCGATTCGTCGCCTCGATCGAGGCCGTGGCCGCCGGGCAGATGGTCTTCCCGCATCGCGCGGCATCTCGCCGCACGCACAGCCCCACGAACGACAGCGTCTGGCTGCTCGTGTCGCAGCTGACCGCTCGAGAGCGAGAGGTGCTCGAGCTCCTGGTCGAGGGAGCGGACGGACCGATGATCGCGCGCCGGCTCGGCATCAGCCGGAACACGGTCCGCACGCACGTCCAGAGCATCCTGACGAAGCTCCAGGTGCATTCCCGTCTCGAAGCGGCCACGTTGGCGGTGCGGCATCGCGTGGTCCCCGTTCCGTCCAACGTAGACGTGGACGTGGCGGCTCCCCTCGACAGGGTCTGAAACACTCGTGCGCAAGCCGTCTCCCCCGCGGCTCATGCAGATGACGTAGAGCGGGTACGTCGTCCGGTGCGTGCCCGCGGAACGATCCCGCGGGTACGGTGCTCGCATCAGGTCTGACCGAAGAGAGAGTGTGGGTTGAGCGAGCCTTCCGGGACGATCCGCGTGTTGCTGGCGGACCGGCATGCCCTCTTCCGTGAGGCCGTCCGGGCGGTCCTCGAGAGCGAGGACGAGATCCACGTGATCGGTGAGGCCAGCACGGGACCCGAGGCCGTCTCGGAATCGGAGCGGACGCTCCCGCACGTCGCGATCCTCGATGCGGACCTCCCGATGTCCAACAGCCCCCAGACCACGGCCGCGATCAAGGCGAACGCTCCCGATTGTCACGTCCTGGTGTTGAGCGCCCGGGAAGACTATCGGGGCCTCGTGGAGGTCCTGGACGCGGGCGCGAGTGGCTATCTCACCAGGGAAGCTCCTCTCGCGGACCTGATCCATGCGACCCGAGCGATCCATCGTGGCGACACGCTCGTCCCTCCGACGATGCTCGGCCCGCTGCTCACGGGACTCCTCCGTCGGAAGCGCGACCACGACGAAGCGTTCGAGCGGATCACCCGATTGACCGTGCGAGAACGAGAGGTGCTGGCGCTCCTCGCCCAAGGGTCGGACAACGATTCGATCGCCCGAGCCTTGGTGATCAGTCCGCAGACGGCCCGAACGCACATCCAGAACATCCTGGGGAAGCTGGGAGTGCACTCGAGACTCGAAGCCGCGGCGTTCGTCACGCGCAGCGGGATGTTGCAGAACCTCGTCCGAACGGAGGGTGCGAACGCCTGAACGTCAGGCTGGGGAGGGGAGCGTCTCCCCCCGGCCCGACCGCTCCGGCTCTTCGTCCCGGCGGATCCATCCGATCGTCTTGGCGAGGCCCTCGCGGAGGGGGATCTGTGGCGTCCACCCCAGGCGATCGTGCGCGAGGGATGTATCGGGGCGACGATTCTCGGGGTCGTCCACCGGACGGTCCGTGTAGACGATCGGAGACCGGGCGCCCGTGAGCGAACGGATCAGTTCCGCGAGCTCCCCCATCGTCACCTCTTCGGTGCTCCCGAGATTCACGGGACCGGTCAGGTCGGAACGGAGGACGCGCCAGATGCCTTCGACGAGATCGTCGACGTAGCAGAGCGAGCGGGTCTGGGAGCCGTCTCCATGGACGGTGATCGGTTCAGCGCGCAGCGCCTGGTCGATGAACGTCGGGACGGCTCGCCCGTCGTGCCGCCGCATCCTCGGTCCGTAGGTGTTGAAGATCCTGATGATCCGCACCGGCACACCTCGCGTCCTGTGGAAGGCCATGGTCACGGCCTCGGCGAAGCGCTTCGCTTCGTCGTAGACCGACCGCGGCCCGATCGGATTCACGTTCCCCCAGTAGCTCTCCGGCTGTGGGTGGACCTTCGGGTCTCCGTACACCTCCGACGTGGATGCGAGGAAGAGGCCCGCGCCCTTCCGTTCCGCGAGACGGAGGCATGCGAGGGAGCCGAGGGCCCCCACCTCCAGGGTCTCGATCGGGTGCGCGAGGTAGTCGACGGGCGATGCCGGGGAC
>DASSDW010000284.1:0-4699 GCA_035696925.1 Actinomycetota bacterium
GTCTCGAGACTCCGGCAACAGCCGCGGACCCAACAAGACCAGAAGAGCCATGACCGGGACCGCAACCAGGAATGCGGCGCCCCACCAGAAGAACTCGAGGATCGTCCCGCCGAGGAGGGGTCCTATCGCACCGCCTACGGAGAAGCTCGTGATCCACACGGCGACCGCGGTGGTGCGCTCCGTCGGGTCGAGGAACATGTTCCGGATCAGTGAGAGGGTCGACGGGGCAAGCGTGGCGCCGGCGATCCCCAGAAGGGCGCGCGTCGCGATCAGCATCTCGGCGCTCGTTGACAGTGCGGCGAGCACGGAGGCGGCGCCGAACGCCGCGGCCCCGATCATCAGGAGGTGTCGGCGGCCGATCCGGTCGCCGAGCGTGCCCATCGTGATGAGGGACCCGGCGACGACGAACCCGTAGATGTCGATGATCCACAGCAGCTGCGTGCTGCTCGGCTGCAGATCCGCACTGATGGACGGGATCGCGAGGTGAAGCACGGTCAGATCCATCACGTAGAGCATGCAGGCGAGCGCGATCACGCCCAGACCGATCCACTCGCGGCGACCTGCTCGGGGTGGTGCCAGGTTCTCGGTGTCGGTGACCATCATCCATCCAACCGAGTCCGCAGCCCCTGGATTCCAGCTCGTCCTAGTGAAGCTCGGTACAACGTCACCGGGGCCGCGACGCCCTTCAGCTCGACGGGGCCGACGAGCGCCCACTCGATCTCGGGATCCTCGACCTGCCGCATGGTTTCCTCGGTCGTGAGCACGTCGCCCGCCTGGGCGAGATCGGCGATCCGCGAGGCGACGTTCACGGTCCGTCCGTAGACGTCGCCGTCCTGGAAGACGACTGGTCCCGACTGGATCCCGATGTGAGTGGTCGGCAGCCCGGCGGCCGGCGCACCCTCGCTCATCTCGAGCGCGGCTCGAACCGCCGCCGTCGCCTCGGGGAACAGGAACATCCCACCGTCGCCGAGCCACCGGACGGGCCGTCCCCCGTGCCGGAGAGCCACCGCGTCCACCAGCGCCGAGAGTCGGGCGGCCAGACGAGCGGCCGTCTCATCGCCCTGCTCCTCGGTCAGGCGGGTGTACCCCGTGAGGTCGACGAAGCAGATCGTCGGGGTTCGCTCGACCCGCTGGAACAGCCCGGCGCGCTCGAGCACCGCCTCGGCCGTCTCGACCGAATGCTGCGCCCACACGTGCTGACGATGCCGCTCGTAGATCGCGGCGAGCGTGGCCCGGACCAGTGGAGCCATGTCACGCCCGGCGGCGGCTCCCCTCCGCATCAGCTCCGGCGCGCTCGATCCCGCGCGACGGCTCGGATCCTCGATCTGTTCGATGTACAGGTCCGCCTCAGCCGACACCAGTCGTCGGAGGTTGTCCGCGTACGCGCGGAACAGTCGGCGGATCGCGTCCTCGGTGCCGCCGATGTCGAGGACGCTCCGAGCCAGATCCGCGATCACGGCGTCGTCCGGCCGGGCCGGATCGTCCGGCTCCGGCGGAACGAACCCCATCGATCGCTGGATCGTCTGCAGCAGCCCGACCGGCATGCTCCGCTCCTCGGCGAGCTGACGGTAGGTCCGGTCGAGCCGCGGAGGGAGCTCCCATCCGGGCGACTCGAGGAAGTCGAGGGAGAGCTGCCCGGACGCCGTCGCGGCGAGGATCGACTCGGCGGTGAGGCCGGCCTCCTCCCACATGTGAAGGAGAGCGGTGACGTGCGCGTCCTGTTCGCGGTAGCCGTCGCCTTCCGGAGCGACCACCCCGAGGTCGATCAGCCGTCGGACGTACACGACATCGACCCCCGCGCGCCCGGCAACGTCTTCGATCGTGAGCTCCATCGACGGCCCCCTACCTCCGCACCATGATGGCCGACGCCGCGGGACGCGGCAGACCGTCGAGCGTCGCATCCTCGCTGGATGGGCGACGCTTCCGGGTTCGCGTTCTCGCAGCGTGGGGACTCCGTCGTGGTGACGCATCGTGGGAAGAAGGCGGCCACCCTCCGCGGTTCCGCCGCCGCGCGCTTCATGGAAGACATCGAGCGGGGGGATCCGCAGCAGGTGATGGCGCGTGTGACGGGCGATCACAAGCGAAGCAACGAACGGGCCGCCCGCGACCACCCGCGGAACCGCTGACGACGCGGCCGCCGCCGTGCACATCGGAAGGCTGCCCGGCTAGGTTCTGTGCGTGGACCGGATCTCCGAGCGGGACGTGGCGGAGCGGGCGGGGGTCGAGCCCGGCTACGTGACCGAGCTGATCGAGGTCGGCGTGCTCGCTCCGTCGGCCGACGGCGCCTTCACGGAAGGCGACGTCAGGCGCGCTCGGCTGTACCAGGGCCTCGAACGCACGGGTCTGCCGCTCGAAGCGATCCGCGAGGCGCTCGACGCCGGGGAGCTCTCGTTCGGGTGGCTCGACAACCCGCTCTACGACCTGATCGCCCCGCTGAGCCAACGATCGTTCCGGGACGTCGCCTCGGAGACCGGCGTCCCGCTGGAGCTCCTCAGGGTCCTCCGCGAAGCGATCGGCTTCGCCCTGCCCGAGCCGGACGACCGGATGCGCGAGGACGAGCTCCGGGTCGTCCCGTTGATCGAGAAGCTCGTCTCGGCCCGATTCCCCACGTCCGTCCTCGAGCGGTTGCTCCGCGTCTATGGCGATGGTCTCCGCCGGATGGCCGAGGTGGAGGCGGACTGGTGGCACCGGTACGTCGTGCTCCCGGCCCTGGCCTCCGGCATGACCGACGCGGAGATGCACGAGGCGACGCTCGGGTTCGGCGAGGAGACCACGCCGCTCCTCGAGCAGGCGATGCTCGCGATGTACCACGCGCACCAGGAGCACACGTGGGTGGAGAACCTGATCGGAGAGATCGAGGACGCGCTCGACCGCACCGGGCTCCGGAGCCGGCTGGTCAGGCCCCCGGCGATCTGCTTCCTGGACATCACGGGCTACACGCGGCTGACGGAGGAGCGCGGCGACGAGGCCGCCGCGGAGCTGGCGGCTCGTCTCACGCCGCTCGTCCAGCGGCCCGCCGAGCGCCACGGCGGCAAGGTCGTGAAGTGGCTGGGCGACGGCGTGATGTTCCACTTCCGGGAGCCGACCGGCGGGGTCGTCGCCGCGCTGGAGATGGTCGATGCGATCGCGAAGGAGGGACTGCCACCCGCGCACGTCGGCCTCGACACCGGCCCCGTGGTGTTCCAAGGGGGCGACTACTTCGGCCGGACCGTCAACCTCGCCGCGAGGATCGGGGAGCGGGCGGCGCCGGGCCAGGTGCTCGTCACGCAGGAGATCGTGGATCGCGTGGTCCCGGACGGGATAGCCTTCGAGCCGGTCGGCGCGGTCGAGCTGAAGGGCGTGTCCGAACCGGTCCTCCTCCACGCCGTCACCCGGTGACGACGATCCCGCGCGCCGTCGTCCTCGTCGAGGGAGTCAGCGACCGACGTGCGCTCGAGGCGCTCGCCGAACGGCGGGGACGCATCCTGACGGCAGATGGTGTCGCCGCGGTCGCCATGGGTGGAGCGAAGAACATCGGGCGGTACCTGGAGCGGTTCGGACCGCGTGGGTCCGACGTCGCCGTTGCCGGGCTGTACGACGCGGCCGAGGAGCTCGACGTCCGTCGCGGACTCGAGCGGGCGGGGTTCGGATCGGGCTCGTCGCCTCTCGAGCTGGAGCGGCTCGGGTTCTTCGCGTGCGTCGAGGACCTCGAGGACGAGCTGATCCGCTCGCTCGGCGCCGAGCGGGTGATGGAGATCGTGGAGGAGCGGGGTGAGCTCGGGCCGTTCCGGACCCTCCAGAAGCAACCGGAGTGGCGCGGACGGCCCACCGAACAGCAGCTCAGACGTTTCCTCGGGAACTCGAGCCGCAAGATCGACTACGCGCCTCTGCTGGTGGCCGCGCTCGATCTCTCGAAGGCTCCGCGCCCGCTGGACGCGGTGCTCGCGCACGTCTGAGTCGAGCCCTTAGAGATCGTTTCGCTTACCTCTCGGCAGCCGAGACGACCGGCTCCAGCAGTGACAGCGTCGGCGCGTCGGCGTCCATCTCGGCGCGGATGCCGAGCGGCATCGGCAGGTTCGGCCCTGCGTGGCCGATGTCGACGTCGCCCAGCACGGGGATGTCACGCTCGCCGACGACCTCGAGGACGATGTCACGGAGCGGCTCGGGTCCTGGTGGCGTCGGCTCCACCTCGAACGGCTTGCCGACGACCATGCCGGAGATCCGGTCCAGGACACCCGCCTGTCGCAGCACGTGCAGGTCGTTCCAGATCACCGAGGTCGAGGTGAACGCTTCCTCCCAGAACAGGATCGCCCCGTCGAATCGCTCGGGGGCCAGGGCAGACGAAGTCGCCTGCCCGCGCACCAGTCGGTTGAGCATCCCGCCGATCAGCGGGCCTTCCGCGCGGCCCGACCGCCATGTCTCCCAGCGCGTCCCCGCCGGGAGAGAACCGAGCGGCGTGTCCTCGGTGAGGACGCGGAAGTACAGCTCCGCGAGCTGTTCACGGCGAGCGCCGTCGAGCTCGTTCCACTCCCCGAACCCGAACGTGACCAGGTCGGAGTGCAACGAGACCAGACCCGTCCGGGCATGGAGAGCCAGGTGCAACGCGGAGATGTCGCTCATCCCGAGCATCGGTTTGGGATCGGCCCGAACCGCCTCGACGTCGATCAGATCCAGATAGCTCAGGGCCATCCGGCCACCGGTGAGGGAGAAGAGCGCACGC
>DASSDW010000285.1:0-3975 GCA_035696925.1 Actinomycetota bacterium
GCGGTGCGCGGTAGGCTGCCGATAGATGCTCGCCCCCCCGGCATCCCGAACCCGGCTCGCTATGCTCAGCCTGGTCCTCGCGCTCGGTGTGTCCGCGCTCCCCGGCGAGGTGATGGCGGCCGATCCCGTGATCGTGGCCGCAGGCGACATCGCATGTCCGGATCCGTGCCGCTCGCAGCGCCGGACAGCGGATCTGATCGGGAGGATCGATCCGAGAGCCATCCTGACGCTCGGCGACAACCAGTACGAGGATGGTCGGTTCGCCGACTTCATGGACTCATACCGGCCGACATGGGGGCGGTTCAAGCGCCGGACCCACCCGACGCCGGGCAACCACGACTACCACGTCGCTGGGGCGGGCGGATACTTCAGCTACTTCGGTCGGCGAGCGCATCAAGGCTCGAGCGGCATGTACAGCGTCAACATCGGCAACTGGCACGTCGTGTCTATCAACACCGGGAACGGGCTCTCGGATCGGAAGCTCCGATGGGTCCGCCGGAATCTCTCGAACGATCGCCACCGGTGCGAGCTCGCCTTCTGGCACCACCCCCGTTGGTCGTCCGGTTCGGTCCACGGGTCCAACCCGACGATGGGGCCGCTCTGGCGAGTCCTCTTCCGGCACGGCGTCGACGTCGCGTTGAACGGTCATGACCATCTCTACGAGCGGTTCGCGTTGATGAACCCGCGCGGTGAATTCGCGCCGCTCGCCGGGATCCGCCAGTTCACCGTCGGGACCGGGGGACGCGGCCTCTACGCGGCCGGCCCGTCGATCCGGGGGTCGCAGCGGGTGATCGACGACCGGTTCGGCGTCGTTCGTATGACGCTGCATCCGCGTGGATACTCCTGGCGGTTCGTCGCTGTGGGACGCAGTGTGCTCGACTCAGGCTCCCGCGTATGTCACGGCTGATCCCGCCAACGGGTGCGTCGGGAATGGACCGCGCTAGGTCGTCGAGTCGACGACCGTGGGACGCTGCGTCATCGACTGCAGTTCCGTGTCGAGTCGCGCAGCGCGGAGCCGCCTCGCCGTTACGAGGAGCATGGCGAGCAGGGCGATCGCGATGAGCGCCAGGCCGCTCACGATGACGAACGCCGTGGCGACGGTTGAGCGCTCGACCTCGAGTGCTGTGCGGGTGGTTCGGAGCGTCTCGGTGACCTCGCGAACCCGGACCTCGGCGATCGTCTGGAGACCCCGTGCCGCCGTCAGCTCTCGTTCCGCGCCGCGGACCTGAGCGGCCGCCTGCCGGCGGAGCCGATACGTGACCCCGTCGATCTTCGATCGGAGGCGGTGCACCAGCATCATCAGGCGCCCCTCGGCAGGTGTGGCAGCGATCGCGAAGGACTCGCTCCCGATCAGGTCGCCGAGCCCGACGACCGTGTAGCCGGTGCATGGATCGTTGCAGTACTGGATGTGGTACAGCCCGGAGGGGAGGTCGGGAACGCGGAACTCGACGCGTCCGAGGAAGACATCACCGTTCGTCGGGGTGATCATGACCTGGCCGACCGGGATCGCTTCCTCGGGCACCCCGTGGCCCTGGATCCAACGGTTCGCCGGAAGGAGGTACGCGATATGCGGGCCGTTCGCGTTCGCCTCCCCCGTTGTGCTCTCCGAGAAGGTTCCCTGGACGATCGCGACCTCGGTTGGTACGTACGCCGACCGCTCGGGGATGCTCCAGCCGCCTCCCGCGCTGGCAGAGGTCGGGAGCAGCGCAACCCCGAGAGCCGCGGCGATGACGAGGACGAACCGAAGAGCGCGCATCGAGAGGCCTCCTCTGCAATGTGTTCGCAACAGGGGACCCAGTCTGTGAACGGATGGTTCCCGGCCGCTGCGTGAGTGTTTGCCCGATCAGGGGCTGAGGTAGGGAGAAGGCATGACCACTCGCAACGTGATCGTCCGTCCCGGCCATCGTTTCGGCTGGTGGGTGGAAGGACGAAAGGCCAACGGAAAGCTGTTCATGAAGACGTGGTGGCCCAGTGAAGCGCTGGCGCGCACGGTTGCCCGGTGGGTGGGCGGGCAAGATGACAGGGGGGCCCGCCCCTAGCGAGCATCTGATGGATGGGTGTTCTTGGGCAACTGTTTCCCACGCCCCTGGACGCCTATCGCACTGTGGACCGTGTTCGGCGGATCCGTAGGCGCGCTCCTCGGCTTCGTCGCCGGCCTTGGGTTCCTTCGCCGAGAGTCCGCTGCCGAGGCTGGCGTGGACGCAGCCCGGCGCGGGTAACGGGTGAGTGACGGAGGAGGAGACGGCATGGACCCCAAGGAACCGCCGCCTGCGAACGAGGAGCGGAAGTCAGTCGACCCGGAGCCACCCGGCGTCGACCGGGAGCGCAAGGTACAGAGGCCGAGCAAACCGGATGACGGCGCCGAGGCCGAGTCCGCCCCGGACTCCCCGGAGGCGGAGGTCGCTTCCCATTCGGAGTAGCGGCACGCCGAGAACTCAGGTAGAGCGCGGAAGTAGCTGTTCCCCGACGGGCGGATGAGCGAAAGACGTAGGACTGCGCTCGAGCACTAGCATCCGCTCGGAGGGTCCGACCGTGTTCGAGCGATTCACCGACAGAGCCCGGCGGGTGGTCGTCCTCGCCCAAGAAGAGGCGAGGATGCTCAACCACAACTACATCGGAACCGAGCACGTCCTGCTGGGTCTGATCCACGAGGGTGAGGGCGTCGCCGCGAATGCACTCGAGTCGCTGAGCATCTCCCTCGAGGCCGCGCGCCACCAGGTCGAGGAGATCATCGGGCAGGGTCAAGCGGCACCCACCGGCCACATCCCGTTCACCCCGCGCGCCAAGAAGGTCCTCGAGCTGTCGTTCCGCGAGGCCCTGCAGCTCGGCCACGACTACATCGGCACCGAGCACATCCTGCTCGGGCTGATCCGCGAAGGCGAGGGGGTCGCTGCCCAGGTCCTCCAGCAGCTCGGCGCCGATCTCAACCGCGTCCGCCAGACCGTGATCCAGCTGCTGTCCGGCTACACGGGCCTCGGCGAGGGTGTCCTCACTGGATCAGAGGTCGCTGGCTGGCATCCGACTACGAGGAGTGGTCCTCGATGCCCGTCGTGCAGTCGGCCACTGGAAGGTGAGCTGCGGTATCAGGAGCTCGATGCGACACGCCTCGGCGAGAGCGAGGATCCGATGGCGATCCTGATGCTGTTCTGTGGTCGCTGCGGTGCGCTCCTGCGGAGCTTCCGGAGCGACGCGGAGCATCAGCCGCCGCAAGAGCCCGGCGGACCTTTCGACTCCCAAGAGGACTGATCCCACGTCATAGTCGGTGGCTCACCACTGTCGCCCAGGGCGAGGCCAGTCGAGGTCGGAAGGAAGGTGCAGGAGTGGACGCATGGGACTGGACCGGCGTCGAATAGCCAGCCACTCCGCCTCGGCGCATCTGCCCCCTTCAAACGCGGCCGCCCTACTGGCCTTGTATGAACATGGCCTACTACCCATTTCGATCACACGGTAGGCGGGGTCGGCGTCGATTCGTCCTCGAGCATCTTGCGAGAGATCGCCACCATGAGGACACGACGCGGTTGTCTCGCCGCTTGCCCGCTGTCTGCCTCTTGGGTCTCGCGAAGAGGTCCTAGCGTCCGTCAGAACGGCCCGCCACGAGCGGGACGTCAGACCACCCAGTCCGCGAAGGGGTCGTCCTCGTCTTCGTCCTCCCCCGATGACCGTGACGCCCGCCATGCCGGCACCAGGAACAACGCCGCGAGGAAGGCGACGTTGAACGCAAGCATCCCCTGGACCCAGGGGTCCTCGAACCCACGGAAGCACGACCGCGGCACACAGGGCGGAGGCGCATGCGCGTGGATGTCGAGGACCAGCAGTGTCCCGACGACAACGGTGCCGATGGCCGGCACCAGCACCATAGGGAATCGACCCAGCGGGGCGTGGGTTCCCAAGGCGAGCCCGGCGAGGCCGAACCCGACCAGGCCGATGCTCCCCAGGATGACCGCGCCGTGCACGAGTGTTTCGAGGTGGTCCCCT